>NZ_BAAIGC010000017.1:0-108381 GCF_054653495.1 Nocardioides sp. AN3
CCCGCGCCGCCGATCGTCGTCACCGGGTCGCCCGGGGCGGCGCTCGGCGGCCACCAGGTCAGCTATCCGTCCGCCCGGCCCGACGGCGGGAACACGACGGCGGCGATGCGCGGAGAGAGACGCCAGATGGCGACCGCGGCCACGACGAGAAGGGCGGCGGCGGCGATGAACGGCCAGGGTGACCATTCCTCGGTGCAGCTGCCGTGGCCGTCGCACACCGTCCCCGGACCGTCCTTGTTGATCAGCGCCAGGTAGAGGATCGCGATGGCAAGGCCGATCGGGATCGCCGCCATCGACCGGTTCACCAGCCTGAGAAGCAGGCACCCGACACCGACCAACCCTGCGGCCAGCAGGAGCAGCGGCCCGATCGTCAGCAGCGCGAGGACGCCGAAGCCGGCGAGCGTGCCGACGACGAGCCACGGCACGAGATGCCACGGCGCGAAGGGGCGCGCGCCCCGCAGCTCGCCATGATGTGCCACCTCCGGGACCTCCTTCGCACCGACGGCGCCAGTCTGCACCGCGCCGAGCCGACCCGCGACCGTGCCTCGGCGCCGGGCACGAAGACGGGCGCGAAGACAGGCGCCGCGCACGATCTCACCCACCAAGCCGAACCTCCGCGCCAGGATGGTGACGTGACCTCGTGGATCCTGCACGTCGACCTCAACCAGTTCCTCGCGGCGGTCGAGGTGCTCAGGCGCCCCGAGCTCGCCGGCCAGCCCGTGGTCGTCGGGGGACGGGGCGACCCGACAGAGCGGGCCGTGGTGTCGACGGCGTCGTATGAGGCCCGCGAGTTCGGCATCCGGTCCGGGATGCCGCTCAAGCTCGCAGTCCGGCGCTGTCCCGGCGCCGTCTTCCTGCCCGTGGATCGACCGGTCTACGAGGCTGCCTCGGAGGTCGTCATGGACACCCTGCGCGCCCTGCCGGGCGCGACCGTCCAGGTGCTCGGATGGGACGAGGCCTTCGTCGGCGTCGAGACAGACGACCCGGAGGGCGTGGCCCGTCGCATCCAGGCCGACGTGCTCGCGGCGAGCGGTCTGCACTGCTCCGTCGGCATCGGCGACACCACGACGCGCGCGAAGATCGCCACGGAGTTCGGCAAGCCACGAGGCACCTCCGCGCTGACGCGGGAGACCTGGATGAGCATCATGGGTCCCCGACCCACGCAGGCCGTCTGGGGCATCGGGCCGCGCATCGCCCGGCGGCTCGAGGCCCTCGGGATCCGCACGGTCGCCGACCTCGCCCATGCCGACGACCCCTCCCTCGTCGAGGAGTTCGGGCCGACCATGGGCCCGCATTACGGGCGCCTCGGCCGCGGCGGCGGCCGGACGACGGTCGATCCCACGCCGTGGGTCGCGCGGGCCCACGGGCGCGAGACCACCTTTCAGCACGACCTCGTCGAGCGCGACGAGATCGTGGCGGCGATCCACGCTCTCGCCACCCAGGTGATCGACGATCTGCGCGGCGAGGGACGCCCCTGCCAGCGCGTCCATCTGAAGGTCCGGTTCGCGCCGTTCTTCACGACGAACCGGAGTCGCAAGCTCGCCGAGCCGACGGACGACGTCGAGGTGATCGCCGCGACGGCCCTCGCGCTGCTCGACCGGCTCGGCGACCCACGCCCGATCCGGCTCCTCGGCGTGCGGGGCGAGATGGTGCCGCCGCCGGGCGGCTACTGACGGATCCCGAGCGCGTGAATCGTCCGCCATGAGACAGCCGACTGACCAGTAACTTCCCGCGCCGATAGCGTGTCGCCCATGTTCAAGAAGGTCCTGGTGGCCAACCGTGGAGAGATCGCGATCCGAGCTTTCCGCGCGGCCTATGAGCTCGGTGCGAAGACAGTGGCGGTCTATCCCTATGAGGATCGTGGCTCGGAGCACAGGTTGAAGGCCGATGAGGCCTATGAGATCGGGGAGCATGGCCATCCCGTGCGTGCCTACCTGGATCCGGAGGCGATCGTGCAGGCCGCGCTGCAGGCGGGCGCGGACGCGGTCTATCCCGGTTACGGGTTCCTCTCGGAGAACCCGGCCCTGGCGGAGGCGTGCGCGAATGCCGGGATCACCTTCATCGGCCCGTCGGCCGAGGTGTTGACCCTGACCGGCAACAAAGCCCGGGCGATCGCGGCCGCGAAGGCCGCCGGGGTGCCGACGCTGGCCTCGATCCCGCCCTCGACCGATGTCGAGGAGCTGGTGACGGCCTCGGAGGGTCTGCGCTACCCGTTGTTCGTGAAGGCTGTCGCCGGTGGTGGCGGTCGCGGCATGCGCCGCGTGGACGAGCCCGGCCCCGACTCCGCGACCCTGCGCGAGGCGGTCGAGACCTGCATGCGGGAGGCCGAGGGCGCCTTCGGCGACCCGACGGTGTTCATCGAGCAGGCCGTGGTCGAGCCGCGCCACATCGAGGTCCAGATCCTGGCTGATGGCGCCGGGAACGTGATGCACCTGTTCGAGCGGGACTGCTCGGTCCAGCGGCGCCACCAGAAGGTCGTCGAGATCGCCCCGGCTCCCAACCTGCCCGAGGAGCTGCGGGAGCGGATGTGCGCCGACGCGGTGCGGTTCGCCACCGAGATCGGCTACTCGTGTGCGGGCACGGTGGAGTTCCTGCTCGACCCTGCCGGCAACTACGTCTTCATCGAGATGAACCCCCGCATCCAGGTCGAGCACACCGTGACCGAGGAGGTCACCGACGTCGACCTGGTCCAGGCCCAGATGCGGATCGCCTCTGGTGAGACCCTGGCCGACCTGGGCCTGTCCCAGGAGAGCGTGAAGCTGCGCGGTGCGGCGTTGCAGTGCCGGATCACCACCGAGGACCCGGCCAACAACTTCCGCCCCGACACCGGTGTGATCACCACCTACCGCTCCCCGGGCGGGGCCGGGGTCCGCGTCGATGGCGGGACCACCTACTCCGGTGCCGAGATCAACGCCCACTTCGACTCGATGCTGGCCAAGCTGACCTGCCGGGGCCGCACCTTCGCCGACGCGGTACGCCGCGCCCGCCGCGCCGTGGCCGAGTTCCGCATCCGCGGCGTGGCCACCAACATCGCCTTCCTCCAGGCCCTGCTCGACGACCCCGACTTCGAGTCGGGGCGGATCACCACCAGCTTCATCGAGACCCACCCCGGCCTGCTCACCGCCCGCTCCTCGGGCGACCGTGGCACCCGGCTTCTGACCTACCTGGCCGACGTGACCGTCAACCAGCCCCACGGTCCGGCGCCGGTCACCCTCGACCCCGCCACCAAGCTCCCGCCCCTGTCGCTGGAGACGCCGGCACCCGACGGGACCCGGCAGCGGCTGCTCGCGGTCGGGCCCGAGGCG
Source organism: Nocardioides sp. AN3 (assembly GCF_054653495.1). NCBI lineage: Bacteria > Bacillati > Actinomycetota > Actinomycetes > Propionibacteriales > Nocardioidaceae > Nocardioides > Nocardioides sp. AN3. Next base: position 3,306 of record NZ_BAAIGC010000017.1, read on the forward strand.
TTCGCGGCCGAGCTGCGCGCCCAGAAGAACGTGGCGGTCACCGACACCACCTTCCGCGACGCCCACCAGTCGCTGCTGGCCACCCGGGTCCGCACCCGCGACCTCCTGCAGGTCGCCGGGCACGTCGCGAGGCTGACCCCGCAGCTGTGGTCGCTGGAGTGCTGGGGCGGCGCGACCTACGACGTCGCCCTGCGGTTCCTCTCCGAGGACCCCTGGGAGCGGCTCGCCCAGCTGCGTGAGGCGGTGCCCAACATCTGCCTGCAGATGCTGCTGCGCGGCCGCAACACCGTCGGCTACACCCCGTACCCGACGTCCGTGACCCGCGCGTTCGTGGAAGAGGCCACCGCCACCGGCATCGATGTCTTCCGCATCTTCGACGCCCTCAACGACGTCAACCAGATGGCGCCCGCCATCGCCGCGGTCCGCGAGACCGGCACCGCGATCGCCGAGGTCGCCATGTCCTACACAGGCGATCTGTCCAGCCCGGAGGAGAAGCTCTACACCCTCGACTACTACCTGCGCCTGGCCGAGCAGATCGTCGAGGCCGGCGCCCACGTGCTGGCCATCAAGGACATGGCCGGCCTCCTGCGTGCCCCGGCCGCGCACACGCTCGTCACCGCGCTGCGGGACCGGTTCGACCTGCCCGTCCACCTGCACACCCACGACACCCCCGGCGGGCAGCTTGCCACCCTGACCGCCGCCATCGCGGCCGGTGTCGACGCCGTCGACGCGGCCTGCTCGGCGATGGCCGGCACCACCAGCCAGCCGCCGCTGTCCTCCCTGGTGGCGGCCACCGACCACTCCAGCGTCAACGGCGGGCGCGAGACCGGCCTGTCCTTGGCGAACGTGAACGCGCTGGAGCCCTACTGGGAGGCCACCCGCCGCGTCTACGCCCCCTTCGAGTCGGGGCTTCCCGCCCCGACCGGTCGGGTCTACCGCCACGAGATCCCCGGCGGCCAGCTCTCCAACCTGCGCCAGCAGGCCATCGCGCTGGGGCTCGGGGAGAAGTTCGAGCAGATCGAGGACATGTACGCCGCCGCGAACGACATCCTCGGCCGCATCCCCAAGGTGACTCCCTCCTCGAAGGTGATCGGCGACCTCGCCCTGGCCCTGGTCGCGGCCGGCGCCGACCCCGAGGCCTTCGCCGCCGACCCGACCTCCTACGACATCCCCGCCAGCGTGATCGGGTTCCTGCACGGCGAGCTCGGCGACCCGCCCGGCGGCTGGCCCGAGCCCTTCCGCACCAAGGCCATCCAGGGCCGCTCCTGGACCCCGCCGGCCGAGGAGCTCTCCCCCGAGGACGAGGCCGGCCTCAAGGAGGACCGCAGAGGCACACTCAACCGGCTGCTCTTCCCCGGCCCGACCCGCGAGTTCACCGAGGCCCGCTCCAAGTGGGGCGACGTGTCCGTGCTGCCCACCCTGGAATACCTCTACGGCCTCCGGTTCGGCGAGGAGCACGCCGTGGCGATCGAGGAGGGCAAGAAGCTCTACCTCGGCGTGGAGGCCATCAGCGAGCCCGACGAACGCGGCTATCGCACGGTCATGTGCACCATCAACGGCCAGATGCGGCCCATCGCCGTGCGCGACCGCTCCGTCGAGGCCGAAGCCGCTGCCGCCGAGAAGGCCGACCCAGCCGTCCCCGGCCAGATCGCCGCACCCTTCCAAGGGGTCGTCACCATCACCGTCGCCGTCGGCGACAAGGTCCACGCCGGCGATGTCCTCGCCACCATCGAGGCCATGAAGATGGAGGCCGCCATCACCGCCCCCCTCGACGGCACCGTCGAACGACTCGCCCTCGCCAACACCCAAGCCGTCGACGGAGGCGACCTCCTGCTCGTGCTGCGCTGAGTGCGGCGACTGTCGTCGGCTGACCTCGGCAGAGACGTCATGCGAGCTGGCTGCTCAGACAGCCAGCTCGCATGACGTCCGGCCGCGGTCGGTGCCTCAGCCGATCTTGAACCAGGTCGAGCGCAGGCCGAGCCTCATCCGGAAGTCGGTCCCGTCCACCGTCATGCTGCCCTTGCTGCCCGTGAGCCGGAGAGTGTTGATCCGGCCGCCCCAGTCGCCGTTGCCGTCGCGCGAGAGCACCTGCACGCCGGTCAGCGTGCCGATGGCCGGCCACGCCGCCTGGATCTTGGTCGCGGCGACCTTCACCGTCCAGTCATGGACGTGGTTGCCCGCCCACGCGTCGTACGGGTCGGCCTTCGCCGCCTGGTAGGCGATCGATCCGCGCACGGTCCATCCGCCATCGGAGGAGCTGAACTGGGTGAAGGCCGGCTTGCCGGCGTACGTCAGCGTCTGGCCGGCCGTGGCCGCGACCGCCGCGTCCGTCGCCCGCGTCTGCGCACCGACACCGCCGTAGACCTGGCAGGCGGTGCTGTCGCAGGTCTGGTAGGGCCGGCCTGTGGGCGCGTGTGCCCGCTCGTAGGCCGCGTAGGTGCGGGCCGCGACAGCCTGCGCCTGGAGCGCAGCGGCGCTCCAGCTCGACGGCATCTCGCGCGCGACCACGCCCCGCACGTAGTCCTCGAGCCCGAGCACGTTGACCGTGTCGCGATCCAGTCCTCCCCCAGGCCCGGGTGCGTTGCGCACCGCGCCCCGGTAGACGGCTGACCCTCCCGGGACATAGAGCGTGATCGGCGCCGCCCCTGCGAAGAACTCCGTGGTGCCGGTGAGCACCTTGGCGCGCGTCCACCCGTGACCGGGCACGAGGGACGCCAACGCGGTGCGCGTCGCGGAGATCGGCTTGAGCCGCCAGCGGGTCGCGGCACGCTGCAGGGCCGAGACCGACCACGTCTGCGAGGGCTGACCCACCACGCGCACGCCGAGGCCGCTGCTCGCGGCCACCACCGTGTCGGCTGTCGTGTCCGCCGAGATGCGGACGCTGATGGCGCCGCCGACGCGAGCGAGGCTCGTGCTCGGGTAGTAGAACCCGAGGATCTGTGACGACGACAGCCCTTGGCGAGCGGCGCCCTCGGCGCCGTACTGCGACATCCCCCGGCCGTGGCCGAAGCCGTGGCCTGTCAGCGAGAGGGACCCACCAGCCGGTACGACGACCGCGGGCTCGGCCGCCGGCACCGGTGCGGCTCCCGCCGCGGGCGCGGTGATCGCGGCGACGGTGGTGATCGCCGCCGCAAGAGGCCCGGCGGCCCAGCTGCGTGACATGTGTGACTCCAGGGAAAGTTGAGAACTCCCGGGAGTCTACGGCGTGTCGCCGTGCGCATGTCCAGGTTTCAGGCGATCATGCCCCGCTGCGCGTCACTCAGACCTGGTGCAGCCGCCGGGCCGCCTCGGCGACCGAGCCGCTGAGCGACGGGTAGACGGTGAAGGTGTTGGCCACCTGGTCGACCGTGAGGTTCGCCGCCACCGCCAGGCTGAGCGGGTGGATCAGCTCGCTCGCCCGGGGGCCGACCACCACGCCGCCGATGACGACGCCGGTGCCGGGGCGCGCGATCAGCTTCACGAAGCCGTCGCGGATGCCCTGCATCTTGGCCCGCGGGTTGCCCTTGAGGTCGAGCTTGACGACGTCCGCCTGGATCTCGCCACTGTCGACCGACGCCTGCGACCACCCGACCGTCGCGATCTCCGGCGAGGTGAAGACGTTGGACGCGATCTGCTTGAGGTCCATCGGCTGGACGGCGTCGCCGAGGAAGTGCCGCATGGCGATCCGGCCGGCCATCGCCGCGGTCGAGGCCAGCATGAAGCCGCCGGTGACGTCGCCGGCGGCGTACACCCCCGGAGCCGTCGTGCGGCTGACCTTGTCGATGACGACGTTGCCGCCCTCGTCGAGCTGGACGCCCGCCTCTTCGAGGCCGAGGCCCTCGGAGTTGGGGATCGAGCCGAGCGCGAGGATGCAGTGCGACCCGGTGACCGTGCGGCCGTCGGTCAGCGTGACGGTCACGGTGTCGCCGTCGCGTGTGACCGACTGCATGCGCGAGCGACCCAGAATGGTCATCCCCCGGCGCTCGAGGACGTCCTCGAGCACCGTGGCGGCGTCAGCGTCCTCCCCCGGCAGCACGCGGTCGCGTGAGCTGACCAGAGTGACCGGGATGCCGAGGGCGAGGTAGGCGCTGGCGAACTCGGCGCCGGTGACGCCGGAGCCGACCACGATCACGTGCGTCGGGGTCTCGGTGAGGTCGTAGACCTGCTCCCAGGTGAGGATCCGCTCGCCGTCCGGCTGCGCGGTGGGCAAGACACGAGGGTGTGCGCCGGTCGAGATGAGGACCGCGTCGGCCTGGACCGACTCCTCCGTCCCGTCCACGTGCGCCGCCACGACCTCCCCGCCGCCGCGTCCCGCGCCCTTGCCGAGCCTGCCGACACCCTTGACGATGCGGATGCCGCGACGGACCAAGCGGTCCTCGATGTCGCCGGACTGGGCGGCCGCGAGCGCCTTGACGCGGCCGTTGACCTTCGCGAGGTCGACTCGGATGCTCGTCGCCGCGTCGCCCGCCGCGTCGTGGAAGTTGATGCCGAGCTCGGAGGCCGACGCCATGTCGGTCATCACCTCGGCGGTCGCGATGAGCGTCTTGCTCGGCACGCAGTCAGTCAGCACCGCGCTCCCGCCGAGCCCGTCCCGGTCGATCACGGTCACGTCGGCGCCGAGCTGCTTGGCGACCAGCGCCGCCTCGTAGCCGCCCGGACCGCCACCGATGATCACCACGCTAGGCATGCGCTCATTCTTGCAGCGAGCACGCAGGCGGCCTCGACCGCCCACCCCGACGCATGGGGGCGCCTACCCAACGCGAGGGATCGTGTGCGCTCCGCCGACCACCGCCGCCCTCCCTGCCCCTCAATGGCATCCATGGCGAGGTGCAAGGAGGGTCACAGATGAGCCACGGCGACCAGCCGATCGTGCTGACGGACGAGGACGGGGTCGCCCTCGGCATCGTCTGCGAGGGCGAGCTCCATCCCGTCGCGCCGCGTCACGAGCACGATATCGATGGCACCGCCCCGGCCGTCTGGGCGGTCATGTCCGACCTGGAGCTGCTGACCGCGATGCAGGAGACGAGGCGGACCCTCAGCGAGTGCGCCGACCGGGCCGTCGCGGGAGACGACGTCGGCACCGACCTCGTCGACTATGACAAGCAGCTGACCGGGATCGAGGACGAGCTGATCCGCCGGGCGTTCTCCCAGTCCGGGTTCCCCCGGAACCTGCGTCGCCGGCGGCCCCCCGGCCGATGACGGCAAGCGCCCCCACCGCGGTTGCGGTGGGGGCGCCGCTGGGTCGTCTCCGTGACGCCTTGCCTCAGAGGTTGATCATGTGGCCTGCGATGCCGTGGATGGCCTCCTTGACGGCCTCGGACAGGGTCGGGTGCGCGAAGATGTTGCGCGAGACCTCGTCGGCGGTCAGGTCCCACTGCTGGGCCAGCGTGAGCACCGGCAGCTGCTCGGTGACGTCGGGGCCGATCATGTGGGCGCCGAGGATCTCGTTGTGCTGGGCGTCGGCGACGACCTTGACGAAGCCGACCGCCTCGCCCAGGCCCTGGGCCTTGCCGTTGGCCGAGAACGGGAACGTCGCGGTCTTGACGTCGTAGCCCAAGTCGCGGGCCTGCTGCTCGCTGTAGCCGAACGAGCCGATCTGCGGCTGGCAGTAGGTCGCCCGCGGGACCATGTCGAAGTTGATCTCCTGCGTCTCCGCGCCGGCGATCGTCTCCGCCGCGACGATGCCCATCGCCTCGGCCACGTGGGCGAGCATGAACTTCCCGGTGCAGTCACCGATCGCGTAGACGTTCTCGACGTTGGTGCGACCGCGCTCGTCGATCGCAACCGCCTTGCGCTCGGTCAGCTCCACGCCGAGGTTCTCCAGGCCGTAGCCCTCCACCCGCGGAGCGAACCCGAAGGCGGCCAGGAACTTGTCGGCCTCGAGCACCTGCTCGTCCCCGCCTTGTGCCGGAGCGACCGTCACGCGGACCCCGGACCCGGTGTCCTCGGCGCCCTTCACCGCGGTCGAGAGAAGGACCTTCACGCCGAGCTTCTTGTAATGGCGCAGCAGCTCCTTGGAGACGTCCGCGTCCTCGGTCGGCACCATCCGGTCGAGGAACTCGATGATGGTCACGTCCACACCGAAGTTCTTCAGCACATAGGCGAACTCGACGCCGATCGCGCCCGAGCCGCCGATGATGATCGACCTCGGCAGCTGATCGGTGAGGATCTGCTCCTCGTAGGTGACGATGTTCTGCCCGTTGGGCACGACGCCGGGCACGCTTCGCACGGTGGCGCCCGTGGCGATGATGAGGTTGTCGAAGGAGTACGACGACGTGGCGCCGTCCTTGCCCTTGACGTCGATCCCCTTCGGGCCGGTCAGGGTGCCCCAGCCGTCGATCTCGGTGATCTTGTTCTTCTTCATCAGGTAGTGCACGCCCTTGACGATGTTGGCGCTCACCTGACGCGATCGCGCATGCGTCGGGCCGAACGACATCGACGCGTCGCCCTCGATGCCGAACTTGTCCTTCTCGTGCGTCAGCACGTGAGCCAGCTCGGCGTTGCGCAGCAGCGCCTTGGAGGGGATGCAGCCGACGTTGAGGCACACACCGCCCCAGTACTTGTCTTCCACGACGGCGACGGACTTGCCGAGCTGAGCGGCACGGATGGCGGCGACGTAGCCACCGGGGCCGGCGCCGAGGACGAGGACATCGAAGTGGGTCACAGAGGTCAGCCTAGACCGCGCCGGCGCGGCTCCGGATGTCGCCTTGAGCACTCTGGCGTAGCCTCACGCGCGTGACGTCGTACGCCGCCTACGGGACCAACCTCGACCCGGCCCTCATGAGTGAGCGGTGCCCGCACTCGCCGCTGCAGACGACCGGCTGGCTGATCGGCTGGCGGCTCACCTTCGGCGGCGAGGAGCACGGCTGGGACGGCGCGCTCCCGACGCTCGTGCAGGACCCGTTCGGCCAGGTGTTCGTCGCGATCTACGACGTCACCGAGCCCGACGAGCACAGCCTCGACGAGTGGGAGTCCGCCGACACCGGCCTCTACCGCAAGACCAAGGTGCGGGTGAACACGCTGACCGGCGACGTCGTCGCCTGGACCTACGTCCTCGACGCCTACGAGGGTGGTCTGCCGTCCGCCCATCTGCTGGGCACCATCGCGACTGCGGCCGAGGCGGCCGACGCGCCGGAGGACTACGTGTCGGAGCTGCGTCGCCGGCCGTGCCGCTCCACCGGACTCTGAGTTCCGAGACATCGGGGACACTAGGCTGACGCGGGTGACCGCGACCTCGCACGACCCGTCTCCCTACGCCCTGGCCGAGCAGGCGGCCGCTGCGCTCGCGGACGCGACCGGCGTCGAGCGGCACGACCTCGCCCTGGTCCTCGGCTCGGGCTGGCTGCCGGCCGCTGAGATGCTCGCCGGCGGGGACGCGAGCAACGTCGTGGAGATCGCGACGACCGACCTGCCGGGCTTCTCAGCCGCGGCGGTCGCCGGTCACTCGAGCAGGATCCGCAGCATCCGCGTCGGCGAGCGCAGGGTGCTGGTCTTCCTCTCCCGGACGCACTTCTACGAGGGGAAGGGCGTCGCGGCCGTCGTGCACGGCGTCCGGACGGCGGCTGCGGCCGGCTGCCGCACGCTGGTGCTCACCAACGGCTGCGGCGGGCTCGACCCGGCGTGGGCGCCGGGCACGCCGGTGCTCATCAAGGACCACATCAACCTCACCGGCGCCTCGCCGCTGGTCGGGGCGAACTTCGTCGACCTCACCGACCTCTACAGCACCCGGTTGCGGGCCATCGCCCGCGACCTCGACCCCAGCCTCGACGAGGGCGTCTACGTGCAGTTCCCCGGCCCTCACTACGAGACGCCGGCCGAGGTGCGGATGGCCGGGATCATCGGCGGCGACCTGGTCGGCATGAGCACCACGCTCGAGGCGATCGCCGCCCGCGAGGCCGGCATGGAGGTGCTCGGCATCAGCCTGGTCACCAACGCGGCCGCCGGCATCAGCGACCAGCCGCTCAACCACGAGGAGGTCCTCGAGGCGGGCCGGGCAGCGGCCACCCGGATGGGCGACCTGCTGAGCCGGCTCGTGCCGCGGCTGTGAGGGCAGGCGCCGCTCCTGGCGCCGCTCCTGGAACCGCTCCTGGAACCGCTCCGGGTGCCGCGTAGAGTCGATCGGGTGAGCCTGAGCATCGCCGAGGCCGCCCAGGCCAGCGGCCTCTCCGCCGACACGCTGCGCTACTACGAGCGCGACGGCCTGCTGGTGCGCCCCGTCGGACGCTCAGCCAGCGGTCACCGCCGCTACACCGACGACGACCTGGGCTGGATCGAGATGGTGACCCGGCTGCGGGCCACCGGCATGCCGATCCGCGACATCCGGCGCTACGCCGCCCTGGTGCGTGCCGGCGACGGCAACGAGGCCGCTCGACTGGCGCTGCTGCAGGCACATCGCGAGCGGGTGCTCGCGGACCTGGCGGAGGTCACCGCGCATCTCGTCGCGATCGACCACAAGATCGACCTCTACATCGCCTACACCGCGCGTGCCGCCCTCGAGGAGCCGGCCGCCGAGCTCACTGCGTGACCGGGGCTCACTGCGAGACCCGGGCCCACTGCGTGTCTCGAGCTCACTGCGTGACTCGGGCCCTCAGACCGGCGAGGCCGCTGGCCATCATCCGCCGGTGGTTCCAGCGCGCGAGAGGGCTGAGCGCACCGGCGAACGGCGCGAGGACGCCGTGCACGGTGACCTCCTGGGCCAGGTCGAGACTCGTCCCGCCGTCGCTGGCGGCGAGGCGCCAGCGCACCCAGCCGCGCAGGTGGCCCGCGAGCGCGACCTCCAGCACCGGCAGCTCGCGGCTGACGGCGTGCATGACCAGGTCGAGGGTGTAGGGCAGCGTCGAGCGGCACAGCACCCGTGCGTCGTCGGGGCCGAGTGAGGCGACTGCGACCACCTGCGGCCACCACTGCGGGTAGTGCTCGAGGTCGACCAGCACGTCGCGCACGGCTCCTGGCGCGGCCGGCACCCACGCGTGCTGTCGGAACGAGAACACGGCTCCATGATGCTTGACGGCCCCCCCGGACCGACGTCCCTGCCGCACGTGGCGCCTCCGCCGCACCTCACCAGCCCTCCGCCGCGACTGCGGTGCGACTTCGTGGCCGGGTCGCTAGCGTTCGAGCATGACCGACGTGCTCGCCAAGGCCCGGGACTGGCTCGCCGACGACCCCGACGCGCAGACCCGCGCGGAGCTGGCGGCTCTGGTCGAGGCGGCTGAGGCCGGCGATGCCGCAAGCGTCGCCGACCTCGAGGACCGGTTCTCCGGGCCGCTGGAGTTCGGCACCGCCGGGCTGCGCGGCGCGCTCGGGGCCGGCCCGAACCGGATGAACCGGGTCGTCGTGACCCGCGCGGCGGCCGGCCTGGCGGCGTACCTGCGCGAGGCCGGCGCCACCGGCCCCGTCGTCATCGGGTACGACGCTCGGCACAACTCCGACGTCTTCGCCCGTGATACCGCCGAGGTCATGACCGGGGCCGGCTTCGGCGCGCTCGTCCTGCCGCGACCGTTGCCGACTCCCGTGCTCGCCTTCGCGATCCGGGCGCTGGGCTGCTCCGCGGGCGTGATGGTGACCGCCAGTCACAACCCGCCCCAGGACAACGGCTACAAGGTCTACCTCGGCGACGGCTCTCAGATCGTGCCGCCGGCCGATGCCGACATCGCGGCACGGATCGCCGCCGTCGGGCCGATGAGCGACGTCGCCCGAGGTGACGGCGGCCGCGTGCTCGACGAGTCGATCCTCACCCGCTACCTCAGCTCGGTCGTCCGGCTCGCCGGCGACGGTCCCCGCGACCTCGCCATCGTCTACACCCCCCTGCACGGCGTCGGCGGCGACCTGACCATCCAGGTCCTCGAGGCGGCCGGGTTCCCGACTCCTCGCGTGGTCGCCGCCCAGGCCGAGCCGGATCCCGACTTCCCCACCGTGGCCTTCCCCAACCCGGAGGAGCCCGGTGCGATGGATCTCGCGATGGCGCTGGCCTCGCAGACCGGCGCCGACCTCGTCGTGGCCAACGACCCGGACGCCGACCGGTGCGCGGCCGCCGTGCCCTTCCTGGGCCACGGGCCGCAGGGCTGGCGGATGCTGCGCGGCGACGAGGTGGGCGCGCTCCTCGGCGCTGCAATCCTGACCCGCGGCATCAAGGGCACCTACGCCGCTTCCATCGTCTCCTCCACGCTGCTGGGCAAGCTCGCTGCCGCTGCCGGTCAGCCGTACGCCGAGACGCTGACCGGCTTCAAGTGGATCAGTCGGGTCCCGGGGCTGGTGTTCGGCTACGAGGAGGCCCTGGGCTACTGCGTCGACCCCGACCATGTCCGGGACAAGGACGGCATCTCGGCCCTGCTGCTGCTGTGCGAGCTGGCGGCGGCACTCAAGGCCGAGGGCCGCACCCTGGTCGACCTGCTCGACGAGATCGCCGAGGCGCACGGCCTGCACGCCACCGACCAGCTCTCGGTCCGCGTCACCGACCTCGACGAGATCGCCACCGCGATGGCACGACTGCGCTCGGCGCCTCCCACGACGATCGGGGGCCTCGCGGTCGAGGGCGTCGACGACCTCGCCCTCGGGTCGGCCGACCTGCCCCCCACCGAGGGACTCCGCTACCGCCTCGAGGGCGGCGCCCGGGTCGTCGTACGCCCCAGCGGCACCGAGCCCAAGCTGAAGTGCTATCTCGAGGTCGTCGTGCCCGTCGAGACGGAGGATCCGTCGACAGGCTCAGGATCCACCGCCGTCGACGCCGCACGGATCGCCGCCGTCGGACGGCTCGACGCGATCCGCGTCGACATCAAGGCAGCGGCCGGGATCTGAGGTGGCTAGATCAGGAGGAGGGCGGCGATCTCGGCGACCACGAGCGCGACCAGCAGAGCGAGCTCGAGCCACGCCCACTCCCGCCGCACCGGTCCCATCGGCGCGCCGTCACGGCGGGCCGTGCGGGAGCGGTCGGTGATCATGGTGGTCACGTGGTCGGCGTACTTGAGCTCGCGGCTCGGGACGTCCTCGACGGTGCCCGCGCCCCGGCGCTGGCGGTTGATCTCGCGGAACGTGCGCCCGATCGCAGCGTTGACGTAGCGGCGGCCGTCCGCCCAGACGGCCAGCACCTGCCGGACCGCGACGCTCTCGACCGAGGCGAGCGGGATGACCACCGTCGTCACGATGCCCCGCAGCAGCAGGTCGGTCTCCGACATCCCCACGCGCGGCCTGAGCAGGACCAGCCAGGTCAGCACGGCGACGATCAGACCGGCGATGACACCGGGCACGTGCGCGTCCACCACGCCGACCACCACGACGATGGCCGCAGCGACCAGTCCCAGCACGCCCGTGACGCGACCACTGGTGACGTCGAACCACGTCACCCCTGCACTCTGCTGGTCGCTGCTCATCAGAAGACAGCCTAGAGGCCGCACTAGAATCCGACGCGTGACTGCCTCCGCCGCCGACGTCGCCCGGATGATCGACCACACCCTGCTCAAGCCGGAGGCGACGCGCGCCGACGTGGAGGCGCTGATCGCCGAGGCCGCCGACCTCGGCACCTACTCGATCTGCATCTCCCCCTCCATGCTGCCCGTCGAGGTGCCCGAGGGGCTCAAGGTGGCTGCGGTCTGCGGCTTCCCGAGCGGCAAGCACGTGCCGGCGGTCAAGGCCGCCGAGGCGGTCGAGGCCGCGCGGCTCGGCGCCGACGAGATCGACATGGTGATCGACATCGGCGCGGCCAAGGAGCATCGGTACGACGCCGTCACCGCCGACATCCTCGCCGTCCGAGCCGCCGCTCCGAAGCCCGTCGTGCTCAAGGTCATCATCGAGTCGGCCGCGTTGACCGACGAGGAGATCATCGGTGTCTGCCGGGCGGCCGAGGCGGCCGAGGCCGACTTCGTGAAGACCTCCACGGGCTTCCACCCGGCCGGTGGCGCCACCGAGCACGCCGTGCGTCTCATGCACGAGACCGTCCCGGCGCTGCAGGTGAAGGCATCGGGTGGGATCCGCACGCTCGAGCAGGCGCAGGCGATGATCGCCGCCGGCGCGACGCGTCTCGGTGTCTCCGGCTCCCGGGCGCTGCTCGCGGGCGAGTCGTCCACCGGCTACTGAGCGCCGGTCCACTGCACGTCCACTGCCCGTCCGCTTCCACAGTGCCCGCCCGCGTCATCGTCCTGGCCGGCCCGTCAGGCGCCGGCAAGTCGCGGCTGGCGCGACGGCTCGGGCTGCCCGTGCTGCGGCTCGATGACTTCTACAAGAACGGCAGCGACCCCACGCTCCCGCGCATCCAGCACGGTCCCAACGCCGGTCTGACCGACTGGGACCATCCCGACTCGTGGCTGCCGGACGACGCGATGGTGGCGCTGCGGGCGCTCTGCGTGAGTGGACGTGCGGACGTGCCGGTCTACGACATCGCCCGTGACGGCCGCACCGGGCACCAGGTGCTCGAGCTCGACGGTCGGTCGCTCTTCGTCGCCGAGGGCATCTTCGCCCAGGACATCGTCGGTGCCTGTCGCGACGCCGGCATCCTCGCAGCGGCGTACTGCGTCACCCAGCCCCCGATCGTCACCTTCTGGCGCCGCCTGCTCCGCGATCTGCGCGAGCGCCGCAAGCCGCCCGCCGTCCTGGTCCGGCGCGGATGGGCACTGATGCGGGGGCAGTCGCAGGTCGTCGACGACGCCGTGGCGAAGGGCTGCGTCGTGGTGAGCCCGGATCGGGGGTACGCCGCCGTGCAGACCCTGCTCCACACTGAATGACATGACCCTGCCGTTCGGTCCCACGCTGCGTCAGCCCGACCAGACCTCGTGCGGCGCCGCCTGCGTGGTCGTCGCGCGGATGCTGCAGTCGCCGGACGCGGCCCCCACGGCGGCCTCGTTCTCGCGCGAGGTGCTCGACACCCACCGTCAGCTCGTCGCGGCCTCCGACGAGCGCGGCCACGCGCAGGTGCCCTGGCCTCCGGGTCTCGGGACGCCTCCGTGGGCGGTGGCCAGGGCCCTCGGAGCGGTCGAGGGCGTGCGCTATGGAACCCGGGTCGCCCGCTGGTCGCGGTCGTCCGCCTTCGCGGCCGCCGTCACCGCCGTCGCCACTCACCCGGTGGCGCTCTACATCGGCTCCACTACGCTCCCGCGCCACGTCACCCTGGCGGTGTCCGCCGGCGCTGACGGACTCTCGGTCTACGACCCTGCCTCCGGCGGTCTCGTCACCGTGTCCCAGGCCGCGTTCGACGGCGCGTCGCTGCACGTGGCCGGGTGGGACGTGCCGTGGTTCGTGGTGCGGGCTGGCTGATGCAGGCGGCCGCGGGCGCGTGGGGGCCTCGGGGCCGGAGCCGCGCTGCGGGGCCTCGGGGCCGGAGCCGCGCTGCGGGGCCTCGGGTCCGGAGCCGCGCTGCGGGCGCGCTGCGGGCGCGCTGCGGGGCTGCGGGGTGCGGGCCGGGCTGCGGGTCCGGGGGCTGCGGGTCCGGGGCCGCGGGTCCGGGGCCGCGGGTGCGAGGCTGCGGTCGGCACGCTCGGGCCCTCGAGGATCAACGGTCTCTGGGTCCTTCCCTTGGCAGCCTTTCCGGCCGGCCAGACCGCCAGCAATTCCAGGTCACAGTCAATCGGCTGTGACCTGGAATTGGTCAGAACCACCCAGCGACCGCTCCCCCGTCAGGCACCTCAGTCCCCGCACGACCCGGACGAGAGCGAGGCTGACGATGGGGAGATCCGGCCCACCGCGCGCCGAACCACGCCGCTTGCGCGGCCGGCCACTCCTCGCGGCCCCGGCCACCGCGCCGGCCACTCCTCTCGGCCCGCACCAGCGCGCCGAGCCCCTCAGCCCCACCTCGCGGCCCGGAGCACCACCCCCGAGCCCCCACCCCCGCGCAGCGGACGCGCTCAGCCCCCGGGCAGCGACACGCTCAGCCCCGCAGCCCGGCGTACCCGTCCTTGACGAGGTGGATCAGCTCCACGCGCTGGTCGTAGGGCAGGAAGGCCGACTTCATCGCGTTGACCGCGAACCGCTCCAGTTCCACCCAGCCGTAGCCGAACGCCTCGGCGAGCAGGAAGGTCTCCCGCGTCATCGAGGTGTCGCTCATGAGCCGGTTGTCGGTGTTGATGGTGACCCGGAACCCGAGCGAGGCCAGCAGCCCGAAGGGATGCTCGCCGATCGAGCCCACGGCGCCGGTCTGCACGTTGGACGTCGGGCACAGCTCGAGCGGGATGCGGCGGTCGCGGATGTAGGACGCGAGCCGACCGAGGGTGGCCGACCCGTCGCCCGCGAGGGAGATGTCGTCCACGATCCGCACCCCATGCCCCAGCCGGTCCGCCCCACAGGGGTGGACGGCCTCCCAGATCGACGGCAGCCCGAAGGCCTCACCGGCGTGGATGGTGAAGCGCAGGTTCTCGTCGGCGAGGTAGGCGAAGGCGTCGAGGTAGCGGGTGGGCGGGTAGCCGGCCTCCGGTCCCGCGATGTCGAAGCCTGCGACGCCCTTGTCGCGCCAGAAGACGGCCAGCTCCGCGATCTCCCGGGCGCGGGCGAACTGGCGCATGGCGGTGAGCAGCTGGCGTACGACGATCCGGCCACCCGCCTCGACCTGCCCGAACCCGGAGGCCACGGCTGCGACTGCCTCGTCGAGGGTGAGCCCGCCGGCGAGGTGGTTCTCGGGTGCCCAGCGCACCTCCGCGTAGACCACCCCGTCAGCAACGAGATCCTCCGCGAACTCGCGGGCGACGCGCGTCAGGTTCTCCGAGGACTGCATCACCGCGATCGTGTGCACGAACGTCTCGAGGTAGCGCTCCAGCGAGCCGGACGTCGCACTGTCGCGGAACCACTGCCCGAGCGACTCGGGATCCGCAGCGGGCAGCTCGTGACCGATCTGCGTCGCCAGCTCGAAGACCGTCGACGGTCGCAGGCCGCCGTCCAGGTGGTCGTGCAGGACCACCTTGGGCGCCGCCCGGACCCGGTCCCAGGAGAGAGCAGCGGGAGCCATCAGGACACCCGCTCGATCAGCAGCGGCGACGGGGTGAAAGGTGTGCCCTCGGGCGCGACGTCGAAGGCGCCCTCGAGCGACTCCAGGGCCCGGGAGAACCGCGACGGGTCGTCCGCGTGCAGGGTGAGCAGCGGAGCACCCTCGCTGACCGTGTCCCCCGGCCGCGCATGCCAGACGACCCCGGCACCGGCCGAGACCGGGTCCTCCTTCCGCTCCCGGCCGGCGCCCAGGCGCCACGCGGCGAGCCCGACGGCCATGGCATCGAGCCGGGTCAGCACTCCCGAGGCAGGTGCCGTGACGACGTGCTGCTCGGCAGCGACCGGCAACGCCGCGTCCGGGTCGCCGTCCTGCGCCCGGATCATCGCGCGCCAGGCGTCCATGGCCGAGCCGTCGGCGAGCTTGTCGGCCGGGTCGACGTCGGTGACTCCGGCCCCCGCCAGCATCTCCCGGGCCAGGGCGACGGTCAGCTCGACCACGTCGGCGGGGCCGCCTCCGGCCAGGACCTCGACCGACTCCGCGACCTCCAGGCCGTTGCCCGCGGTGTGGCCCAGCGGCGTGGACATCTCGGTGAGCAGGGCGACGGTGTGGACGCCGGCGTCCCTGCCGAGGTCGACCATCGTCCGGGCCAGCTCCTGCGCGGACGCGAGGTCCTTCATGAAGGCGCCGGTGCCGACCTTGACGTCGAGGACCAGCGCGCCGGTGCCCTCGGCGATCTTCTTCGACATGATCGAGGAGGCGATCAGCGGGATCGACTCCACGGTGCCGGTCACGTCGCGCAGCGCATAGAGCTTGCGGTCGGCGGGCGCCAGGCCCGAGCCGGCGGCACAGATGACCGCGCCGACGTCCTCGAGCTGGCGCAGCATCTCCTCGTTGGAGAGGGCCGCGCGCCAGCCCGGGATCGCCTCGAGCTTGTCGAGCGTCCCTCCCGTGTGGCCGAGCCCGCGCCCCGAGAGCTGCGGGACCGCCACGCCGCACGCCGCGACGAGCGGCGCCAGCGGCAGGGTGATCTTGTCGCCCACGCCACCGGTCGAGTGCTTGTCGGCGGTCGGACGCGACAGCGACGCGAACGACATCCGCTCGCCGGTCGCGATCATCGCGGCGGTCCACCGGGCGATCTCGCGACGACTCATGCCGTTGAGCAGGATCGCCATGTTGAGCGCCGCCATCTGCTCGTCGGCCACCGCGCCGTCGGTGTAGCCGCGGATCACCCAGTCGATCTGGCTGTCGCTGAGCTCCCCGCCGTCACGCTTGGCGACGATCACCTCGACCGCGTCGTGCGTCATGCCGACACCTCCACTTCTCGGTAGCCCTTGAGCACGAACGTCCCGCGTGACACCGGCGGCGCCGACAGCGACAGCCGCGGGAAGCGGTCGGTCAGGATCGCCAGTGACTCGGTCAGCTCCATCCGCGCGAGCGGGGCGCCCAGGCAGAAGTGGATCCCGGCGCTGAACGCGAGGTGCGGGTTGGGGTCGCGATCGGGCCGGAACTCCTCCGGCGCGTCGAAGATCTCCGGATCGCGGTTGGCGGCCCCGAGCAGAGCAGCCACCTTCTGGCCGGGCTCGATGGTGACGCCGTCGATCACGACCGGCTCGGCCGCGGTCCGCTCGAACAGCTGCAGGGCGGAGTCGTAGCGCAGCATCTCCTCGACGGTCAGCGCGACGCTCTCCGCGGACGCCGGCGAGGACGGTCGTGCGCCGGCCCGCAGCATGGAGACCAGCCCGTTGCCGAAGACGTTCACCGACGCCTCGTGGCCGGCGTTGAGGAGGAGGACGACGGAGGCGACGACCTCGTCCTCGGTCAGCCGCCCCTCCTCGGTCGCGCTCAGCGCGACCAGGTCGGAGATCAGGTCCTCGGCCGGGTGGGCCCGTCGATCGGCGACCAGCTCGCCCACCAGCCCGGCGAACTCAACCGCCGCTGCCACCGCCGCGTCGACGACCTCCTGGGACGGGGAGACCTCATACATCCGGACGATGGCCTGCGACCAGTCCCGCAGCTGCGGCGCGTAGGAGGTGGGCACGCCCAGCAGCTCGGCGATGACGAGGACGGGCAGCGGCTCGGCGTACGAGCCGATGACGTCGAAGCCGGTCGGGTCGACCTGGTCGAGCAGCTGCGTCGCCAGCGCCCGCACCCGCGGACGAAGCCGCTCGACGTGACCGCGGTTGAACGCCGCCGCGACGGGACGCCGCAGCCGGGTGTGCACCGGCGGCTCGTTCTCCATCATCTGGTTGCGGTGGAGCAGGTTGAACGGCTCGAGGTAGTCGGTGGGCCGACGGTCGCGCCAGAGCCGCTGAAGCCGCCGGTCGCGCAGCACCGCCGAGGCGGCACCATGCGTGAAGGTCAGCCACATCCCGGCCGAGCAGGACCAGGCGATCGAGTGCCGCAGCCGCTCCTCGGCGAAGTAGGGGTAGGGGTCAGTGGCGAAGTCGGCGGCACGCAGCTCAAGCGAGGTCGTCGGGACCGAAGGCATCCGGCAGCACCTCACTCATCGGCTTCACACCCGAGACCGTCCACAGCAGCATCGTCGGGCCGCCGTTCTCCCACAGGAGCTGGCGACACCGTCCGCACGGCATGATCACCTCGCCCTTGCCGTTGACGCACACCACGTGCGTCAAGCGACCGCCGCCGGTCAGGTGCAGCTGGGAGACGAGTCCGCACTCGGCACACAGTCCCACGCCGTACGCCGCGTTCTCGACGTTGCACCCTTGGAGCAGTCGACCGTCGTCGGCGACTGCCGCCACGCCCACGGGGAATCGCGAGTACGGCGCATAGGCGTGCGTCGCGGCCTCGACCGCCTGCGCGCGCAGGCCCTCCCAGTCGAACTCGGTGATCGGCGCGGCCACTACCCGGCACTGCCCTTGCGATAGATCTGACCATCCGCCTGAGGCATTCGCAGTCGCTGGGAGAAGAGCGCGAGCACGAGCAGCGTGGTGACGTAGGGCGTCATGCCGGTGAAGTCGCCGGGGATCTCGTTGGTGAAGAGGAAGATCGCCAGGAGGCCGACGCCGAGCGCGATGGTCGCCACGGCCTGGTTGCGGCGGGTGCGGAGGAGGTAGATCGCGTAGAACATCAGCAGGACCGCCAGCAGCAGCACCAGCGCATGCACCGACTGGCCGCCGGAGCGCAGACGGAGGGCATCGGTGTAGCCGAAGAGGGTCGATCCGGCCAGCAGCCCACCGGGGCGCCAGTTGCCGAAGATCATCGCGGCGAGACCGATGTAGCCGCGTCCACCGGTCTGGCCCTCGCGGTAGACGGTGGCGTCCTGGACGAGGAAGGCCCCGGCCAGGCCGGCCATCGCGCCGGAGACGATGACGGCGATGGTCTTGTAGAGGTAGACGTTGACGCCGAGCGACTCCGCCGCCTCGGGGCTCTCACCACACGAGCGGACGCGCAGACCGAAGGTGGTGCGCCACAGGACGAACCAGGTCAGCACGAAGAGCAGCAGCCCACCGAGGATGAGCACCGTCAGCTGGCTCGTCACGCCGGCCACGACCGCGGCCAGGTCGGAGACGAAGAACCAGTGCTTGACGGCGATCCTCTCAGCCACGTTCGAGATGACTGGGATGTCGAACGTGGAGAGCGGCTTGACGGGGGGCGACTGGGTCGGACCTCCGCCGGGGTGGCCGGTGAAGGCCAGACCGGCCAGATACTGCGCCGCGCCGAGCGCGATGACGTTGATCGCGACACCGGAGACGATGTGGTCGACGCCGAAGCCGACGGTCGCGATGGCGTGGAGGCCACCGGCGAGGGCGCCGAAGAGGATCGCGAAGCCGATCCCGGCCCACATGCCCCACTGGTAGCCCGCCCAGCCGGCGCCGAAGGTGCCCATGATCATCATGCCCTCGAGGCCGATGTTGACCACGCCGGACCGCTCCGCCCAGAGGCCGCCCAGGCCCGCCAGGGCGATCGGCATCGCCGCCCGGACGGCCGCGCGCACCGTGCCGGCGGACGCGACATCGTCAGCGCCGGTGATGACGCGCAGCAGCGAGAGCAGCAGGATCGCCGCCGCGATGCCGAGCAGCACGATCGGCCAGGTCGGGCGGACCTTGCGCAAGCTCGTGGTCGCCTTGTCCAGCACTCCCCCGGCTGCGGTGCTCACGCCGCCACCTCCTCGGGCCGGCGGGTCGTCGCGAGCTGTGCGGCGACACGTCTCTGCTCGGCGGCGTTGTTGTAGCGGCGGACGACCTCGTAGGCGACGACGACGCAGAGCACGATGACACCCTGCATGATCTTGACGATGTCGTTGGACACGCCCGCCTTGAGCTCGAGGGCGTTGGACTGCTCGTTGAGGAACGCGAACAGCAGCGCGGCGAAGGCGATGCCGACCGGGTTGTTGCGACCCAGCAGGGCGACCGTGATGCCGGTGAACCCGAGACCGGTCTGGAACGTCAACCCGTAGTTGTGGGCGTCGCCGAACAGGAGCGGCATGCCGATCAGGCCCGCGATGCCACCGCTGATCAGCATCGAGACGAGGACCATCTTCTTGACGTTGACGCCGCTCGCCACGGCGGCCGTCTCGGACCGACCGGTCGCGCGCAGGTTGAAGCCGAAGACCGTCCGGTTGAGCAGCAGCCAGTAGCCGATCGCGGCGAGCACCGCCAGGAGGGAGAGGGTGTAGACATTGATCGGCGCGTTCGGGATCAGGTTGAAGCCCGCGAGCTGGCTGCTGGCGGGGATGTCGTGGGTGTGGATGTCGTTGGTCCCCTTGGTCGCGACCTGGCGCAGGAAGTAGGCCACCAGGTAGGTCGCGATCGAGTTGAGCATGATCGTCGAGATGACCTCGCTGACGCCGCGGGTCACCTTGAGCAGGCCCGCGATCCCGGCCCACAGGGCGCCGACCGCGATGGCCACCAGCACGCTGAACAGCACGTTGAGCTTGCCGGGCAGCCACGCCTCCCCCGCGACGTACGCCGCGACGAACGCCGCCAGCCGGTACTGGCCGTCGACGCCGATGTTGAACAGGTTCATCCGGAAGCCCACCGCGACCGCCAGCGCGGAGAGGTAGATCACGGAGCCCTGGTTGATGATGTTGACCACGTTGCGCGGCTTCGGCTTGCTGAAGATGGTCGACCAGACGGTGCCCACCGGGTCGCCCGCGACCGCGAGCACCAGGCTGGTGACGAGGACCGCGAAGATGATCGCGAGGACCGGCGCGGCGAGCATGAGCGCCGTCCGGCGTACGTCGAACCTCATGCCGTGACCTCCGCTCCGGTCATCGCAGATCCGAGCTGCTGGGGTGTCACGACCTGGGGGTCGACGGTGCCGACGAGGCGACCGCGCAGCATGACGTGGATGGTGTCGGAGAGCCCGATCAGCTCGTCGAGGTCGGCGGAGATCAGGAGCACGGCCAGGCCCTCTCGTCGCGCGGTCTTGATGTAGTCCCAGATCGCCGCCTGGGCTCCGACGTCGACGCCGCGGGTCGGGTGGGAGGCGATCAGGACCACCGGGTCGCCCGACATCTCCCGGCCGACGATCAGCTTCTGCTGATTGCCACCCGAGAGCGCCCGGGCGGTCGTGTCGATGGAGGGCGTGCGGACGTCGTAGGCCGAGACGATCCGCTCGGTGTCGCTGCGAGCGCCGCCACGGTCGATGAAGGGGCCCTTGCGGTTCGGCTCGCGCGTCTGGTGGCCGAGCATGCGGTTCTCCCACAGCGGCGCGTCGAGCAGCAGGCCGTGGCGCTGGCGGTCCTCGGGGATGTAGCCGATGCCGGCCTCACGACGCCGAGCGGTCGACCATGTCGTGATGTCCTCGCCACCGAGCAGCAGCCGTCCGCGGGCCTTGCGCATGCCCATGATCGCCTCGACGAGCTCGGCTTGGCCGTTGCCCTCGACTCCTGCGATCCCGACGACCTCGCCGCGGTGGATGTCGAAGGAGACGTCGGTCAGCAGGTCACGGCCACCGTGGGGGTCGCTCAGAGCGAGGTCCCGCACGGACAGCTGCACCACGTCGGTGACCGTCGATGCCTCGGTGCTGGGAGACGGGAGCTCGGAGCCGACCATCAGCTCGGCGAGCTGGCGAGCGGTGGTCTGCTTGGGGTCCACCGTGGTCACCGTGCGACCGCGCCGGATCACGGTGACGTCGTCGGCGACGGCGAGCACCTCGTCGAGCTTGTGGGAGATGAACAGGACCGTCAGGCCCTCCGCCTTGAGGCCGCGGAGGTTCTCGAAGAGCTCATCGACCTCCTGCGGCACGAGCACCGCGGTCGGCTCGTCGAGGATGATCGTGCGAGCACCGCGGTAGAGGACCTTGAGGATCTCGACGCGCTGGCGGTCGCCGACGCCGAGGTCCTCGACGAGGCGGTCGGGGTCGAGGTCGAAGCCGTACGACGAGGCGATCTCGCGGATCCGGCGGCGGGCTCGGTCGCCGCTGCCGTAGAGCTTCTCGGCGCCGAGGACGACGTTCTCCAGCACCGTCAGGTTGTCCGCGAGCATGAAGTGTTGGAAGACCATGCCGATGCCGGCCGCGATCGCGTCCGCCGGCGAGGAGAAGGAGACCTGCCGGCCGTCGATCTCGATGCTGCCGGAGTCGGGCTTCTGCACGCCGTACAGGATCTTCATCAGGGTCGACTTGCCGGCGCCGTTCTCGCCGACGAGCGCGTGGACGGTCCCGCGGCGGACGGTCAGGTTGACCTGGTCGTTCGCGATGACGCCGGGGAACCGCTTGCCGATGTCGGTGAGCCGGACCGCGATGGCCCCTGGCTCGCTGGTGTCGCTCACGAACCCTCCTCGTCGAAGCTGGTCGGATCTGCGCAGCCCTGCAGAGAGGGCCCGGGCCCGGGTCGAACGCTACCGCGTCCGGCCCGGGCCCGGGATCAGGCAGAGGGAGTGTTACTTGACCGTCGTCGGGACCACGATGGTGCCGTCGATGATCTTCTTCTTGTAGTCGTCGAGCTTGGACTTGATGTCGTCGACCTGGCCGCCGCTGGTGGCGTAGTCGACGCCGCCGACCTTGAGGTCGAACGTCTGCGTGCCGGTCAGCGGCTTCCCGTCCACGATCGACTTGATGAAGCTGTAGACCGCGACGTCGACGTGCTTGATCATCGAGGTCAGGATGACGGGCTGCAGGTCGGGCGAGGCCGTCTTGTACTGGTCGGAGTCGACGCCGATGGCGAGACCCTTGGCGGCCTTCGCGGCCTGGAAGACGCCGAGGCCCGAGCCGCCGGCCGCGTGGTAGACGACGTCCGCACCGGCGTCGAACTCACCGCCGGCCGCGGTCTTGCCCTTGCCCGGGTCGTTGAACCCGGTGAAGTCCGGCGGCTGGGTGAGGTAGGCCGACTCGATCTTGATCTTCGGGTTGACCGCCTTCGCGCCCGCGTCGTAGCCCGCCTCGAACTTGTTGATCAGCGGCGTGTTGACGCCGCCGATGAAGCCGATGTGACCCGTCTTGGACTTGAGCGCCGCCGCCGCGCCGACCAGGAAGGACCCCTGCTCCTCCGCGAAGACCAGGTTGGTGACGTTGGCGTCCTTGTTGGCACTGTCGTCGATGATCGCGAACTTCGTCTTGGGATACTGCTTCGCGATCTTGCCGACGGCCTGGGAGTAGACGAAGCCGACCGCGATCACCGGGTTGTAGCCGGCGTCGGCGAGCTGGATGAGCCGGTCCTCCTTGGCGGACTCGGCCTCGTCGGGCGTCGCCTCGGACTCCGAGGCCTTGATGCCGAACTCCGACTTCGCCCTGTCGAGGCCCGCAGCCGCCATGTCGTTGAACGACTGGTCGCCGCGGCCGCCGATGTCGTAGGCCATGCCGACCTGGACCTTCGACGTGCCCGAGGCCGAGCCGCTCGACTTGCTGCTCGAGCTGCTCCCGCTGTCACTGCCGCCACACGCGCTGAGCGCGACGGACAGGATGCCGGCAGTCAGCACTGCCGCGAACTTCGTGCTGCGTCGCAAGACGCCTCCTCTGAGATCCTCCTGGACGTCTCCGTGAGCCGGGGACGCATGGTCGAACCCTAGGGCGATTCCTCAGCGCTGCGAACGGCTGCAATCAAGTTGTTATCTAGTGGCGCGCGGGGGCCAGCAGGGCCTCTGCCGCCACCGCGGCGAGGACCTTGGCGCCGACTGCGACCGCTCGGTCGTCGACGCGCAGGTTCCCCTGGTGCAGGTCGTACGTCGGTCCGCCGGGCGTGCGCGTGCCGAGGCGGAACATGGCCCCGTGGACCCGGTCGAGATACCACCCGAAGTCCTCTCCCCCGAGGCTCTGGTGGGTGGCGACCTGGCCGCCGGGTCCGAGGACGTCGATCACCGCCCGCACGAGCAGCTGGTGGCACGCGTCGTCGTTGACGACCGGCGGCACGCCGCGCTGGTAGTCGACGACCGCCTCGACGGCGTAGGGACGGACGATGTCGGCGACCGCCGCGCGCAGGATCGGCTCGGCCTCGGACCACGACACGGCATCCAGGATGCGCAGCGTGCCGCTGAGCACGCCCTCCTGCGGGATCACGTTGGAGGCGGAACCGGCGCGGATCATGCCCCACACCACGCTCGCGCCGGCACGGGGGTCGAGCCGCCGCGAGAGGACCGCCGGCAGCTGCGTGGCCAGCGTGGCCAGGGCGAACGTCACGTCGGCGCTGCGGTGCGGACGGCTCGTGTGCCCCCCGGGCCCGCTGACGCGGACGGTGAGGTTGTCGGAGGCACTCGTGATGGGGCCGGCGCGCAGCCCCACCTGTCCGACGTCGACGGTCGGGTCGGCATGCAGCGCGAAGATGCGCTCGACACCGTCGAGCGCACCTTGGTTCATCATGTGCAGCGCGCCGCCCGGCATCTGCTCCTCCGCCGGCTGCAGCAGCAGCCGGACCCGGCCCACGAGCATGCCGTTGCGGTGCAGCTCGGTGATCGCCCGCGCGGCGCCGAGGAGGCAGGTGACGTGCAGGTCGTGGCCACACGCGTGCGCCACGCCGTCGACGGTGCTGGCCCAGGGGTCGGCGGTCTCGTCGCGGATGGGCAGCGCATCCATGTCGGCGCGCAGGGCGATGGTCCGCTCGGACTCCGGCCCGAGCTCGGCGACGAGGCCGGAGCGGGGCATCGGCGTGACCTCCCAGCCGAGCCGGTCGAGATGGTGAGCGCCGATCCGGGTCGTCCGCTGCTCCTCCCAGGAGCGCTCCGGATGCGCGTGCAGGTCCCGGCGCAGCAGCACCAGCTCATCGGCGTTGTCGTCGACGACCTGGGTGATCAGCGCAGCGGTGTCCATCTTGCTCAGGTTATCCGTCATAGGCCTGGAGGATGCGGTCGGCGGCGACCGTGGCCGGCAGCTCCCCCGACAGCACCTCGGCCTGGACCTCGTCCCGGATGGCGCGCACCGCAGCACTGTGCCGTAGGCGCTGCTCGAGCTCGTCGCGCACGAGCGCCCAGGCGAAGTCCAGCTGCTGGCCCGCTCGCTTGTCGTGCAGGCCGTCGGCGCCGAGGTGGTCGCGGTGACGCAGGACCTGGTCCCAGACCCCGTCCACCCCCACGTCGTGAAGGCCGCTCGCGGTGACGACCGGGGGAGCCCACTCGCCCTTGCCCCGCACGAGCCGCAGTGCGCCGGCCAGCTCCCGGGCCGCAGCGCGCGCCTCACCCTCACGATCGCCGTCGGCCTTGTTGACGGCGACCACGTCGGCGATCTCGAGGATGCCCTTCTTGATGCCCTGCAGCTGGTCGCCGGTGCGGGCGATGGTGAGGAACAGGAAGGTGTCGACCATGCCCGCCACGGTCACCTCGGACTGGCCGACGCCGACCGTCTCGACCAGCACGACGTCGTACCCGGCGGCCTCGAGCACCGCCATCGCCTGCACGGTCGCCCGAGCGACCCCACCCAGCGTGCCCGCGCTCGGGCTGGGCCGGATGTAGGCGTTCGGGTCCACGGCGAGGCGCGGCATCCGCGTCTTGTCGCCCAGCACGGAGCCGCCGGTGCGCACGCTCGACGGGTCGACCGCCAGCACGCCGACCCGGTGTCCTGCCGCCGTCAGCCGTGAGCCCAGAGCCTCGATGAACGTCGACTTGCCGACGCCGGGGACGCCGGAGATGCCGACGCGCACGGCGGGCGCCCGCTCGACCGCCGCCAGCGCCGTGAGCAGCTGGCGAGCCCGCTCGCGGTGCGCCGGCTTGGTCGACTCCACGAGCGTGATCGCCCGGCTGACCGACGCGCGCCGACCCGTGGCGATGCCGTCGAGGAGATCGGCTACGTCCATCTGATCTCCCGGTCCCGGCGCATGCTCGTCGAGGTATGCAGACGAGCCCTCACTCCCCGTGCGGAACTCCGCGAGGGAAGTGCGCACTCGGCTGCATACCTCGATGAACCGCCACGCGGCGCCGTCACCCGTCCAGCTGCTCCCGCAGCCGCCGGAGCAGGTCGAGCGCGGAGTCAGCGATGACCGTGCCGGGGAGGAACACCTCGGCGGCGCCCATCTCCTTCAGCGTCGGCACGTCGTCGGGCGGGATGACGCCGCCGATGACGATCATGATGTCCGGTCGACCCTGTTCGGCCAACGCCTGCTTCAGCGCGGGCAGGAGCGTCAGGTGCCCGGCCGCCAGGGAGGAGACGCCGACGATGTGCACGTCAGCGTCGACCGCCTGCTGGGCGACCTCCTCCGGGGTCGAGAACAGCGGGCCCACGTCCACGTCGAAGCCGAGGTCCGCGAACGCGGTGACGACGACCTTCTGACCGCGGTCGTGACCGTCCTGCCCCATCTTGGCGACCAGGATGCGCGGGCGCCGGCCCTCGGCCTCCTCGAAGTCGGCGGTGGCCTCGAGGACCTCCTGCACGGAGGCGTCGCCGGCGGAGGTGGCCTCATCCCTGTACACGCCGGAGATGGTACGGATGACCGCCTGGTGCCGGCCCCAGACCTTCTCGACCGCGTCGGAGATCTCCCCCACCGTCGCCTTCGCGCGTGCGGCGTCGACCGCCAGGTCGAGCAGGTTGCCCTGGCCGCTCTCGGCGGAGCGGGTGAGTGCGGCCAGCGCGCGCTCGACGTCCTCGGCGTTGCGCTCCGCGCGAAGCCGCTCCAGCTTGGCGACCTGCTGACGGTAGACCTCGTCGTTGTCGACCCGCAGCACGTCGAGCCGGTCCTCGGCCGCGGGGCGGAACGTGTTGACGCCGATCACCTTCTGCGCCCCGGAGTCGATCCGCGCCTGCGTGCGGGCGGCGGCCTCCTCGATGCGCATCTTCGGGATGCCCTGCTCGATGGCCTTCGCCATGCCGCCGGCCGCCTCGGCCTCGGCGATGTGCGCCCAGGCCCGCTCGGCGAGGTCGTGGGTGAGCCGCTCGACGTAGTAGGACCCGCCCCACGGGTCGATCGTGCCGGTGGTCCCGCTCTCCTGGGCCAGCAGGAGCTGGGTGTTGCGGGCGATGCGGGCCGAGAAGTCGGTCGGCAGGGCGATCGCCTCGTCCAGCGCGTTGGTGTGCAGCGACTGCGTGTGGCCCTGGGTGGCCGCCATCGCCTCGATGCACGTGCGCCCGACGTTGTTGAAGACGTCCTGCGCGGTCAGCGACCACCCACTCGTCTGGGAGTGGGTCCTCAGCGACAGCGACTTGGGGTTCTGAGGGTCGAACTGGCGCACCAGCCGGCTCCACAGCGCGCGGGCGGCGCGCATCTTGGCGACCTCCATGAAGAAGTTCATGCCGATCGCCCAGAAGAAGCTCAGCCGCGGGGCGAAGGCGTCGATGTCGAGACCCGCCGCCAGGCCGGCCCGGATGTACTCGACACCGTCGGCGAGCGTGTAGGCGAGCTCCAGGTCGGCGGTCGCCCCGGCCTCCTGCATGTGGTAGCCGGAGATAGAGATCGAGTTGAAGCGCGGCATCCGCTCGGCGGTGTAGCTGAAGATGTCGGAGATGATCCGCATCGACGCTGCCGGCGGGTAGATGTAGGTGTTGCGGACCATGAACTCCTTGAGGATGTCGTTCTGGATGGTCCCTGCCAGCTGCTCCGGCTTCACCCCCTGCTCCTCGGCCGCCGCGATGTAGAGCGCCATGACCGGCAGCACGGCGCCGTTCATCGTCATCGAGACCGACATCTCGTCCAGCGGGATGCCGTGGAAGAGCGTGCGGGTGTCGTAGATCGAGTCGATCGCGACGCCCGCCATGCCGACGTCGCCCCGCACCCGCGGGTGGTCGGAGTCGTAGCCGCGGTGCGTGGCCAGGTCGAAGGCGACGCTGAGCCCCTTCTGCCCCGCCGCGAGGTTGCGCCGGTAGAACGCGTTCGACTCCTCAGCGGTGGAGAAGCCGGCGTACTGCCGGATGGTCCACGGCTGGGTCGTGTACATCGTCGGGTAGGGCCCGCGCAGGAACGGGCTCAGGCCCGGGTACGTCGCCAGCGCGTCGAGCCCGTCGAGGTCATCGGCCGTGTAGAGCGGCTTGACCTCGATGCCCTCGGGGCTGTGCCAGGGCTCGGGGCGGAGTCCCCGGTTCACCGGGTACTCCGGAACTTCCCGGCCGCCATGGCCCCTGAGAAGTTCCGGACTTCCCTGGGTAGACCGCGACTCGCCCGCCAGCGGCAGGCCCGCGAATGTCTCCGGGATGCTCATGCGAGAGCCTCTCTCGTGCGATGCAGGAAGTCGAGCGCGTCGACGCCCATGGCAGCGGAGTCGTCGCAGCTCGGCCAGTCTCCCGGCCCGGCCGGCTTGCCGGCGATGATCACGTGCCGAGCCCCGGCCTCGCGCAGCGCGGTGGCCGCCTCGGCACCCCACTGCTCGTAGACCGAGTCGGCGCCGGCGAGGCAGACGACGCTCTGGCCGCCGTACGCCGCGAGGAGCTCGTCGACGTCCGCCGTCGCCCCCGCGACGTCGACCGCGATGCCGCCGGCGGCGAGCAGGTTGCTCGCGAACGTCGCCCGCGCGGTGTGCTGGGCGACCGGACCCAGGGTGGCGAGGAAGACCCGCTGCGGTGGCGGGTCGTCGCGCAGCGCCTCGAAGCTCGCGCCGTAGCGCCGTACGGCGTCGCTCAGCGGGTCGGCCTGACGCTCGGGCAGGACCTCCGTGAGGTCCGGGAACTCGCTCAGCCCGGTGATCGGGCGCTTGCGACGGGCGATCTCGGCCTCGCGGCGCTCCACGATGGTCTCGATGCGCCCGCGGAAGGTGTCGAACCCGGAGGTCTCGATCTCCCCCAGCTCGGCCCAGCCGGCCGCGGCCAGGTCGTCGGTGAGCCGCTCGACGGCGTAGGCACCGCCCGCCGGGTCGGTGACCTTCGCGACGTGGCTCTCGTCGATGAGCAGGTGGTTGACGTTGCGGGCGATGCGGCGCCCGAAGGCCTCCGGCCGGCCGTTCGCGCTGTCGAACGGCAGCACCGTGACCGCGTCGGCGCCGCCGACGCCGGCGGCGAAGGCGGCGACCGTGACGCGGAGCATGTTCACGTAGGGGTCGTACTTGCTCAGCATCGGCCGGCTCGTGACCGCATGCAGGCGCATCGGTGCGTCGGCGCCGCTCAGCTCGAGCACCCGTGCCCAGAGGCGTCGCGCCGCGCGCAGCTTGGCGATGGACGCGAACTGGTCGTCGGTCGCGGCGAAGCGGAACTCGATCAGACGCGCCGCGTCGGAGACGCCGAAGCCGGCAGCGGCGAGCGCACGGAGGTACGCCGCGCCGACGGCGAGCGCGTAGCCGAGCTCCTGCCCGTCGCTCGCACCGAGATCGTGGGCCGCCGTCGCGTCGACGACGACACCCAGGACGCCGGACGCCTCGGCCAGCCTGGCGACCGCGACCAGGTCGTCGGCCCAGTCGTCCTCGGCTCGCAGTCCGCGGTGGACCGCGCCGATCGGGTCGACGCCGAGGTTGGTGGCGGGGTGCGGTGCCTCGTCCCGGCCGGCGATGACGGCGAGCAGACCCCGCGCGGCCTGCACGGGGGCGGTCGGAGCGTCGAGGACCACAGGAGCCAGGTCGAGCAGCACGCCGTCGAGCAGGGCTGCGAGGTCGGCCTCGGCGTCGGCGTGGACCCACAGGCTGGTCACGCCGCCGTCGAGGTCCGCCAGCGCAGCCTCGTTGGCCGCCTTCACGTCCGGGTCTGCGACGAGCGCGCGCACGTCCCACGCGCCGAGGCGCGTCGGCCGGCCTGCCGTGCTGAGCCCGTCGAGGTCCGCCGGGGTGCCCAGGGGGGTGACGGAGATGCCGTCGAGCGTCGTGCGCGCCAGCTTCTCCCAGACACGGGAGTCGGCGTCGTCGTCGCCGAGACGGCGGGACTTGCGCAGCACCGCCGCCGCGGCGGCCTCCCACGCAGCCGAACCGTGGTCGTCCTCGGGCTGCGCCAGCTGCAGATGGGCAGCCGTGGGCATCGAGTCGTCGGTCATGTCGCGCACCTTAGGAGCGGGCAGTGGCACTCGCCACAGAGTGTGAGGTTTCCAACCAGTGCCCGTTGCACACCAGGCTAGCCACGGATGGCACCGCCCCTCAGCCCTCGATCGCGAAGTCCGGCAGACGAACCTCCTTCTCCGCGCTGGGCGCGCCGTCGAAGCTCGCCTCGCTCGCGGCGACCTCCATCGCGAGGGTGTAGCCCTGCGCCGTGAGGGAGGCGCGCACCTGGGCCTTGCCCGTCTCGATGTCAGGAGAGCCCACCGGCCTGCCGTAGACGGCGTCGGCCGGCACCCCGGACTGCCTCAGGACGGACTCGACGTCACCGAGCCCGCTGGTGGCGGAGCGGCCCGTCACATAGAAGACCGCGTAGCCCAGCTCGTGCGCGACCCGCGCGAACCGCACCGACCGCGCGACCAGCGTGTGCAGTCCACCGAAGTGCGTGGCCAGCATCACGTCGTCGACCCCCAGCACCACCGCCAGCCGTTGGCCGGGGCGCCGCGTCGCCATCCGACGGCGCAGCCACTCCTCCGCGCGGCGACCGCGGTCGGCATGGTCGTAGATCCGGTCGACCGCGCGGAGCCAGGCGGCCTCGCTGGCCGGCGCGACAGGCATGAGCTCGTTCGCGACCTGCCGTGCCGAGTCGTCCGCGTCGTGCGAGACGTGCGAGACGTGCATCGCCGGCGTGGTCGTGCAGGCCGTGAGGGTCGCGACCACGGCGAGCGTCGTGGCCGCGACCGCGGCACGCAGGCCCCTCGACGTCCCCGGCATCGCCGGCTGCCGGGACCTCGTCGGCCTCGTCTGCGGGGCTGTCGGCTGGCTCTCCCTCACGTCGATCCACGGTAGGCCGACGACCATGAAGCAAACCTGAACGCCCCTCACTCACGGCGCGACGGGGGGGCGTCCATGGGGGACGTTCACGCGACCGACACCTGGACGCAGCGGCGACGCCATCTCCTGGGCCCATCGTGTGCGCATGAGGATCGCCCTCGTCACCGAGCACTGGTTCTCGCGCTACCCCGCCTCGGACGGCACGACGACGACCGTCAAGGCCGTCGTCGACAGGCTCGTCGACCTCGGCCACGAGGTGCGGCTGATCGCACCCGGCCCCGGGCTCACGCGCTACCGCAGCTCGCGGGTGGTCCGCATCAGTCCGCTGGCCAAGCCGGGCACGCAGGTGCGCGACGCGCTCGCCGAGTTCGACCCCGACCTCGTGCACGTCACCGACCCCGGCCGCATCGGTCGGCGCGCGCTCAAGCAGGCAGAGCGGATGGAGCTGCGCACGCTCGTCATCCAGCAGGCACCGGTGCCGCGGGCGACCCAGGACCTCTGGGTCTCACGGGTCGCCGAACGCGCCGACGACCTGGTGGTGACGGCGGGGTGGGTGCAGCGGGCGCTCGGTGCGATCGGCGTCCGCGCCTCGCTGTGGCGGCCCGGCGTCGACGGGCAGGCGTTCACGCCGGCGCTGCGCGACCCGTGGCTGCACCGGAAGTGGAGCCACGAGGGTCGCGTGGTCGTCGGGTACGCCGGCGCGCTCGCCCGCCGCCACGACGTCCGCGACCTGGCGCAGCTCTCCGGGGTCGCGGGGATCCGTGTCGTCCTGATCGGCGACGGCGGCCAACGCGGCTGGCTCGCCGACCGGCTGCCCGGAGCCAGGTTGCTCGGCCCGCTCGGCACCGGCGACCTCGCGATCGCGCTGGCCAGTCTCGACGTCGTCGTGCACCCCGGCCGGTCGCAGACGTGCTGTCATGCGTTGCGCGAGGCCGGCGCTGCCGGCGTACCCGTGGTGGCGCCCCGCGACGGCGCCGCACCCGAGCTGGTGCGCAACCTGGAGACGGGGCTCCTCTACGAGCCGGAGGCGCCGACGCGGCTGGCGGAGGCCGTCGCCTCCCTCGCCGCCGACCCGCGACGCCGCTATCTGGGTGCACGTGCGCGCGAGCTGGCCCTCGAGCGGGACTGGACGACGGCGGTGGACGAGCTGGTCAGCCGCCATTACCAGGGGGTGCCCCGAAGCCTGAGGTGACCGGCGAGTAACAAGGCATATCTCACACGGCCCCACGTGCGACACCGCCTGTTCCCGCGCGTATCGTGCTGCGTCGTGGCAACCACCGACCTCGTCAAAGGAGTGCGCACGACGCGCTCGACGATCGCACTGAAGCTGCTCATGGCCTCCAGCGGCATCGTCTTCATCCTGTTCGTACTCGTTCATATGTACGGCAACCTCAAGGCCTTCGCGGGCCACGACGCCTACAACGAGTACGCCGAGCACATCCGCACCATCGGCACGCCGATGCTGCCCTACGCCGGCGCCCTCTGGGTGCTCCGCGTCGTGCTGATCGTCTCGCTCGTCGCTCACGTCTGGAGCGCCGCAGCGCTCTGGCGGCGGGCCAACAACGCCCGCCCGGTCGGCTACCAGGTCAAGCGCAACCTCGCCTCGTCGCTCTCCTCGCGGACGATGCGCTGGGGCGGCCTCACGATCCTGATCTTCCTCATCTGGCACCTGATCAACTTCACGATCGGCAAGGTCAACGTCTCAGGTGGCGCCACGAACGACCCCTACAACCTGCTGGTCGACACGTTCGACACCTGGTGGATGACGGTGATCTACCTCATCGCCATGGTCGCGCTCGGGTTCCACCTGCACCACGGCACCTTCAGCGCCAGCCAGACGCTCGGCCTCACCAACACCGTCGCCTCCCGCACCCGCGCCCGCATCCTCGGCTGGGTCGTCGCGATCGTGATCGCGGGAGGCTTCTCCCTGGTGCCCCTGTTCGTCCTGTTCGGCGTCATCGAGAAGTAAGGCTCACGAGACATGGCTGACGCTACCCACTACCTCGCCGGCCTCACGGCGACCAACGAACCCTCGGTCCAGACCTCCGACGACGCGGAGGGCTTCTACGTCCTCGGCGACAAGCTGGTCGACGAGAAGACGCCCACCGGCCCGATCGCGGAGCGCTGGACGACCCGCAAGTTCGAGAACCGCCTGGTCAACCCGGCCAACCGTCGCAAGCTGTCGGTGATCATCGTCGGCACCGGCCTGGCCGGCGGCGCCGCCGCGGCCACGCTCGGCGAGGCCGGCTACAACGTGAAGTCCTTCTGCTACCAGGACTCACCGCGCCGCGCCCACTCGATCGCCGCCCAGGGCGGCATCAACGCGGCGAAGAACTACAAGGAGGACGGCGACTCGACCTACCGCCTCTTCTACGACACCGTGAAGGGCGGCGACTACCGCTCGCGGGAGTCGAACGTCTACCGCCTCGCCGAGGTCAGCGCGAACATCATCGACCAGTGTGTCGCTCAGGGCGTCCCGTTCGCCCGTGAGTACGGCGGCCTCCTCGACAACCGCTCCTTCGGCGGCGTGCAGGTCTCCCGCACGTTCTACGCCCGCGGCCAGACGGGCCAGCAGCTGCTGCTCGGCGCCTACCAGGCCATGGAGCGGCAGGTCGCCGCCGGCACAGTGGAGCAGTTCACCCGGCACGAGATGCTCGACGTCATCGTCGCCGACGGCCGCGCCCGCGGCATCATCGCGCGCAACATGGTCACGGGCGAGATCGAGACGCACCTGGCCGACGCCGTCGTGCTCGCGACCGGCGGCTACGGCAACGTCTACTTCCTCTCCACCAACGCGATGGGGTCCAACGTCACCGCCGCGTGGCGTGCGCACCGCAAGGGCGCCTACATGGCCAACCCCTGCTACACGCAGATCCACCCGACCTGCATCCCGGTGACCGGCGCGCACCAGTCGAAGCTGACCCTCATGTCGGAGTCGCTGCGCAACGACGGCCGCGTCTGGGTGCCGAAGAACGCGGCGGACTGCGAGAAGGACCCGCGCGACATCCCCGAGGCCGACCGCGACTACTTCCTGGAGCGGATCTACCCGTCGTTCGGCAACCTGGTGCCCCGCGACATCGCCTCGCGAGCCGCGAAGTACATGTGTGACGAGGGCCGCGGAGTCGGGCCCCAGATCGAGGAGACCGGCCCCGACGGCGAGAAGAGGCTGGTGCGCCGCGGCGTGTACCTCGACCTGACCGACGCCATCCGCCGGATGGGCAAGGAGAAGGTCGAGGAGAAGTACGACAACCTCCTCGACATGTACGAGCGGATCACGGGCGAGAACCCGTACGAGGTGCCGATGCGCATCTACCCCGCCGTGCACTACGTCATGGGCGGCCTGTGGGTCGACTACGAGCTGCAGACCAACATCACCGGTCTGTTCTGCGCCGGCGAGGCCAACTTCTCCGACCACGGCGCCAACCGCCTCGGCGCCTCCGCGCTGATGCAGGGGCTCTCGGACGGCTACTTCGTGCTGCCGAACACCATCCGGGAGTACCTCGCCGACGGGCCGTTCGCGCCCATCGACGAGTCCCACCCCGCCGTGGTCGAGGCCCAGCAGGCCGTGCAGGAGCGGATCACCCGCTTCCTGACGAT
This sequence comes from Nocardioides sp. AN3, assembly GCF_054653495.1. Taxonomy (NCBI): domain Bacteria; kingdom Bacillati; phylum Actinomycetota; class Actinomycetes; order Propionibacteriales; family Nocardioidaceae; genus Nocardioides; species Nocardioides sp. AN3. Next base: position 36,882 of record NZ_BAAIGC010000017.1, read on the forward strand.
CAACGGCCGCCGGTCCGTCGACTCCTTCCACAAGCAGCTCGGCCAGATCATGTGGGAGTACTGCGGCATGGAGCGGACCAAGGAGGGCCTCATCAAGGCCATCGGCCTGATCCGCGACCTGAAGAAGGAGTTCTGGGCCAACGTCAAGGTCCTGGGCTCCGCCGACTCGCTCAACCAGGACCTCGAGAAGGCCGGCCGCGTGGCCGACTTCATCGAGCTCGGCGAGCTGATGTGCATCGACGCGCTCAACCGGCGCGAGTCCTGCGGCGGCCACTTCCGTGCGGAGTCGCAGACCGAGGACGGCGAGGCGCTGCGCCACGACGAGGAGTTCGCCTACGTGGCGGCCTGGGAGTTCGGCGGCGAGGACGGTGCACCGGTCCTGCACAAGGAGGACCTGATCTACACGGCGATCGAGATGAAGCAGAGGTCGTACAAGTAATGAAGCTCACCCTCAAGATCTGGCGGCAGGCCAGCGCGTCGGCCGACGGGGCGATGCACACCTACGAGCTCGACGGCGTCTCCTCCGACATGTCGTTCCTCGAGATGCTCGACCTGCTCAACGAGCAGCTCGTCACCTCGGGCGAGGAGCCGGTCGCGTTCGACTCCGACTGCCGCGAGGGCATCTGCGGCATGTGCTCCCTGATGATCAACGGTCAGGCGCACGGCCCGGAGGTCACGACGACCTGCCAGCTGCACATGCGCTCGTTCACCGACGGCGAGACGATCACCATCGAGCCGTGGCGTGCCTCGTCCTTCCCGGTCGTCAAGGACCTCGTGGTGGATCGCTCCGCGTTCGACCGGATCATCCAGAACGGCGGCTACATCTCCGCCAACACCGGCTCAGCGCCCGAGGCCAACTCGGTGCCGGCGCCGCGCGACAAGGCGATGCGGGCCTTCAACGTGGCCACCTGCATCGGCTGCGGCGCATGTGTAGCGGCCTGCCCGAACGGCTCCGCGTCCCTGTTCCTCGGGGCGAAGATCACCCACCTCGGCGAGCTGCCCCAGGGCCAGCCGGAGCGCTACTCGCGTGTCGCGTCCATGGTCGCCCAGCACGACCACGAGGGCTTCGGCGGCTGCACCAACATCGGCGAGTGCGCCGCGGCGTGCCCCAAGGAGATCCCGCTCGACGTGATCTCGCAGCTCAACAAGGACCTGCGGACCGCTCTCAAGAGCGGCTACTGACCATGCGGTGAACGGTCGCAGATGACCGCGGGGCGGGCTCAGAGTTCTCAACTCTGCGCCCGCCCCGCGGTCATCTGCGACCGTTCACCGCCGGTTGGCCCTCAAGGCCTTCAGACCGATCAGGCCGAGCACCGCGCCGATGATCAGGTCGACGATGATGAGGATCGTGTGCGCCACCCAGTAGCCGGTCGGGTGGTCCTCACCTCGTGAGTGCGCCGCGGAGAGGTTCTTCGCGAACGTGATCCAGATGAAGAAGTTCCAGATCGCGACACCGATCAGCAGCCATGCGTGCTTCCTCGTGAACCTCACTTGCGTCCCACCTTCTTGAGCAGTCCCAGGGCACCCACCATGGTCGCAGCGCCTGCCAGGAAGGGCCCCACCGGGACGGTACGCCGGCCGGCCGGCGAGGCGTGCGCCACACCGTGGCCGTCGACCAGCGCGAGGGACGGCGTCCGTGGACCCTGCACCGGTGGCGCCGTCGCGGTCCTCGCCCGTTCCGCACGGGCCGCCGGCGACGTGTGTGCCCAGGAGGCGGCATAGAGGACCACCTTGGCGAAGTAGTTGATCCAGACCAGCAGGATCAGGGCAGAGCCGAACGCCGTGAACGCCGGGCTGCCCTGCACGAAGTGCAACAGGACGAACGAGATCGCCTTGAGCACCTCGAACGCGGCCCCACCCAGGACGGCCGCCGCCCACAGCGACCGGTCCGGCACGTGCGGCCGACCGACGAGGCGGAACAGCAGGAAGAACAGCACCGTGTCGATCGCCCAGCTGATCACCCGCGTGAGCGCATCGAGCGCCCAGGCGGTCCCTCCGCCGAGGCCCAGGTAGTCGACGAGGTCGGAGGAGAAGCCCGTGATGGCGCTCGCGACGATCACGCTGAGGAACAGCGTCGACCCGATGGCGACGAGGGCGAGGAGGTCGCGCAGGTTCGCCGTGAGGAATCCCGGACGGTCCGCAGGCGGGATGCCGAACACGACCTGGAGCGAGCGTCTCGTCGCCCGCAGCCAGCCGAGGCCGGCGTACAGCACGCCGATCAGGCCGAGCAGACCTGCGAGACCTGTGAAGCGCTGCACGTCCTCCACGGAGATCTGCCCCTCCCCCGGGCCCACCAGCCCGGGGAGGACCTGGTTGATGGCGCTGGTCAGCGCCTCCTGGGCGTTGTCGTAGATGCGTGCCAGCCAGCTCACGGCGAAAACGGCCAGCGCCAGGATCGGGAAGACCGAGAGGAAGCCGAAGTAGGTCACCGCCCCGGCCTGCTGACCGGCCTCGACCGTGTCGTAGTGCTCCTGCGTGCGCACCGCGTGGTCGACCACGGGCCACCGGGCGCGCAGCGCGTCGAGCCGCTGCTGGGGTCCCGTCATGGCGGGACCCTACCCCGCCAGCAATCGCTCAGGGGTCCGGCCAGACCCCGGCCAGACGCCGGCCAGACGCCGGCCAGAGACCCGAGCCAGAGACTCAGATCAGCGCCGCGCCCTCGAGCGCAGGGCGAAGTCGCGGGTCGGCCGCCAGCCGTCCTGCTCGTCGTGGACATAGAGGTGGAAGTCGTCGACCTCGAAGGTGCACTCGAACTCGGCGAGCTCGGTGAAGGCGCGGTCGAGGGACTCGTCGTCCAGGTCGTGCGCCACTGTCACGTGGGGGTGGTAGGGGAAGGACAGGTCGACCTCGAGCGGTCCGCGCCGGACAGCGGAGGCGAGCTGCTCGCACGAGGAGATGCCCTCCACGACCGCCACGAACACCACCGGCGAGACCGGTCGGAACGTGCCGGTGCCACGGAGGTGGACCGAGAAGGCGTCCACGGTGGTCGCGACCGACTCCAGGTGGTCCTCGATCCGGCCGACCATCTCAGGCGAGACCGCGGTCGGCGGCACCAGCGTGATGTGCGTGGGGATCATCGTCGCGGTCTCGTCGCCCAGCCGCGTCCGGTAGTCCTGCAGCTCACTGGCCCAGGGCTCCGGAATGGCGACGGCTACACCGATGGTCCGCACGCTGGAGGACATTACCGCGGGTGGCTAGCGGGCCGGCGGCACGAAGCCGACCCGCTCGTAGACGTCGGCGAGCGTGCGCGACGCGACCTCGCGGGCCTGGGCCGCACCCTTCTCGAGCACCGACATCAGATGGGTCTGGTCCTCCAGCAGCTCCGACGTCGCGGTCCGGAAGGGCGTCACGAAGTCGACGACGACCTCGGCCAGGTCCTTCTTCAGGTCGCCGTAGCCGCGGCCGGCGTACTCGTCCTCGAGCTTGTCGATCCCGGCGCCGGTGAGCGCCGAGTAGATGCGCAGGAGGTTGGAGACGCCCGGCTTCTCCGCCTCGTCGAAGCGGACCTCGGAGCCGGAGTCGGTGACCGCGCTGCGGATCTTCTTCGCACTCACCTGGGGGTCGTCGAGCATCTCGATGATGCCGCCGGGGCTGGACGCGGACTTCGACATCTTGCTGGTCGGGTCCTGGAGGTCGTAGATCTTCGCCGTCTCCTTGAGGATGTAGGGCTCGGGGAGGCGGAAGGTCTTCTTGTAGCGGCTGTTGAACCGCTGGGCGAGGTCGCGGGTCAGCTCGAGGTGCTGGCGCTGGTCCTCGCCGACGGGGACGTACGCCGGCCGGTAGAGCAGGATGTCCGCCGCCATCAGCATCGGGTAGGCGAAGAGGCCGACGCTCGAGGCGCCCTCGCCGCCCTTGGCCGACTTGTCCTTGAACTGCGTCATCCGCCGGGCCTCCCCGAAGCCGGTCAGGCACTCCAGCACCCAGGCGAGCTGGGCGTGCTCGGGCAGGTGCGACTGGATGAAGATCGCGCTCCGGTCCGGGTCGACGCCCGCGGCGAGCAGCTGCGCGGCGGCGACCAGGGTCCGCCGCCGCAGCACCTTGGGGTCCTGCTCGACCGTGATCGCATGCTGGTCGGCGATGAAGAAGAACGGCTCGTAGTCGGCCTGCAGGGCCTCCCACTGACGCACCGCACCGAGGTAGTTGCCGAGGTGGTAGCTGTCGGCGGTCGGCTGGATGCCGGAGAGCACCCGGGGCCGGACCTCAGAAGTGGTGTCGGGCATGAGAGCCATTGTCACCGATGGACCGGCCCTCGCCCCAACCGGCCCTCACCTCGAGCGGGCGTCACCTGGCAGGGTGGCGGGGTGACCTTCCCCGGCGAGATCCCGACCCTGACCGACGGCTCCGTGGTGCTGCGGGCGCACCGGCCGAGCGATGCCCTACGGTGCGTCGAGCAGTCGGTGGACGCCGAGTCGGTGAGGTGGACGACGGTGCCCACGCCGTACTCGCTGGAGGACGCCCACGAGTTCATCGGCTCGCGGGCGCGGGCGTGGCTCGACGACAGCGAGTGGGCGCTGGCCGTGGAGGTCGACGGGCGCTTCGGGGGGACGGTCTCCCTGCGCAACCGGGGGCCGCGGCGCGCCGAGGTCGCCTACGGCGCCCACCCCGACGTGCGCGGGACGGGCGCGATGGAGCGGGCCGTCCGGATGCTGCTCGGCTGGGGGTTCGCCGCCCGCGACCTGCACACGGTGATCTGGCTGGCCAACGAGGGCAACTGGGCCTCGCGCCGCCTGGCGTGGAAGGTGGGGTTCTCCTACGACGGCTGCGTGCGGGCCTGGCTCGAGCACCGGGGCGAGCTCACCGACGCCTGGGTCGGCACCTTGCTCGCCGGCGAGCCCCTTCAGCCGCGCGAGGAGTGGTCCGCGGCCTCGGCGCGCTGAGACCTGGTCAGTCGAAGACGCCGACGGCGTCGCGCCGGTGGAGGCGGGCGCTGACCAGCAGGATGGCCAGGCCGAGCACGCCCAGGCCGGCCCCGACGACGGCCGTCGAGCGGTAGCCGTAGCCCCACGCGATCGCCAGACCGCCGAGGTAGGCGCCGAGGGCGTTCGCGACGTTGAGCGCGGCGTGGTTCATCGCGGCGCCGAGCGTCACCGAGTCCCCGGAGACGTCCATCAGCCGGATCTGCATGTTGACCGCCACGACCGAGCCCGTCGTGGTGACGAGGAAGACCGCCGGCAGCAGCAGCCACCCGTGCGGTGCGACGAGCCACAGCACGAGCAGGGCGGCGACCGAGGAGATCGTGCCGATCAGCAGGCTCTTGAAGACCGACCAGCGGGCCAGCTCCCCGGCGAGCATCGTGCCGACGACCATGCCGAGCCCGAGGGCCAGCACGAAGATCGGGACCGTGTCCGCGGAGAGGCCGGCCACGTCGGGGGCGATCTTGCCGATGTAGGAGTAGATCGCGAACAGCCCGCCGAAGCCGATCGCACCGGCGACCATCGTCAGCCACACCTGCTTGTTGGTGAAGAAGCCGCGTGCCTCCGAGCGACCGGTGGCCGCCGGGTTGCCGGGTGAGCGCGGGACGGCTGCGGCGACGAGGGCGACGGTCAGCACCGCGAGCGCCGAGGCGGCGAGGTAGGTCGCCCTCCAGCCGGCGTGCTGACCGAGCCACGTCGCGGCGGGAACGCCGAGGACGTTGGCGACCGAGAGGCCGAGCATCACGCTGGCCACCGCGCGGCCGCGCCGGGCGGGCGGCACCAGCCCCGCCGCGACGAGTGAGGCGACGCCGAAGTAGGCCCCGTGCGGGAGGCCGGCGAGGAAGCGCGCCACCATCAGGACGGGGTAGCTGGGAGCCAGCGCGGAGAGGATGTTGAAGGCGGCATACGTGCCCATGAACGCGAGCAGGAGCCCCTTGCGCGGCAGGTGGGCCACGAAGAGGGAGAGGATCGGCACGCCGACCACCACACCGAGCGCGTACGCCGAGATGACGTGTCCCGCGGTCGGCACCGAGATGTCGAGGCCGTCGGCGATCTGGGGCAGCACCCCCATGGTGACGAACTCGGTGGTGCCGATCGCAAAGCCGCCGACGGCCAGCGCCAGGATGGCGAGCACGGCATGCTGGGAGGCATACGGGGAGGTCCGCTCGGCCGGGGCGAGCTCGGTGGTGGCGGTCATCCGTCGCTTTCGGTCGATCCGAGGGGACGGTGCGAGCAACCACCTGCGCGCCACCGGTATTCCCGCCGACGGGCCGCCGACCGGACGTCGGAAGGGAGGTGTGTGGCAGATGAGGCTCAGCGATGCCGACGCACGTACACTTCGCGAGCCGATCGATCATGGGGGTGAGCGGCGCGTGCGTGAGACCGGGCGGCGACCGTCGTGGCTGTGGTGGGTCCCGTTCATCGTCGTCGGGCTGATCGCGGTGAACGCGCTGGCGGGTCGGCTCGTGCCCGGTGTCATCCCGCGGTCCGAGCAGCAGGGCGCGGCCGAGACCGCACTGAGGCCGGCGTACCTCCTCTCCCCCGCCGTCCTGCTCCTCGTGGGTGTGGTCGCGCTCGCCGGCTGGCTGTTCGTCTCCGCCCGGATCGCGGCCCTCCTCGGTCGACTGCCGTCTCGCACCCGCCTGGCTCTCGTCGGGTTCGCAGGTCTGCTGTACGTCGCCCTCGAGCTGCGTCTCGCCTACGCGACGGCGCGGCTGCCGGCCTCCGACCCCGGGGCCCTCTTCGCGGCGGCCCGCGACCAGGTGCTCGGCGTGAACGGTGGGCAGTTCTTCGTCAGGTACTTCTCGATCTACCCCAACAACGGGTTGCTGGCGGACGTCTACTACGCCATCTTGTCGACGGTCCATGCGGCCGGAGGCGGCGACCACCAGTACGCGATCGCCCTCCCGCTGGTGAACGCGATCGTGCTGACGGTCCCCGCCGTGCTGACCGTCGTCCTGGTCCGCCGCGAGCTCGGAGCCACCGCCGCCGTGTTCTGCTCCGGTCTCGTCGTCGTGTTCCTCTTCTTCTCCCCCTGGCTGCACATCCTCTACTCCGATACCGCCGGCATGGCCTTCCCGATCGCGCTGCTGACGCTGGCGTCGTTCGCCCGGACCGCAGGCCGTCGGGGGCGCATCGCCCTGTGGGCGGCCATCGGGCTGGTGGGCGCGGTGGGCATGGCCGTGAAGCCGACCGTGGTGTTCGCGCTCGTCGCCGTCGTGGCCGTTCCGCTCCTGCTGCGCCCGCGCCAGGGTCGCCGGCACGTCACGGCGCTTGCTGCGGCTGCGGTCGCGTTCCTGGCGGTGCACACGCTGCTGCCCCACGCCGTCGACCATGGCGGCGTGACCCCGGTGGAGCAGGCCGACCCCGCACAGAAGTTCCCGATCACTCACTTCCTCGCCATGGGCACCACCGGCGTCGGGGCCTACAACGCCGCCGACGTCGGGCGCATGGAGAACACGCCGCCCGACCAGCGCTTCGCGCTCGGCCTGCGGCTGTGGCGGCAGCGCGTCTCGGAGCTGGGGCCCGCCGGATACGCGCATCTCCTCGACTCCAAGCTGGTGTGGACCGTCGGATACGGGACCTTCGGGCAGTGGGGTGAGGGGCACATGACCAAGCCGCCGCTCAACAGCGACGGGATCAGCCGCTTCGCACGCTCCTTCTACGACGGTGACGGCTCCCGCCACGGCATCGCCCTCGACATGTGGGACGCGATCTGGCTCGCCGGTCTGCTGCTCGTGTGCGTGCCGCTCATCCTGCGCCGGGGCTGGCTGGAGCGGGTCGACCTCTTCGGGCCCATCGCACTGTCGATCATCATGCTCGTGGCCTTCCACATGCTGTTCGAGACGCGGGCCCGCTACCTTTACCTCTACGTGCCGGTCCTCCTGGTCCTCATGACCGGAGGAGCGTGCCAGCTGCGCGCGGCCGTGAGTGCGGCCTGGACCACGAGACGCGCACCCGGGAGCCTCGTCGGGAAGGACCAACCAGCGTGACGGACCTCGCCCCACCGCTGCTCGCTGTCGTCGTCCCCTGCTACAACGAGGAGGAGGTGCTGCCCAGCACCGCACAGGTGCTCGCCGACAAGCTCGCCTTCCTCGTCGACGGCGGCCAGGTCGACGGACGCAGCCGCGTCGTCTTCGTCGACGACGGGTCCACCGACGCCACCTGGGAGGTCATCGAGAAGCTCCACGCCGCGAACCCTCATCTCGGCGGCATCAAGCTCTCCCGCAACCGGGGCCACCAGAACGCTCTCCTCGCCGGCTTGATGACCCTGCGCGACCGAGTGGACGTGACGATCACGCTCGACGCCGACCTGCAGGACGACGTCCACGCCATCGATCGGATGCTGGCGGCCCACCGCGAGGGTGCCGAGATCGTGTACGGCGTCCGCGACGACCGCTCCAGCGACACCGCGTTCAAGCGGCGCACGGCCCACGGCTTCTACGCGCTGATGACGCAGCTCGGTGCGCACACGGTCGAGCACCACGCCGACTACCGGCTGATGAGCAGCCGCGCCCTTCGGGAGCTGGCCGGCTTCGAGGAGGTCAACCTCTTCCTCCGCGGGCTCGTCCCGCTGCTCGGCTTCCGCACGGCGACGGTGCACTACGAGCGCTCGAGCCGGCTCGCCGGCCAGTCGAAGTATCCCCTGCGCAAGATGCTCGGCTTCGCCATCGACGGCATCACCTCCTTCAGCACGCGGCCCCTGCGCGCGGTCGGCGTGCTCGGCGCCGCCGTGTCGACGATCGCGCTGCTCGTGATGGTCTACGCGATCCTCGCCAAGGTGACCGGTCACGCCGTCGCCGGCTGGACGTTCACCGTCGTCTCGGTCTGGTTCATCGGCGGTGTGCAGATGCTTGCGCTAGGCGTCGTCGGGGAGTACGTCGGCAAGATCTACTCCGAGACCAAGCGGCGGCCGCGGTTCATCGTCGAGCACGAGATCTGACTCCGCGAGCGGACGGAGATGCCCGCACCTCCCACCCGCGAGCAGACGCAGATGCCCGCGCCTTCCGCGGTGACCAGACGCAGATGCCCGCACCTCCCCCGGCGAGCGGACGCAGATGGCCGCATCCGACGCTGCCACCGGACGCAGATGCCCGCGCCTTCCGCGGTGACCAGACGCGGGCGCCCTTCCTCGATGCTCAGGCGGCGCCCGCGTGCGTCGGCCAAGGGAGACGACTCGCCCAACGCGCTGGGCGAAGCGGCGGGGCGGCCGTACGACGCTGCGCAACCGGCGTAGCGCAGAGCGACTGAAAGGACGCTGCCACCTCGTGAATCTCTTCACAATGTGGCAGCGCCCCTTCAGCGGCCCGCGCACCATCGACCGCTCGCACCCGTCATACGGCCATCTGCGACTGCTCGCCGGCGATCGGCGGGCCACCTCCCGCGACCATCTGCGACCGTTCGCAGGGGATCGGCCCACCATGTGCGGACAACTCAACCGACCATCTGCGACCGCTCGCCGAGCATCAGGCGACCATCTGCGACCGCTCGCCGAGCATCAGGCGACCATCTGCGACCGCTCGCCGAGCATCAGGCGACCATCTGCGCCCACTCACGGCGGATCAACCGACCATCTGCGCCCGCTCGGGGGATCAGCCGGCGAGGTGTCCCCACTCCTCAGCCAGGTCGCTCCATGGCCCGGAGGCGGCGACCTCACCGTCGACGAGGACGACGACCCGGTCCGCCTGCGCGAGGGCGGCGCGCTTCGACGTCGCACCGATGACGGTCGCTCGCCGGTGCCGGAGCGCTCGCCACAGCTCGATCTCGGTCGCGGCGTCCAACGCGCTGGAGACGTCATCGGCGAGCAACAGCTCGGCGTCGGTCGCCAGCGCTCGGGCCAGCGCCAGACGCTGGACCTGACCACCGGACAGCCGCACGCCACGGTGTCCGACGAGCGCCTCCTTGCCGCCGGCCTCGACGATGTCGGGCTCGAGACGCGCGTCGGCGACGGGGCCGTCGAACGAGCGCTGGTGACCGAGTCGCACGTTGTCGGCGAACGTGCCGGAGAGCACCCGCGGGACCTGCGCGACGTGGGCGACCTGACCGGGACGGAGGAAGACCTCGGCATCGTCGACGACGCGGTCGTTCCACCGGATGGTGCCACGGTGATCGATGAGGCCCGCCAGCGCCGAGAGCAGACTCGACTTGCCCGCACCGACCTGGCCGACGAGCAGCACGAGCTCGCCCGCCGCGACGTCGAGATCGACGCCGGAGGCGCCGATGGTGCCGTCCTCGTGGATCGCCGAGAAGCCTGTCAGCTCGAGGGTCCGCAGCGGCACCCGCTCGACGACGAGCGGCTCAGGCGCCGACCCGGAGACCAGGTCGACGCCGGGTGGCAGGTCCATCAGGTCGACACCGCCAGCGAACCTACTCGTCTCCTTCTGCCACGCCCTCGTGCCGGGCGCCTCGGTGACGACCATCCCCGCCACGCGGCCGAACCAGTCGAATCCGGCCACCGCGTTGGCGACGAGCAGCGCTGTGGCGAGCGGCCAGCCGCCCCAGACGTAGACGGCCCAGGCGGTCACGACGCCGCACTGCACCATCACGATCGGCACACCGTCGAGCACCGCCTGGACGCGGTGCTCCTTGACGGCAGCCGAGACGCGCCCGGCGTCGACCCTGCGGAGGTGGGCGTGCACCTGCGGCGTCGCAGCCGCCAGCTTCACGGTGCGAGCGGACTCCAGCGCCGAGACCAGGGCCCGTCCGAACCGGGCTCGCGCCGCGGAGGAGGCCGCTGCCGAGCGACCGGCGATGGGACGCCCCAAGCTGGAGGCGAGCGCGGAGCTGACCATGACCGCGAGGAGGACAGCGCCCGCCAGCCACGTGCCGCCGATCAGTGCGGTGACGCCGGCGATCAGCAGTCCGTTGACGAAGTCGACCCAGCGGTCGGCGTACCGTGCGTACCGGTCCGCGTCCATCGACCGGGCGACCACCTCGCCCGCCGGCGTGCGCACGAGCCGGTGCTGTTGGGTCTGCCCGAACAGCACCGCCATGCGAGCGCGGAGCATGACCTCGACCCACCAGCGCGGGTAGCGCCAGAAGGCATCGGCCAGCATGAGGGGCGCCGCGATGAGGCTGACAACGAGGGCGAGCATAAGCCAGCGGGGCGACCCGCCCTGCTCGAGCGACTCGACGACGTGGCCCCAGATGAGGCCGGTGAAGGCGCCCTGAGCGCCGCTCAACGAGGCCAGGAGGAACAGCACCGCGCCAGCCACGCCCCACTCGGGCCGCAGCAGCAGCGCGTGAGCGATGCCGCGGGCCAGAGACGGTCCGGCACCGACGTCGGGCGGCGTGGGTGCCGGGCCCGACCTCCGCCGACCGCCGACCCCGGCCACGTCGTCGAGGCTCGGGTGAGCGGCCGGCGACACGTCGACCGCCAGCTCCTGGCGGTCCCGGCTCGCCTCGAGCAGGTCCCGGAAGGGTCCGGGGACGGCAGCGAGCTCGATGCGCGGTCCCTGCTGGACGACTCGACCGTGGTCGAGCACGGCGACCAGCGGTGCACGCTCGATCGTCGTCAGCCGGTGGGCGATCAGCACACCCGTGCGCCCTGCGAGCAACCGGTCGGCGGCCGCGACGACACGCCGCTCGGTGAGCGGATCCATCCGGGCGGTGGCCTCGTCCAGGATGACGATGCGCACGTCTCGGACCAACAGACGCGCGAAGGCGACCAGCTGCTCCTCCCCCGCCGACAGCGAGGTGCCGCCGGGGCCGAGCAGGGTGTCGAGGCCGTCCGGCAGGCCGGCGACCCATCCGGCGAGCCCGAGCGTGGCGACGGCCGACTCGATGGCGTCGCGGGGCAGGTCGTCGTCGAAGAGGGCGATGTTCTCGGCGAGGGTGCCGGCGAGGATCTCGGTGCGCTGGGTGACGACCCCGACCGCCGCACGCAGCCGCTGCAGGTCGAGCTCCCGCACGTCGACGCCACCGACGAAGACGGCGCCGCGGGGCGGCTCGACCGCTCGCGAGACCAGCGAGGCCAGGGTCGACTTGCCCGAGCCGGTCCGCCCCACGAGGGCCATCGTCTGCCCCGCGGGGACCGTCAGGTCGACGCCCTGCAGGGCGAACGGGCCTTCGGCGTAGGAGAAGTCGAGGTCGCGAACGGCGATCCCCACGGCCGAGCCGGGAGGCACCGCCCGGCCGCCCTCCGGCTCCGGCTCGACGGCGAGCATCTGGCGCAGCCGGATGACCGCGCCCAGCCCGGCCTGGAGGTCCGGGAGGTGGTTGGCGAGCATCGCGATCTGGCCGACGAAGGTCGAGGTGACGAGGAACAGGGTCACCAGCCGCGCGACCGAGAGCTGGTCGTCCATGGCGAGGGCGACACCGGCGAGCCCGACCCCGGCCAGCAATGCGTGGAGGAGCACACCGGCGCGCCTGGCCACCTTGGCCTCGATGTCGACGACGGCACGGAACCTCGCGTGCACGGTGGCCGACAGGGCGGCGACCCGGCCGACGACGTGTGCTTGACCGAGGCTGGTCCGCAGGTCGTCGCGCCCGGCGATCCCCTCCTCGAGCACGGCGGCGTGGTCGGTCCACGCCATCTCCTCGACGACCTTGCGCCTGGCGATCTCCTGGAGCAGCCGACGGATCGCGAGCCACGTCACCGCGCCGAGGACGGGGAACAGGACGAAGGCGGGCCACCAGGTGACCCCCGCGACGATCCACATGGGGAGCGTCGCGAACAGGGCGCGGAAGAGCATCCACAGCTGCCAGCGCATCAGGTTGCCGACCTCGTGCGAGTCGTCGTCGACCCGGTCGAGGATCTCGCCGACCGCCTGCTCGTTGAGTGCCGCGAGCGGCTGGCGCATCGCCGCGCGGAGGACGTCCTCGCGAAGCCTGCCCTCGACGCGGTCCGAGACGCCGACCCACGTCACCTTGCCGGCCGTGTCCACAACCGCAGCGCCGATCGCACAGAGCGCAAGCAGCGCGACGAGGTGACGGCTCGGGTCCTCGGCGAGCCGACCGGCGACCACCGTGCCCAGCGTCGCGCTCACGGCCGCCACAGCGGCTGCCGTGAGCGCGGCGACCGTCACCGGTCCCCGCAGGCGGCGCCAGTCGACCCGCCGGGACGGGTCATCCGGCAGCGCCGCCGGCGCGGTCCGGTCGGTCGAGGAGGACGGGGTGAGGGTGTCGGTCATCAAGGACCGACGCTACGTGTCCGGACCGACAGTTCTCTCCTGGTTTTCCACCTCCGCCGACGCTCAGCGGCGGCGGCCCAGACGCTTCAACGCCTCCCGCCGGCTGAGGCCGCTGAGCGGATGGTCCTCGACGTAGGCGCGCACCCAGTCGGGGTCGACCGACGAGGCCTCCCGCAGCGCCCAGCCGATGGCCTTCCGGATGAAGAACGAGGTGTCGGCGCGGTTGGGCTCGACGACCTCGGCCAGGAGATCGACGTCGATGCGGCCGCGCCGCCCGAGCTGGCTCAGGATGGCAAGCCGACGCACCCACAGGAAGTCGTCACGCGACCAGGCTCGCACGATGGCAGCCGTCCCCACTGGATGGGCGTCGTGCAGGTCGGCCACCCGATGGGCGGCCTCGTCGACGTAGTCCCACCACGCCCCCGTCCGCGCGACGCGCTCGAGAAAGGGCACGAGCGACCAGTCCCCGCGCAGCGGCGGCAGCGCCAGCAGCGCGAGGGCGGCGTACCGCTCCTCGCGATGCTCGGCCTCCTCCCAGAGGCGCTCGGCCGCGCCCAACAGCATCTCGGGCCGCTTCTCGGCCCGCTCGGCCACCTCGCGACGAACAAGTCGGCGCACCTCGGGCACGCGCACACCGAGGAAGGGCATCGTCGACTTCATGTACGCCTGCTGACCCGGCGCCCGAGACGGGTCAGCCGCGGCCCGCAGCGTGCTGCGGACCGCGGCCACCAGGTCGTCGGCGTCGGCGTCGGCGTCGGCGCTCATGAAACCACGGTCTCGATACGCCCGCTCGTTCCTCGCGGCCTCCTCGACCAACGAGGCACGGCGTCAGAACGAGGCGATCGCCCCGTTCAGCGTCGCGCTCGGGCGCATGACGGCGGCGGTCTTCTCGGGGTCGGGGAAGTAGTAGCCGCCGATGTCGGCGGGCTTGCCCTGGACCGCGATCAGCTCCTCGACGATCGTCTTCTCCTCGGCGGCGAGCTTCTCCGCGAGCGGCTTGAACGCCGCGGCCAGGTCGGCGTCCTCGGTCTGGGCGGCCAGCTCCTGCGCCCAGTAGAGCGCGAGGTAGAAGTGCGAGCCGCGGTTGTCGATGGTGCCGATCTTGCGACCCGGGGAGCGGTCGTTCTCCAGGAACGTGCCGGTCGCCCGGTCGAGGGTCGCGGCGAGCACCTTGGCTGCGGGAGCGTCGGCCTGGTCGGCGTAGAGCTCCAGCGACGGTGCGAGCGCGAAGAACTCGCCGAGGCTGTCCCAGCGCAGGTAGTTCTCCTCGACCAGCTGCTGCACATGCTTGGGGGCCGAGCCGCCCGCTCCCGTCTCGAAGAGGCCGCCGCCGGCGATCAGCGGGACGATCGAGAGCATCTTGGCCGACGTGCCGACCTCGAGGATCGGGAAGAGGTCGGTGTTGTAGTCGCGCAGCACGTTGCCGGTCACCGAGATGGTGTCCTCGCCGCGGCGCATGCGCTCCAGCGAGTACGCCGTCGCGAGGGTGGGCGCGAGGATCTTGATCTCGAGGCCCTCGGTGTCGTGCTCGGGCAGGTAGGCGGCGACCTTCTTGATCAGCTGGGCGTCGTGCGCGCGGGTCTCGTCCAGCCAGAAGACGGCGGGCGTCTGCGAGGCACGGGCGCGGCTCACGGCCAGCTTCACCCAGTCGCGGACCGGCACGTCCTTGGTCTGGCAGGCGCGCCAGATGTCGCCGGCCTCGACGTCGTGCTCGAGGAGGACGTCACCGTTGGAGGCCAGGACCCGGACGGTGCCGGCGGCCTGGATCTCGAAGGTCTTGTCGTGCGAGCCGTACTCCTCGGCCGCCTGCGCCATGAGGCCGACGTTGGGGACGGTGCCGATCGTGGCCGGGTCGAGCGGGCCGTGCTCGATGGTGTCCTCGATGACCGTCTGGTAGACGCCGGCGTAGGAGGAGTCCGGGATGACGGCGAGGGTGTCGTCCTCGCCGCCGTCCGCGCCCCAGAGCCGACCGCCGTTGCGCACGAGGGCCGGCATCGAGGCGTCGACGATCACGTCGGAGGGCACGTGCAGGTTGGTGATGCCCTTGTCGGAGTTGACGTAGGAGAGCCGCGGGCCGTCGGCCAGCGCGGCGTCGAAGGCGGCCTTGATCTCGTCCCCGTTGGGCAGGGACGACAGACCGGCCAGGATCGCGCCGAGCCCGTCGTTGGCGGAGAGGCCGGCGGCGGCCAGGTCGGCGCCGTACTTCTCGAAGACGTCGTGGAAGTAGGCCTTGACCACGTGCCCGAAGATGATCGGGTCGGAGACCTTCATCATCGTCGCCTTGAGGTGGACCGAGAAGAGCACGTCCTCGGCCTTGGCCGTGGCGAGGGCGTTGCGGAGGAAGGCCTGGAGGTGGGCGACGTCCATCTTGGTGGCGTCGACGATCTCACCGGCCAGCACCTCGAGGCCGTCCTTGAGGACGATGGTGTCGCCACCGGCCGTCTCGAGGACGATCGACAGCGTGTCGTCGGCCGCGACGGTGACCGACTTCTCGTTGGACCGGAAGTCATGCTCGCCCATGGTGGCGACGGCCGTCTTCGAGCCGTCGGCGAAGGGCTTGTTGCGGTGCGGGTGCGCCTTGGCGTAGTTCTTCACCGACAGCGGTGCGCGGCGGTCGGAGTTGCCCTCGCGCAGGACCGGGTTGACGGCCGAGCCCTTGACCTTGTCGAACTTCGCCCGGATCTCCCTCTCCTCGGCCGTCTGCGGGTCGTCCGGGTAGTCCGGGACCGCGTGCCCCTGGGCCTGGAGCTCCTTGATCGCGGCCTTGAGCTGCGGGATGGAGGCGGAGATGTTGGGGAGCTTGATGATGTTGGCGTCCGGCGTCTTGGCCAGCTCGCCCAGCTCGGTCAGCGCGTCGTCGGCGAGGCCGAAGGCGCTGAGGATACGCGCAGCCACCGAGATGTCGCGGGTCTCCACCTCCACGCCGGCCTTCGCGGCGTACGCCTGCACGATCGGCAGGAACGAGTACGTCGCCAGCAGGGGCGCCTCGTCGGTGTGGGTGTAGATGATCCGTGCGTTTCCAGCCATGTGCGGCGTCACTCCTGAGCCTGGTGGGCGGTGGGACTCTGACAACGTTGCGAAGATCGCTTGACGTCAAGATACCTGACGTCGTCCCCACGCTCACCTTCGCACTGCACGGCTCCCACGGAAAGTGACCGTCTGGGACTAGAGTCCCGAGCATGCAGAAGTCGGAGCAGGTTCAGAAGCTCGCTGCCGAGGCCCTCGGCACCTTCATCCTCGTGATGCTCGGCTGCGGGGCGGCGATCGCCACCAACGCCGACGTCGTCGCCACCGGTTTCACCTTCGGCATCACCGTCGTGATCGGGGTCTATGCGTTCGGGCGCATCTCCGGTGGCCACTTCAACCCCGCCGTGACCGTCGGCGCGGCCGTCGGCGGCCGCTTCGCCTGGAAGCAGGTCCCGGCCTACGTGATCACCCAGGTCGCGGCGGCGATCGTTGCGGCGCTCGTGCTGTTCATCATCGTGCAGGGCGTGCCGGGCTATGACACGAGCCACCACATGGGGCAGAACGGGTACGGCGACTACTCCGCGGTCCACCTGCACTGGTGGGCGGCGTTCCTGGTCGAGCTCATCATCACCGCCATCTTCGTCACGATCATCCTGGGCGTCACCGACGAGCGCAACGAGCACCCGGCGCTCGCCCCTCTCGCGATCGGCTTCACGCTCGCTGCGATCCACTTCGTCGCCATCCCGCTGACCGGCACGTCGGTCAACCCGGCCCGCTCGATCGGCCCGGCGCTGTTCGCCGGCGGCGCCAACGTCGTGCAGCTCTGGCTCTTCATCCTCGCGCCGCTCGTGGGTGGCGCCGCGGCGGGCGTGGTCTACCCGCTGCTCTTCGGTCACGCCACCGAGCCGGTGCTGGGCTCCGGATGGCGGTTCGGGGCCCGGGCGGCCACTCCGGTGCCCGGCCCCGTGCAGGGGACCCCGGAGGTCGCGCCCGGCGCCGTCCCCGGCTATGGCGCCCCCGACTCGTTCCAGCAGCAGTGGAACCAGGAGGATCTCGATGCGACCAGCGCGGCGATCCCCCCACAGTCCGCGGCCGCCGAGGAGCCGACGGCCGCCGAGCAGACCATGATCGCCGACCCGGCCGCGCAGCCGCGGATCATCCAGGACGGCTGGGAGTGGGACTACGCCGCCCAGCAGTGGAAGCCCCTGCAGGAGCCACACCCCGGCGACCCCCAGTCCTGACTCGGCTCCCGAGTCAGTGTCGTAGCCGGTCGAGCTCGCCGGTCACCGCGTCGATCCGGGTGACCAGCCCGGAGCCGCGCTGGAAGATCTCGCGCACCACGCCACCGGGCTCCAGCCGGGAGGTCACATCGGCCTGCACCGTGTTGCGGTCAGCCTGCACGACCGTGGCGACGTCCTCGACGACCCCGGGGAGGTACGCCGTCCGGTAGCCGTCCGCGGTCCGCGGGCGCGCCGCCATCGCCAGGCCGGCCTCAGCGCCGCCCATACCGGCACGCCAGCTCCCGGTCGCCGCCTCGTGACCGAACCACCAGACGTTGCCGTCGGCGTCCTGCGCGTAGTAGTCGGTCCACGCCTGCGCCGACGTGGGGGCCGGCGTGGAGGCCTGCGTCGGGGCCGGCGTCGGGGCCGGGGTCGGGGTGGGGGCCGGCGTGGCGGCCTGCCCGGCCAGGCTCCCGGGAGGCATGCCGGTCAGGGTCGTCCGGACGGCGGTCGTCGCCACGCCGGCGACGGCGACGTGCCCGGGCAGGACCACGACGGTCCTGATCGCCCCGAGCGACCCGACGCCGGTCACGTCATAGGTGCGGGTCTCGCCGGACGAGAAGGCGAGCCACGGGTTGTCGACGCGGCTGACGAAGTCCGCGGGGTCCGGGCTCGGCGTGGGGATCGTCAGCTCGTCGACGCCTGCGGGCGCGTACGACTGCGCGAACGTCCCGCAACCGCCGGCCAGTGTCGCCAGCCCCGTCGCGAGCAGGAGGGCGGTCAGCGTCCGACGTACGAGCACGCCGTAAGCATGCCCTGTGCGCGGCTCCCTGTTGCGTGGCTCACTCCTCCGCTACGGTGCAGGGCGTGAGCACTCCTCTCAAGGTGGCGGTCACCGGTGCCGCCGGTCAGATCGGCTACAGCCTGCTCTTCCGCATCGCCGCAGGGGCGCTGGGCGGTGATCGCGAGATCGAGCTGCGGCTCCTCGAGATCACTCCCGCGCTCAAGGCCCTCGAAGGCGTCGTCATGGAGCTCGACGACTGCGCCTTCCCCCACTTGGCGGGCATCGAGATCGGCGACGACCCCAAGCAGGTCTTCGACGGTGTCGAGCTCGCGCTCCTCGTCGGCGCGCGTCCGCGCAGCGCCGGGATGGAGCGCAAGGACCTGCTCGAGGCCAACGGCGCGATCTTCACCGCGCAGGGTCGCGCGCTGAACGAGTCGGCCGCCGACAACGTCCGCATCCAGGTCACCGGCAACCCGGCGAACACCAACGCCCTCATCACCGCCGCGAACGCACCCGACATCCCGCGCGACCGCTTCGCCGCCCTGACCCGTCTGGACCACAACCGCGCGATCGCCCAGCTCGCCCGCAAGACGGGCGCGGCGCCCCACGACATCAGCCGGATGACCATCTGGGGCAACCACTCCGCGACGCAGTATCCCGACCTCTTCCACGCCCTGGTGGACGGCCGGCCCGCCTCCGAGCTCGTCGACCAGGAGTGGATCGAGAACGACTTCATCCCGACCGTGGCCAAGCGCGGCACGGCCATCATCGAGGCTCGCGGGCTCTCCTCGGCCGCCTCGGCGGCCTCGGCGACGATCGACTCGGCACGCAGCTGGCTGTTCGGCACGCCCGCCGACGACTGGCAGTCCATGGCGGTCGTCTCCGACGGCTCCTACGGCGTCCCGGAGGGGCTGGTCTCGTCCTTCCCCGTGACGGCCGAGAGCGGCAGCTGGCGGATCGTCCCCGACCTCGAGATCGGCGACTTCTCCCGCAGCCGCATCGACGCCTCCGTCGGCGAGCTCCAGGAGGAGGCCGACGCCGTCCGGTCGCTCGGCCTGATCTGACAAAGCGGCGAGGCACTCAGGCGATGGAGCGCAGCACCGACTCGGCCGCCTGAGTGCCCTGCTGGATGGTCCTGACGACGAGGGCCGGATCGTCGGGCATGGGCACATGCCCGACACCGTGCAACGTGAGGTGCTGCGCGTGCGGCAGCAGCTGCCGCGCCCGTCGAGCCTGGTAGGGCAGCAGCACCAGGTCGCGCTCGCTCCACGCGATGGTCGTCGGCACGTTGACGGCGTCCTCGGAGACGGCGTACGGATAGGCGGCGGCGAAGAGCCGTGCGATCGTGGGCGCCGCCGCCAGCATGTTCGCGAAGTCCCCGCTGGCGAGCTCGGGATCGACGGCCCATGGCCGCGTGTGAAGCCAGCCGAACATCAGCGTGCGCCCGGCCCGCGTCGCCAGGAGCCGGCGGGCGGCGGGCTCGGTGACGCGAGCGGTGGTGAGCACGGCGCCGAAGAGCGCGCGGACGTAGAGGAAGTCGACCGGCCCGCCCCAGAAGCCGGCTGGCGAGAGCGCGGTGACGCTCCGGGCAAGCCCGTCCTGTCCCGCCTCCAGCGCGATCAGGCCACCGAGTGAGTTGCCGACGACGTGCGGCTGCTCGATGCGGAGCTCGGCGAAGGTCTCCTCGAGGGACTGGCTCAGCGCGTCACGGACCGGGAGGGACGGGTCGAGCTCGTCGCGGCTCTCGCCGTGGCCCGGCAGATCGAGCGCGACGACGTCGTACTCCTCCGCCAGCCGGTCGAGGACCGGATACCACGCCTGACGGCGGTGGCCGATCCCGTGGATGAGGACCAGCGGCTCTCCGCTGCCGGTCCGCTCGTATGCCAGCACCATGTCGTCCTCCTGGACCCAGACCTCGAGACGGCCTGATTTACACGGTACACGGCGTCACAGACACTTTGGCGGCAGCAGGACCCGTGTCAGGATGGCTGATCGGGGATCGTGCCCGCGAGGATCCAGAGAGCGATCCCCATGACCGCCAGCAACACGCAGTCCAGCGCGCGGCTTCGGACGGCGAGCATCCCTGCGTCGCGCGAGGGCAGCACCAGCCGGAACGCCGCTGCGGCGACGAGCGCCCCCGCGATGAGGTGCACCCCGCCGCGCCAGTGACCGGTCGCCGTGACGACCAGGCCGAGCACGACGACCGCCAGCACCGCCAGGTAGCAGGCCCCGCCGATGGTCGAGGGGTAGCGACGCTCGGCTCCCGCGGTGCCCGACGGCTCCTGCACACCGGCAGCGACGAGCTCGGCCTCGACCTCCTCCGGGGAGGGGACGCCACCCGGCTCCGCCGGGGACTCCTCGCTCTCGTGCACGACCGTCAAGCCAGACCCTTCGCCGTCTCCGCCGGAACCGCCGCGTCCGCGCGCTTCTCCGCATTGATCACGATGTTGGAGAGCAGCATGGCACGGGTCATCGGGCCCACCCCGCCAGGATTGGGCGAGACCCAGCCGGCCACGTCCCACACGTCCTCGGCCAGATCCCCGGCGATCTTGCCGTCGACCCGGCTCACCCCCACGTCCAGCAGCGCCGCGCCCGGCTTGACCATGTCGGCGGTGATGATGCCCGGCACCCCGGCCGCCGCCACCACGATGTCGGCGTTGCGGGTGTGCGCGGCCAGGTCACGCGTCCCGGTGTGGCACAGCGTCACGGTCGCGTTCTCCGAACGCCGGGTCAGCAGCAGGCCCAGCGGCCGACCGACGGTGACGCCACGACCGACCACGACCACCTCCGCACCGTTGATCGCGACGTCGTGGCGACGCAGCAGCTCCACGATGCCGTACGGCGTGCACGGCAGCGGCGCCACGTCGCCCAGCACCAGCCACCCCAGGTTCGTCGGGTGCAGCCCGTCGGCGTCCTTGGCCGGGTCGATCAGACCCAGCACCCGGTTCTCGTCGACGCCCTTCGGCAGCGGCAGCTGCACGATGTAGCCGGTGCACGCCGGGTCGTCGTTGAGCGCCCGGACGGCGTCCTCGATCTCCTCCTGGGTGGCGGTCTCAGGCAGGTCGATCCGGATCGACTCGATCCCGACCTCGGCACAGTCCTTGTGCTTGCCGTTGACATACCACCGCGACCCCGGGTCGTCCCCGACGAGGATCGTCCCCAGACCCGGGCGGATGCCCCGGTCGACCAGAGCGGCCACACGGAGCCGCAGCTCGTCCTTGATGGCGGCGGCGGTCTTGGTGCCGTCGAGCTTCTGGGCAGTCATGTCGCTTCCGTCTCCCTGCCGTTCCTAGTGGAAGAAGTGCCGGGTGCCGGTGAAGTACATCGTCACGCCGGCCGCCTTGCACGCCTCGATCGTCAGCTCGTCGCGCACCGAGCCGCCGGGCTGGACGATCGCCCGGACCCCCGCGTCCAGCAGGATCTGGGGGCCGTCCTCGAAGGGGAAGAACGCGTCCGAGGCCGCAACCGCGCCGCGCGCCCGCTCCGCGCCCTCGGCGAGGGTGTTGGCCCGCTCGACGGCCAGGCGGCACGAGTCGACCCGGTTGACCTGGCCCATGCCGATGCCGACCGAGGCACCGTCGCGGGCGAGCAGGATCGCGTTCGACTTGGCGGCCCGACACGCCTTCCAGGCGAAGGCGAGGTCGGCGAGCGTCTGGTCGTCGGCGGCCTCGCCGGTCGCGAGCGTCCATGTCGCCGGGTCGTCGCCCGGCGCGTCGACGTGGTCGACGGTCTGCATGAGGAGTCCACCGGAGATGGGCCGGGTCTCGACGAGCGCCCCGCCGTCAGCCGGGGCGACGAGGATCCGAATGTTCTTCTTCTGCGCGAGGATCTCGACGGCGCCCTCCTCATAGGCCGGCGCCACGATCACCTCGGTGAACACCTCGGCGACCTGCTTCGCCATCTCGACACTGACCGGGCGGTTGGCCGCGATCACGCCGCCGAAGGCGCTGACCGGGTCGCACTCGTGGGCGCGGCGGTGCGCCTCGGCGATGCCGCCCTCCTCGGAGCCGATCGCGAGGCCGCACGGGTTGGCGTGCTTGATGATCGCGACCGCCGGCTCGGCGAAGTCGTTGGCGGCGCGACGGGCGGCGTCGGTGTCGACGTAGTTGTTGTAGGACATCTCCTTGCCGTGCAGCTGCTCGGCCTGAGCGAGGCCCTTCGCGCCGAACCCGTTGAGATACAGGGCGGCCCGCTGGTGCGGATTCTCGCCGTAGCGGAGCACGGCGGCCTTGTCATAGGTGCCACCGACCCAGGCCGGGAAGCCGGTCCCCTCGCTGGAGTCGGTCAGGACCGACCCCATCCACGAGGCGACGTGGACGTCGTACGTCGCGGTGTGGACGAACGCCGCCGCGGCGAGCGCCTTGCGCTCCTCATAGGTGAAGCCGCCGGCGGCGACCGCCGCGAGCGTCTGCTCGTACTGGTCGGGGCTGGTCACGATGGCGACGCTGGGGTGGTTCTTCGCCGCGGCCCGGACCATCGACGGGCCACCGATGTCGATCTGCTCGACGCACTCGTCCGGCGTGGCGCCCGAGGCGACGGTCTGGGTGAAGGGGTAGAGGTTGGAGACGACGAGGTCGAACGGCTCGACGCCGAGCTCCGCGAGCTGCGCGACATGGGAGTCGAGACGGCGGTCGGCCAGGATCCCGGCGTGCACGCGCGGGTGCAGCGTCTTCACGCGGCCGTCGAGGCACTCGGGGAAGCCCGTGAGGTCCTCGACCTTCGTGACCGGCAGTCCGAGGTCGCTGATCAGCTTCGCCGAGCCGCCGGTCGAGACCAGCTCGACGCCCCTCTCATGCAGACCGCGGACGAGGTCCTCGAGGCCGGTCTTGTCATAGACGGACACGAGTGCCCGCCTGATCTCCACCTTGTCCTGCTGGCCAGCCATCAGCGGCTCTCCTCATCGGTCGGCTCTCAACGACGAGGGGCACCCAGGCGGACGATGCCTTCTCACACACTCCCCGGTGGTCGCCCACCCGCGCCAGTCGTGTGGGCTCATCATGCCGTGACTCAGCGGCCGAAGCGAACCCGGCGCCCCTCGACGCTGAGGCCCTCGCGGGCAATGCGGCCGACGCTCTCGACGAGCATCGTGCGCTCGGCCACCTTGATCCGCTCGTGCAGCGTCTCGGCGGTGTCGTCGGGCTCCACCGGCACCGCCTCCTGCGCGACGATCGCGCCGGTGTCCACGCCGGCGTCGACCACG
Organism: Nocardioides sp. AN3; assembly: GCF_054653495.1. Lineage (NCBI taxonomy): Bacteria > Bacillati > Actinomycetota > Actinomycetes > Propionibacteriales > Nocardioidaceae > Nocardioides > Nocardioides sp. AN3. The sequence goes on from NZ_BAAIGC010000017.1 coordinate 60,098, forward strand.
AACAGCGTGCAGCCGGTCACCTTGACGCCGTATGCGAGCGCGTCCGCCGGCCCCTGCGTCCCCGGGAACGACGGCGACAGGGCCGGGTGGGTGTTGAGGGTCCGGCCACCGAACCGGTCGAGGAACGCGGGACCGACGAGCTTCATGAAGCCGGCCAGGACCACGAGGTCGGGCTCATGCTGGGCGACCGCCTCGGCGAGCGCCGCATCCCACTCCTCGCGACTGGCATGGTCCTTGAGCCGCCTGACGAACGTGGGGACGCCGGCCCTCTCGGCCCGCTCGAGCGCCAGGATCCCGTCGCGGTCAGCGCCGACGGCGACCACCTCGGCGCCGTATGCCGCCTCGGCGCATGCGTCGAGCAGCGCCTGCAGGTTGGATCCGGATCCGGAGACGAGGACGACGAGTCGCACGGGCGCAGAGCCTACTCAGGACCGTGATGTCGAGCCCGCTCAGGACCGACGCGAGGGACTAGGACGAGCGCCGCTGCCACCAGGTCATCGCGAGGCCCGCGAGCAGTCCTCCGATGCCGAAGGCCAGGACGCCGCGGACGCAGGCGTCCATGGCGTACGGCGCCACCTGCGTCATCCTCCCCGGACCGACCGCTCCTCCGGCGAGCCCAGCGAGGATGCCGAACCCGACGCCCGCACAGACGCCGCCGGCCAGGCCGCGGACCGCGCCCTCGTCCCACCGCGTCGTGCGGTAGCGCCGCTGGGCGCGGACGACGCCGACCGCGGCGGTGAGCGGCGCGAGCAGGATGAGCCACGTCGCCCAGGCAGGCGTGGATCCTGCATCCGGCAGCGCGGCGAGGAGGGGGAACATCGGCAGCGGGCCGAGGACGACTGCTCCGGGGCTCACGAGCGTGCCGATGCCGACGGTGAACCCCGGCCCGAGGAGGTAGGAGCCTGAGAAGAGGGCGGCGTTGGGGAGGACGGCCGCCGTGACGGCCGTGTAGAGCGTCGCCGCGCCGGCGCTGGTGTGCAGCTGCGACATCACGTTGGCTGCGGTGCTCCAGTCGACGGCCAGACTGACCAGAAGGACGGCGAGGCTGATCGCGAGCCATCCGATCAGCGTGTCGCGGGCGGCGGAGGCGGCGGCCCGGATCGTCGGCGGCAGCCACGCGACGGCGATCGCGGCACGCCCCGACCCGACCGCGATCCCGGTGCCGCCGACGAGCGCCGAGCCGAGGATGGTCCACACCAGCGCGCGGGCGAGGCTCGGCGCCGTCGCCGCATCGGCGGCCACGGACGCCGTCACGATCACGGTGACGGCGTAGCCGAGCGTGAAGAGGCCCGTCGCGAGCTGCACCGTCCAGTCACGTTCCCCGTCGGCGATCCGGTCGGCGTCCGGGCCATGTCCCGAGATCGAGTCCCCGACGCGGTGGCCGACCCGCCACATCGCCCATCCCACGATCGCCGTGAGACCCAAGGGGACGACGGTGACCGCCGTGCCGTTCACGTGGATGCCGGAGCCGTGTGCCATCAGCCACGCCAACGCGCCGACCCGAAGCGCGTCGCGCGGCGCTCCGTGGGCTCCGGCGTCGGTGAGGAACCAGCCGACGACCCCCAGGGCGAGGCAGACGAGCAGCGTCGCGCAGGCCGCCACCACGCCGCCCAGGGTCGCCACGACGACCAGCGGGCGACGGTGCCGGAGATCGGCCCGCACCTGGTCGGAGGAGCGTGCCGAGGACGGGAGCAGAGAAGTCATCGCGACCATGATCACCGCGCGGGTCGGCCCGGCTCGGGCGGCGCGCCGTGGCCGTGTCGATCGGCCGACGATCAGGCTCACCCTGGAACCGCCGGGTAGCCTGTGGGCTGCTCATGAGGAAGAAGCCAGATCCCGACACCTTCGAGACGTTCTACAAGGACGTCCGCAGTCGGCTCCTCCTCCAGACCTGGGCGCTGACCGGTGACCTGACCGCGGCCCAGAAGGGCGTGCGCGACGCGCTCGTCATCGGCTGGCACCACTGGCGCAAGATCAGCCGGCTGGAGGACCCCGAGAGCTACGTGCGGCCGCAGGCGTGGTCCCACGCGCTCCGCCGGCACACGGCACGCCCGTTCCACCGCGAGCGGCGCTTCGACGAGGGCGTCCGCGCCACCTTGGCCGCGCTCGGCAAGCTGCCGCTCCTGCAGCGCAAGGTCCTGATCCTGGCCCACCTCACGACGCTCCCCCTCGACCAGCTCGCCCGGGAGGCCGGCATCACCCAGGCCCGCGCCGAGCGCGAGCTGCAGTCTGCGACGGCTGCCTTCGCACTCGCGCGCAAGGTGCCGACCACCAGCATCCTCGCCCTGTTCGAGCCGATGGCGGCGGAGCTGCGCGACCTGCGGTGGCCCCGCCCGACGATCATCACCCGGGCGGGTGCGGCGCGGCGTCGGCTGCACACCGCGGTCGGCGGCGCGGTCGCGCTCGTGGCGTTCGTCGGATCCGGCGTGCTCGTGACCGACGGCAACGGCGTCCGGCCCACCCTCGACGCGCTCAGCGTGCACACGTCGGCTCCGCCGTCGCCCGCGCCCGCCTACCCGCTCACCACCAAGGATCTCCTCGGCGAGAGCGAGGCGGCCAGCGCCCTCGGCGGCACGTGGACCACCGAGATGACGTCGGACAACACCGACGGCGACGGCCTGGTTCTTCCGTGCCAGGAGCAGCGCTTCGCCGACGGCTCGCCCCGCGCAGCGTTGATGCGGACGCTGGTCTCCGGCGACGTTCTCTCGGTCGGCCAGTCGACGGAGGTCTCCACGACCCCGCAGGCCGCCCACTCGGCCTACGACGCCTCCGTGCGCTGGTACGCCGGCTGCAAGGACCCCCGCGTCCAGCTCATGTCGACCCAGCAGGTGACCGGCGTCGGCGACGAGGCGACCCTGGTCGAGCTGCGGGCCTGGACCAACCCGAGCCGCTCGGTCGTGGCGAGCATCGCGCGCACCGGAGTGCTGACGACCACCGTCGTCTCGACCCAACCAGCCTCGACCCAGCCCGCCTCGACCCAGCCCGCCTCGACCCAGCCCGCCTCGAGCGCGGCCGCGTCGGCGCGACGCGCCGTGCGGGCCAACACCGGGCTGCTCGCCCAGGCGGTCGGACGACTCTGCAGCCTCCCCGACGCAGGCGCATGCACGACCCGCCCGGTGACCCGCCCGGTCGCGCCGGTCCCGATCGGCGAGCAACCCGCCATGCTCGACAAGGTCGACCTGCCTCCGGTGGCGACCGTTGCGCAGCCGTGGATGGCGACGGCGCCCAGGGCCGCCACCTCCAACCTCGCCGCGACCCGGTGCGACCAGTCGGTCTTCCACCGCAGGGGCGTTACCGGGGACCTGACCCGCTCGTTCGTGATCCCCCAGGCGAAGCTGCCGGCGCAGTTCGGGCTGACGGAGACGATCGGCTCGTTCGGACGAGCGTCCGCTGCGACCCGCTTCGTCGAGGCGACGCGCACCGCGCTGGCGGGCTGCCCGAAGAAGGACCTCGGCACGAGGATAAGCCTGATCGAGAACACCTCGACCCGGGCTCGCGACCTCACGACCTGGCGACTGCAGATCGAGATCTCCGACAAGTCCTCGGTCGAGTTCCTCATGTCGATCATCCGCGAGGGTGACAACGTGGCTCAGGTCGGCTTCGTCCCCTCCGGCACAGCGACGGTCTCAGACGACGCCTTCGTGGCGCTGACCCACCGGGCCGCGGAGCGGTTGCGCCAGCTCCGCTGAGCTGGTCCCGGCCGCCTCTAGCGGTCACCTGGGGCTGGCGACCCGTCTCGTCGCTCCCGGCAGCGCTGGTCGCCGCCGCCACGTCGCCTCGCCACGTCGCCCCGCCGTTCCGCGCCGCGCCTTCCGCGGGCCGCGCCCATCCGCCGAGTCACGCGAGGTCGCTCAGCCGGTCCGGGTGAGCAGCGATTCCAGGTCACAGTCAATCGACTGTGACCTGGAATCGCTGCTCGACCACATGCGGTTCCCCTTGCTCGCTCCCCGCCAGCTCCCGGGGTCTCTGGAAGGGCAGGAGAAGGCCGGCCAGGAAGAGCGCGATCGAGCCTCTTGCCGGTCTCTGACCGGTCGCTCGCGGGTCCCTCTCTCAGCTTCACGCCCTCGGCGCAGTCCGCCGCGCGTGAGCGACGGCTGAACGCATCGACGCCCAGCCGCCCGAGCGACCACGCAGCCCGAGCGACCCCGCAGCCCGAGCGACCACGCAGCCCGAAAATGCACCGACACCCCGACTGCCGAAGCAGCCGGGGCGCCTGGGGTGGTGCTGCGTGAGCCTCAGAGGCTCTTGAGGATCTCCCGCATGAGCGAAGCGGTCTCGGACGGCGTCTTGCCGACCTTGACGCCGACTGCCTCGAGCGCGTCCTTCTTCGCCTGGGCGGTGCCGGCCGAGCCGGACACGATGGCGCCGGCGTGGCCCATCGTCTTGCCCTCGGGGGCGGTGAAGCCGGCGACGTACCCGACGACGGGCTTGGTGATGTTCTCCTTGATGTAGGCGGCCGCACGCTCCTCCGCGTCGCCGCCGATCTCGCCGATCATCACGATCGCCTTGGTCTCCGGGTCGTCCTGGAAGGCCTGCAGCGCGTCGATGTGCGTGGTGCCGACGATCGGGTCGCCGCCGATGCCGATCGCGGTGGAGAAGCCGAGGTCACGCAGCTCGTACATCATCTGGTAGGTCAGCGTGCCGGACTTCGAGACGAGGCCGATCGGGCCCTTCCCCGTGATCGTGTGTGGCGTGATGCCGGCCAGGGACTCCTCCGGCGTGATGATGCCGGGGCAGTTCGGACCGATCATGCGGGTCGACTTGCCGCTGACGTAGGACCAGACCTCGGCCGTGTCCTGCACCGGAACGCCCTCGGTGATGACCACGAGCAGGCCGATGCCGGCGTCGATGGCCTCGATGCAGGCGTCCTTGGTGAACGCCGGCGGGACGAAGACGACCGAGACGTCCGCACCGGTCTCGGACATGGCCTCCTTGACGGTGCCGAACACCGGCAGGGTGACGTCCGCGCCCTCGTGGTTCTTGTGCGTGACCGTCGTGCCCGCCTTGCGCGCGTTGACGCCGCCGACGATCTGGGCGCCCGAGTCGAGCATCAGGGCGGTGTGCTTGGCACCCATGCCGCCGGTGATGCCCTGGACGATGATCTTGCTGTCCTTGTTGAGGTAGATGCTCATTGTTCTTCTCCCCGGCCTCAGGCGGCCGTGCCGTTGTGGGCAAGCTCGGCGGCCTTGTCGGCACCGCCGTCCATGGTGTCGACAACGGTCACGAGCGGGTGGTTGCGCTCGTTGAGGATCTGACGACCGAGCTCGACGTTGTTGCCGTCGAGGCGGACGACGAGCGGCTTGGTCTCCTCGTCGCCGAGGATGTCGAGCGCGCCGACGATGCCCTTCGCGACCTCGTCGCACGCGGTGATGCCGCCGAAGACGTTGACGAAGACGGCCTTGACCTGGGGGTCGTTGAGGATCACATCGAGGCCGTTGGCCATGACCTGGGCGTTCGCGCCGCCGCCGATGTCGAGGAAGTTGGCCGGCTTCACGCCGCCGTGCTTCTCGCCGGCGTAGGCGACGACGTCGAGGGTGCTCATGACGAGACCCGCGCCGTTGCCGATGATGCCGACCTGGCCGTCGAGCTTGACGTAGTTGAGACCGAGGTCCTTGGCCTTCGCCTCGAGCGGGTCGGCCTCCTCGCGGATCTCGAACTCCTCGTGCTCGGGGTGGCGGACCTCGGAGGCGTTGTCGTCGAGGGAGACCTTGCCGTCGAGGGCCTCGAGCTTGTCCCCGGCCAGGCGGGCCAGCGGGTTCACCTCGACGAGGGTGGCGTCCTCCTCGACGAAGACCTTGTAGAGGCTCTGGATCAGCTCGACGGCCTGCTCGAAGACCGGCTCGGGGAACTTGGCCTCGGTGGCGATCTCGCGGGCCTTCGCCTCGTCGACGCCGGTGCCCGGGTCGATGCCGATCTGCTTGACGGCGTCGGGGTTGGTCTTCGCGACCTCCTCGATCTCGACACCACCCTCGACGGACGCGATGCAGAGGTACTGACGGTTCGAGCGGTCGAGCAGGAAGGAGAAGTAGTACTCCTCCTCCGGCGGGGTCGCCGGGGTGACCAGGACGCGGTTGACCGTCAGGCCCTTGATCTCCATGCCGAGGATGTTGCTGGCGTGCAGATAAGCGTCATCCGCGGTCTTGGCGATCTTGACGCCGCCGGCCTTGCCGCGGCCGCCGGCCTTGACCTGCGCCTTGATGACGGTGACTCCGCCCATCTCCTCGGCCGCCGCCTTCGCGGCCTCGGCGGTCTCGACGACCACGCCGAGGGTGGTCGCGACACCGTGCTTGGCGAAGAGCTGCTTCGCCTGGTACTCCATCAGATCCACTGATCCACCAATGCTTCCAGGGTTCGTTATCGGTCCTACGTCGGAGCCGCAGCGCAGCCGGGTCGCGCCCGCGCAGCATCAGCTCTGGCGGTGGGATGTCCTCGACGCACACTAGACGTGACCGCGCCCGAGGACGAGTGCTGGACCCCCGGAGGTGATGCACGCCATACCGCGGGAGCCTCTGCGAGAGGCTGGGCCTTAGGTCCCGATTACGCTCCGCGCCGTTCCCCTCGAGTAGTGCCGTCTTCCAGAATCGGGCACCGGCCCCGATTTTCGACGGTCCCAGGACCTCCGTTAAGGTCGGGGCTCGCCGTCTGAGTCTGAGCAGCGTGTCTGAATCCCGAGCAGCGGAGTGTTGAAGCGTGAGTGACCCCCGAGTGGACAGTGTCGGTCCCGACCGACTTCCCTCGGAGGCCCCGACCCCGTATGTCGGCAAGCGCGCTCGCCGCGACGTCACCCCTCAGGTCACGCTCGAGCCGACCGCGGAGCCGACGCAGCCGTACGTCGGCCGCCGGATGGCCCGCGCCCTCGACGCCGCCCAGGTCGAGGAGACGCCCGCGGCGCCGTACGTCGGCCGCCGCGTCGCGCGTCCCGTCGTGGACCGCTCACCCGACCTCGTCCTCGAGTCGAGGGTCCCGGACATCGTGGACCAGATCCCGGCCGCCGTCGCCGACCGACTCCCTGACACGGCCGAGCAGGCCACCGAGCGGGCCGTCGCCTTCGTCAAGCCTGTCGCTCCCGTGGCCCTGCTCGACAGCCCCGGCACCGTCGACTGGGCCGACTGGAACCTCTTCGCTGCTGAGTCCCCCGAGGACACCGGGCAGCTCCCGTTCGCCCTCACCGAGGCCTTCACCGGGATCCTGCCGCGCATCGACGGCCTGCCGGGCACCGACTTCAGCTACGACACCACGACCGCGCTGCCCGTCGTACAGGCCGGCAAGCGCGCCCGCGTCCCCAGCCGTCGCCCTCGCCTCCGGCTCCTGCCGTCGCTGCCCGCACTCGTCGGGGTCGCCGCGCTCGCCGTCGCGGGCTTCGGCGCCCTGACCGCCGGCAAGACCGACCTGGTCCGGGCCGAGGCCGGTCCGCTGCACCAGGCCAGCGCCCTGAGCGGCACGAGCGGGACGGGGTACGTCGGCGACCGCGGTGTCTCCGTCAGTCGCGGTGGCGGTCGCGCGGGCGCTGCGGCGGCGAACCCTGCGAACTCAGCCGCAGCGGCCCGCGAGACCGCGCTCGACGCCATCAACAAGAAGGCGACCGGCCGCGCGCAGGTCCTCAAGAAGAACCAGATGCAGCTCCCGATCCTCCCGGGGGCCTACCACCTGACGGCCGGCTTCGGCGACTACGGCCTCTGGGCGCACCTGCACACGGGCCTGGACTTCGCCGCCCCTACCGGCACGCCCATCCACGCGATCTCCAACGGCGTGATCTCCTCGGCCCAGTTCGACGGCGCCTACGGCAACAAGACCGTCGAGACGCTCGAGGACGGCACCGAGCTGTGGTACTGCCACCAGGTGCAGTTCAACGTCACGCCGGGCCAGCAGGTCCACGCCGGCGACGTCATCGGCTACGTCGGCTCGACCGGACACGTCACCGGTCCCCACGTCCACGTCGAGGTCCGCCCCGGTGGCGGCGACCCCGTGGACCCCAAGCCGTGGCTGATCGCCCACGGCCTCCAGCCCTGACAAACGGCGAACGGTCGCAGATGTTCACGGCTCTGCCGACCACCTGAGTCCGCTCGCCGTGCCCGCCGTGAACATCTGCGACCGTTCGCCGGGTCCTACAGCTTCTCGACGGGGGCGTAGCGGAGCAGCAGCCGCTTGACGCCGGAGGAGCCGAAGTCGATCGAGGCGACCGCCTTGTCGGCGACGCCCTCGACCGACACGACGGTGCCGAGGCCGAAGGAGTTGTGGGTCACTCGGTCGCCCGGCTCGAGGGACGGCACGTCCCGGGCAGGCTTCGACTTGGCCGCGGCGTCGGCGCGCAGGGCCGCCGAGGAGAAGTTGCGGCGGCCGCGGTCGGTGGGCGTGCTCAGCCCCGAGGACCACGACGACGACTCCTGGCGCGACCAGCGGGTCTGGTCGGCCGCCGTGCGCTTCCAGTCGACGAGGTCGACGGGCAGCTCGGCGAGGAACCGGCTGGGCGGGTTGTGCATCGGGGCGCCCCAGGCCGACCGGACCAGCGCATGGGACAGGAAGAGCCGCTCGCGGGCGCGGGTGATGCCGACGTACGCCAGCCGGCGCTCCTCCTCGAGCTCGGTGCCGTCACCGAGGGCGCGTGAGTGCGGGAAGACGCCATCCTCGAGCCCGCTGAGGAAGACCACGGGGAACTCCAGTCCCTTCGCGGTGTGCAGCGTCATCAGCGTGACGACGCCCTCGCCGTCCTCCGGAATCTGGTCGGAGTCGGCGACGAGCGCCACCCGCTCCAGGAAGTCGTCGAGACCCGGGGCGACGATGCCAGCGTCCACGTCGGCGGGGTCCGCGGACGGGCCGGCGACGGGGTCGTCAGAGAACTCGCGGGCGACGGCCACGAGCTCGGCGAGGTTCTCCACGCGAGTCGCGTCCTGGGGGTCGTCGGAGGCCTCCAGCTCGTCGAGGTAGCCCGACCGCGCCAGGACGGACTCGAGGATCACGTCGGCGCGCTCACCGCCCTCGACCATGGACATCAGCTCCTCCATCATCGCGACGAAGCTGCGGATGTTGGTGAGCGAGCGGGTGGCCAGGCCGGGTGCGTCGTCCGCCCGGCGCAGGCCCTCCCAGAAGGTGAGCCCGTCGCGCTCGGCCAAGGCGTTGACGCAGGCCACGGCGCGGTCGCCGATGCCACGCTTCGGGGTGTTGACGATGCGCCGCAGGGACACCTGGTCGGCCGGGTTCGCGAGAGCGCGCAGGTAGGCCAGCGCGTCGCGGACCTCCCGGCGCTCGTAGAAGCGCACCCCGCCGACCACCTTGTAGGGCTGGCCGGTCCGGATGAACACCTCCTCGAAGACCCGGGACTGAGCGTTGGTGCGGTAGAACACCGCGACGTCGGACGCGGCCCGGCCGCCGTCGACCAGCCTGTCGATCTCGTCGGAGACGAACCGCGCCTCGTCGTGCTCGTCGTCGGCGACGTACCCCACGATGCGGTCGCCCTCGCCGGCGTCGCTCCACAGCCGCTTCGGCGGCCGCCCCTTGTTGTGGTCGATGACCGCGTTGGCGGCGGTGAGGATGGTCTGGGTGGAGCGGTAGTTCTGCTCCAGCAGGATCGTCTTCGCGTTCGGGAAGTCCTGCTCGAAGTCGAGGATGTTGCGGATGTTGGCCCCGCGGAAGGCATAGATCGACTGGTCCGCGTCGCCGACGACCATCAGCTCGGCCGGCTCGACCCTCTCGCCGTCGAGGTCCTCAGGATTGTCCGCACACAGCTCATGGACCAGCGCGTACTGCGCGTGGTTGGTGTCCTGGTACTCGTCCACCAGCACGTGCCGGAAGCGCCGCCGGTAGGTCTCGCGGACCTCCGGGAACTCCCGCATCAGGTGGACGGCCGTCATGATGAGGTCGTCGAAGTCGAAGGCGTTGGCCTCGCGCAGGCGGCGCTGATAGAGCTTGTACGCCGCCGCGTAGCTCTCCTCGAGGCCGTTGCGTGCGTCCTTCGTCGCGTCGTCGGGGTCGCGCAGCTCGTTCTTCTGGTCCGAGACCCAGTTGAGCAGCTGGGCGGGCTGGTAGCGCTTCGGGTCGAGGTCGAGGTCGTTGCAGACCAGCGTCATGAGGCGCTTGGAATCGGCCGCGTCATAGATGGTGAAGCTCGACTTGTAGCCGATCCGCTCCACCTCCTTGCGCAGGATGCGCACGCACGCGGAGTGGAAGGTGCTCACCCACATGATCCGGGCCCGCCCGCCGACGAGCTGCTCGACGCGCTCCTTCATCTCCGCCGCGGCCTTGTTGGTGAAGGTGATCGCCAGGATGCTGCCGGGATGAGCCTTGCGCTGGCTGATGAGCCACGCGATCCGCCGGGTGAGCACGCGGGTCTTGCCCGAGCCTGCACCCGCGACGACGAGCAGGGGCGCGCCCTCGTGGATCACAGCGGCACGCTGCGGCTCGTTGAGCCCCTCCAGCAGCTCCTCCGGAGTCGGCCCCTTCCGGGCAGGCTGCGCAGGTGCCTGGGTGGCGAACGACTCGAGACCGGGGATGATGCTCATGCTGGGCTCCAGCCTAGTTAATGGAGCCGACATCTCCGCCTCGGGGAATGACGACGAGAGATTGAAGGTTCAACCGTCGTGAAGAAGATCGGGTTCCTGTCCTTCGGTCATTGGACGCCGTCGCCGCAGTCGCAGACGAGGTCGGCGTCCGACGTGCTCCACCAGTCCATCGACCTGGCCGTCGCGGCCGAGGAGGTGGGCGCGGACGGCGCCTACTTCCGCGTGCACCACTTCGCACGGCAGCTCTCCAGCCCCTTCCCGCTGCTGGCGGCGGTCGGGGCGCGGACCTCGACGATCGAGATCGGCACGGGCGTGATCGACATGCGCTACGAGAACCCGATGTACATGGCCGAGGACGCCGGCGCCGCCGACCTCATCGCCGACGGCAGACTGCAGCTCGGCGTGAGCCGCGGCAGCCCGGAGCAGGTCATCGACGGCTGGCGCTACTTCGGCTACTCCCCCGCCGAGGGCGAGACCGACGCCGACATGGGCCGCCGGCACACCGAGGTGCTGCTCGAGGTGCTCAAGGGCGAGGGCTTCGCCCGGCCCAACCCGCGGCCGATGTTCGCCAACCCGCCGGGCCCGCTGCGGCTGGAGCCCCACTCCGAAGGGCTGCGCCGACGGATCTGGTGGGGCGCCGGGTCGGACTCGACCGCCCGCTGGGCCGCCGAGCTGGGCATGAACCTCATGAGCTCCACGCTGAAGGAGGACGAGTCCGGCGAGCCGTTCCACGTCCAGCAGCGCAAGCAGATCGAGGTCTTCCGCGAGGCCTGGAAGGCGGCCGGTCACGACTTCGAGCCGCGTGTCTCGGTGAGCCGCTCCATCATGCCGATCGTGACCGAGCTCGACGCCATGTACTTCGGAGGTGAGGGCGAGTCGCACGACCAGGTCGGCGTGATCGACGACTTCCGGGCGATCTTCGGGCGCACCTACGCGGCCGAGCCGGACAAGCTCGTCGAGCAGCTGCGCGAGGACGAGGCGATCGAGGCGGCCGACACCGTGCTGCTCACGGTCCCCAACCAGCTCGGCGTCGACTACAACGCCCAGCTCCTCGAGAACATCGTCAAGCACGTCGCGCCCGGCCTCGGCTGGCGCTGACCCCCTCCCTCCTACCCCAGCCACATCGTCGAAAGGACGAGCCATGTCCACCATCGCTGTCATCGGAGGCACCGGCTACACGGGCGCCAACATCGTCCGCGAGGCCGCCGCTCGCGGTCACCAGGTCGTCTCGTGGAGCCGGTCGGTCCCGGCCGACCCGGTCGCAGGCGTGCGCTACGAGACCGGCGACGCGGCGGATGCCGTCGCGGTCATCCCGGGCGCCGACGCCGTCGTGCTGACGCTCTCACCGCGCGGCCAGCTCGCGGCGCGGGGCGCGCAGCTCGCGCTCTACCAGGCGTACGCCGCCGCCGCAGCCGAGGGCGGCGCCCGCCTGCTCGTGGTCGGCGGGTTCTCCTCGCTTCGTCCCGCGCCCGGCGAGCCCCGCTTCGCCGAGGGTGAGATCCCCGAGCAGTTCCGCGAGGAGGCCCTCGAGGGCGACTCCATCCGTGCCTGGTTCGCCGACTCGGCGCCCGCCGAGCTCGACTGGGTCTTCGTCAGCCCCGCCGGGGCGTACGGCTCCTGGGCGCCCGGGGAGAAGACCGGCACCTACCGCGTCGGCGGCGACGTCGCCCTGTTCGACGCCGAGGGCAAGTCGGAGATCTCCGGCGCCGACTTCGCCGACGCGATCGTCAACGAGATCGACAACCCCACCCGACACCGCGAGCACATGTCGGTCGCATATTGATGGCGCTCGCTCCGCTCGCGCGGCCGCGGCGGGTCCGCTCAGTAGGAGCCGTGGGCCGGGTGCCAGAAGATCGCGATGGCGACGTTGAGCACGGTGAGGCCGAGCAGGGTGGCCCACAGCGCCTGCGAGATGCGCTCCTTGCGCAGGTTCATCATGACGAGCGCGAGGATGACCAGCCCGACGACGAGCTTGACGGCGATCTTCCAATGCCAGCTGGCGTCGGGGTTCGTCTGCCCTTCGATGACGCCCACGAGGAGGACGCCCGCGACGACGGCCGTGCCGGCCCCGTCCCGCATGAGGCTGTTGACCTTCTTCTCGGGCTCTCGGACCTGCACGAGCAGCCCACCGAACAGGGCGGCGAAGCCGAGCAGGTGGAGGAGCAGCAGGATGAGGCGGACGATCTCCATGGCCCGCACCCTAGTAGTGAGGCCTCACCCCATCGCCAGGCGGGCCGCGATCACCAGCATCGTGAGCCCGATGAGCACGTCCAGGACGCGCCAGGCCGTGGGCCGCGCGAGCACCGGCGCAGCCAGGCGCGCGCCGTAGCCCAGGCCGCTGAACCACAGGACGCTCGCCGTGCCGGCGCCCAGCGCGAACCACCACCGGCCGCCCACGCCGTGCGTGTTGGCGATCGAGCCGAGCAGCAGCACGGTGTCGAGATAGACGTGCGGGTTGAGCCAGGTCAGCAGCACGGCGGTCGTGACCACCCGGGCCGAGTCGCTTCCCTCGGCCGCCAGAACGCCGGGGTGGGACGCGCGGCGCAGCGAGCCGACGCCGTACCAGATGAGAAACGCGACGCCGAGCCACCGCACGACGTCGATCACCCACCCGGCCCGGTCCACGACCGCACCGATGCCGGCGACGCCGGCTGCGATGAGCACCAGGTCCGAGAGTGCACAGACCAGGACGACGGCACCGACGCGGTCGCGTCGCAGGCCCTGACGGAGCACGAAGGCGTTCTGTGCACCGATCGCAACGATCAGGGACAGTCCGGTCAGCAGACCGGGCACGACGGTTCTCACGAGGTGTGACCGTAGGGTCCCCACCCACGACAGACCAGCCAATGTGTCTCGCCATCGTGAAGCAATGCCGCACCGGCGCGGTGGAGCCCGAACCCGGTCAGCCCGCGCTCATGGCGGCTCGACTCCGAGGCTGGCCGGTTGAGCGACGCGGTCGGGCGGCAGCGAGAGACGGCCTTCGAGCCGCCGCGGCGCCGGAGGTCATGCGAGGCGGTCGTCCAGGCGACCAGCTCGCATGACGTCGCGGATCAGACGAGTCGCGGGAGGTCATGCGAGGCGGTCGTCCAGGCGGCCAACTCGCATGACGTCGCGGATCAGAGGAGCCGGCGGTCGCTCGCCCAGCGGGTCAGCTCATGGCGCGAGGACAGCTGGAGCTTGCGCAGCACGCTCGACATGTGGGTCTCGACGGTCTTGATCGAGATGAACAGCTCCCGTGCAACCTCCTTGTAGGAGTACCCCCGCGCGATCAGCCGCATCACCTCCCGCTCCCGCTCGGTGAGCCGGTCGAGGTCCTCGTCGACGCTCGCCACGTCGATCGCGCCGGCGAAGGCGTCGAGCACGAACCCCGCCAGCCGCGGGCTGAAGACCGCGTCGCCGGTGGCGACGCGGTGGATCGCGGCGACCAGCTCGGGGCCCGTGATCGTCTTCGTCACATAGCCGCGCGCGCCGCCGCGGATCGTGCCGATCACATCCTCCGCCGCGTCGGAGACCGAGAGCGCCAGGAAGAGCGGCCCGGGCGCCCGCCGCATGACCTCGACGCCTCCGCCGCCGGGCAGATGGACGTCGAGCAGCACGACGTCGGGTCGCTCGCTGGCGATCGCCGCCGCAGCGGTGTCGACGTCCTCGGCCTCGGCGACGACGGTCACCGTCGGGTCGACGTCGAGCTCCGCGCGCACGCCGCGACGGAACATCGCGTGGTCATCGACGATCAGGACCGTGACGGGCTCAGTCATCTTCCTTCTCCAGAGGTAGGGAGAGGCGCACCTCGGTGCCCTCGCCGGGGGTGGAGCGTACGTCGGCCGAGCCACCGTGTCGCGTCATCCGGTCGACGATGGAGTCGGCGAGTCCGTGCCGGTCGTCGGGGACCGCGTCGAGGACGAAGCCGACACCGCGGTCGCGGACGAACACCTCGACGGCATCGGGCGTGATCTCGGCGTAGACGTCGATCCGGTCGACCTGCGCATGCTTGGCGGCATTGACGATCGCCTCGCGAGCGGCCGCGACGACGGGGCGCGTCGGCTCGGAGAACGGTCGGTCGCCGACCACGACCACATCGACGGCGACGCCATGGGTGTCCTCGACCTCGGCCGCCGCCGCGCGCAGAGCCGCCGCCACGGTGTCGGCGGTCGTCGACTCCCCCGCATACAGCCAGGCCCGCAGGTCGCGCTCCTGGGCACGAGCCAACCTGGCGACGGTCTGGGAGTCGGCGGAGTTCTTCTGGATGAGGGCGAGCGTCTGCAGCACGGAGTCGTGCAGGTGGGCGGCGACGTCGGCGCGCTCCTGCGTCCGGACCCGCTCGGCACGCTCGGCGGTCAGGTCCAGCGCGAGGCGGTGAATCCACGGGCCGATGACCACGACCAGCCCGACCACACCGAGGAGCCCGGCGATGGTGAGGTCGCGCGCCATGCTCAGCGATCCACCGCGCAGCGCGAAGAACCCCAGGGAGACGAACACCAGCACCACGCCGGCGGCCACGCGCGCGTACGACGCCCAGCCGCCGCTCCCGAACACCACGCGGGCCGGGTCGATCCGGCCGGTCGTGTCGAGCCAGCGCTCGCGCTGCGTCTCGTCGGCCTGCCGCCACAGCAGGGTCACGCCGGCCACGCCGAGGACGACGGGGATGAGAACGAAGCCCTGGCCGAACATCGCCTCGACCACCAGCACTCCGCCCAGCCCGAGGGCGGCGAGGGCGATCGCCGGCCCCGCGTCGGCGAGGCGCCGGATCCGGCGCGGCCGACGGCCTCCGCGGGTGGCGCTCTCCCCACCCGGCGTCGACCGCTCGAAGCCCGGGTCGGCCGGGAGCATGAGCCACAGGCCCAGGTAGAGACAGCCACCCAGGCCGTGGAGGAACGCCGTCAGGACGAAGGCCGCCCGCACCCACAGCACCGGCAGCCCGAGATGGCGGGCCAGCCCCGCCGCCACACCACCCAGGATCGGGCTCTCGGTGTCGCGGACCGCGCGCCGGATCGGCCGGGCGGCGCTCGCACCCGGCGGCCCAGCAGGCGGCCCGTAGGGCGGCGGTGTGGCGGTCGCAGTCATGTCGAGGTCAATCGTCACACGCCCCGATCACCGCGACCATGAGGTTCGCCCCCGAGGCGACCCTGAGGGCCACCCCGGTCGGCGGTGACCGAATCAGGGCAGTCCCCGATGGTGACCGCGCGGATCGGGCGGCAGATTTGCTGTCATGAGCTCCACCGACACACCTCCGCCGGCCCCCCGGGCCGCCGATCCCGGTCCCCGCATCGACGGCGACGAGGCGCGCGACCTCGGCCGGCTCGTCAGGACGGTCAAGGCCAGCCCCGAAGGCCGCTATCTCGGCGGCGTCGCGGGTGGCCTCGCCCGTCACTTCGACATCGACCCGGTCGTCGTCCGCGTGGTCCTCGTCGTCCTCACCTTCTTCGGCGGCGCCGGCCTCCTTCTGTACGTCGCCGGTTGGCTCCTCATCCCCGAGGAGGGCACCGGGCGGTCCACGATCACCTTGGACGGCCGCACGCGTTCCGTCGTGCTCTACTGTGTCGGCGCCGTCGCGCTGCTCGTGCTGCTCGGTGACACGCTCGGGAGCTTCCACTTCCCCTGGCCGCTGGCGATCCTGCTCGTGATCGTGCTCTTCATCGGCAGCCGCACCAACCTCCTCCGTCCGAGCCCCGCACGCACGCAGAGCTACGGCTCAGGCCCGGCGGCTCCAGCGGCTGGCCCGGCGGCTGGCCCGGCGGCTGGCCAGCCGATGACCCAGGTGACTGACGCCGCGCCGTACGCCGGGCCACCCGCGCCCCCGTGGAGCCCGACGCCCGCCGGACCGGGCTGGGCGCCTGCGCCCCCGAACCCACGCAAGCGGGGGCCCATCCTCTTCTGGTTCACCCTGGCGCTCATCGCGCTCCTCGAGGGCGCCCTCGGGATCATCGACGCCGCCGGCGCCTCGATCCCCGGCAGCGCCTACTCGGCGCTGGCCGTGGGCATCACCGGCGTCATGCTCGTCCTCGGCGCCTTCTGGGGGCGCGCCGGCGGACTGATCCTCGTCGGTCTGCTCTCGACCCTGGCCCTCGTCGTCAGTGTGGCCGACCAGCAGTACTCCGGTGCCGAGCACCGCATCCACGCGACGCCGCGCACGGCCGCGGAGGTCCACGACTCCTACAAGATCGACGCCGGCGAGCTGGTTCTCGACCTGTCCCACGTCAGCGATCCGACTCACCTCGACGGTCGGACGATCAACGTCAAGGGCGGCGCGGGCAAGATCACGGTCGTCGTCCCGAAGGACTGGGGCCTCGGCGTCACCGCGCGCGCGGGCGTCGGCAACGTGCGAGTCCTCGACAGCGGCGACAACGGGGGCGTCGGCGTCGACTACTCCGCCCACCAGTCGGCCGCCGAGGGGCAGCCCACGATCCAGGTCGAGGCCCACGTCGGCGTCGGCGCCATCGAGGTCCTCGACGAGGACCAGTACCAGCCACGGGGGAACCGATGAGCGAGCACACCGAGGGCACGGAGCCCCGTGGGACCGAGCAGACGCAGGCCGACCACAGCCCGGCCGAGCAGTCCCTAGGCGAGCAGTCCCTAGGCGAGCAGTCCCTAGGCGAACAGTCCCTAGGCGAGCAGTCCCTAGGCGAGCACCGGTACGCCGGGCAGCCGTACGGCGCGCAGCCCTACGACCGGCAGCCCTACGACCGGCAGCCCTACGACGAGCCCGTCGACACGGGAATCGGGTCCGGCCGCCACGCGGTCAACATCGGCCACCTGGTGATGGGACTCGCCTTCCTGTGCTTCGCAGCCGCGTGGGCGCTCGTGCAGGCCGACGTCGTCACCGGCGACGACATCCGATGGCTGCTGCCGATCCCGTGGCTGGTGGCCGGCGCGGTCGGCCTCGGCGCCGTGGCCATCTCGAGCGCTCGCCGGCATGGCGTGCGTCGGTGATGCCGCGTCGAGTCAGGTCCGCGGTCCAGCCTGCGGCGGTCCTGCCCCTCTATGCCCCAGCGAGCCCCGCACCCAACCGTGCGCGACCCCCTGGTCAGCCTGCTCACACGAGACTGAAGAGGCGCTGC
Source organism: Nocardioides sp. AN3 (assembly GCF_054653495.1). NCBI lineage: Bacteria > Bacillati > Actinomycetota > Actinomycetes > Propionibacteriales > Nocardioidaceae > Nocardioides > Nocardioides sp. AN3. Next base: position 77,649 of record NZ_BAAIGC010000017.1, read on the forward strand.
CACTCTGTGAAGGTTTTCACGAAGTGGCAGCGCCTCTTCAGCGTTGCGCGTTCCCGGAGGCGGTGAGCCGAGCGCTCAGCCAGCGAAGATCGCGCAGCATCCCTCGGCCATCACGAAATCGTCGCTCTCGCTCTCGCTGCCGCTCACCGCGCCGCCGCATCGTTGACCGCTCACCGCGGGGGCTCACCGCCGCTCACCGCCGGGGCTCACCGCCGCCGCTCACCGCCGGGGCTCACCGCCGGGGCTCACCGCCGAGGCTCACCGTCACCGCTCCCGAACCCCGGCCCACACCTCACCCACGGACTCACCCGACAGACCCAGCCCCCAGACCCAGCCCCCAGACCCAGCCCCCAGACCCAGCCCAGGGACCCAGCCCCCAGACCCAGTCCACAGAACTCCGACGCCGATCCTCAGGCGGTCGGAGCCAGCATCGCCCGGGCCTCGAGGGCGACGGAGGCGTCGTCGCTGAACACGCCGTCGACCCCGGCGTCGAGGAACGCCCTCGCCTGTTGGACCGTCCCTCGCAGCGTCCACACGAAGACCTGCAACCCGGCCCGGCGGGCCTCGGCGACGAGGCCCGTCGGGGTGACGTCGCCCCGCAGGACCATCGAGCGAGCGGGGCCGATCGCGTCGGCGTAGGCGGCGATGCCGTCGCAGCTGAACCGGGCGCCGACGTCGACGAGCTGCACCAGCGGCAGGGCGGTCATCGGCGAGACACCGCGCAGGAACGAGTCGTCGAACGACTGCAGCCACAGCCGCTTGCCCGGCGCGTCGACACCGTGGTCGCGGAGGGTGCCGAGCACCTTGGCCGCCATCGGGAGCCCGACGGAGGCGAAGTAGGAGGGGTGCTTGACCTCCACGTGGAGGCCGAGGCGCCGTCCGCGTCGGGCCGACTCGTCGGCGACGAGCAGCAGCAGCTCGTCGAAGGTCGGGATCCGGTCGCCGAGCGCGGGAGCGTTGAGGCTGCGGAGCTCCGCCAGGGTGAAGTCGTCCACGAACCAGCCCTCCATGAGCCGTCCGTCGATCACCTTGCGCGTGCGCCGGTCGGCGAACTCCGGACGGAAGGGCGCATCGGTCGTCCGGCTGAGCTCGGGGTCGTGACTGACCACGAGGATGCCGTCACGGGTCATGACGAGGTCGGCCTCGAGCGCGTCGGCGCCGAGGCGGACCGCGAGGCGGAAGGACGCGAGCGTGTTCTCCGGCAGGTGGCTCGGGGCGCCACGGTGGCCGATGATGAGAGGGCTCATGGAGGACAAGGTCGACATCCCGAGTGACCAGTCGACCCCCCTGACCTGAACCGCGGGTGACGCTTGCGGCAAGCCTTGAGCGCGGATCGGCCAGAATGCGAGGCGTGAGCCTCCCGTCACTCTCCTCCCTCACGTCCCTTCCCGTCGCCGACCATCCCGAGCTCGTGGCACCCCCGGTCGCCGAGGTGCTGGCCACGTGGCCGCACGCCGACGAGGTGGCCGTCGTCGAGATCGATCCGGCCATCGCTGACACGGCGGCCATGAGCGAGGCCTACGGACTGTCGCTCGAGACGGGCGCCAACTGCATCCTGGTCTCCGGCCGCCGCGGCGGTGAGGAGCGGATCGCCGCCTGCCTGGTGCGGGCGGACACCCGGCTCGACGTGAACAACGCCGTGAAGCGGCTGCTCGACGTGCGCAAGGCGTCGTTCCTGCCCATGGACCGGGCCACGGCGGAGTCGGGGATGGAGTACGGCGGCATCACGCCCCTCGGTCTCCCTTCGCCGTGGCGGCTGCTGGTCGACGCGCGGGCGGCTGAGATCGAGGTCGCCGTCATCGGGTCCGGCGTACGCCGCTCGAAGCTGCTGCTCCCCGGGCGGCTTCTCACCGAGCTGCCCCGCGCGGAGGTCGTCGACGGGCTGGCCAGCTGAGGTCGCGAGGTGTTTCTCGCCGTCCGCGGGTACCGACCAGGTCATGCGGAAGGAAGAGGTGGCCTGCCCGTCGGGCACGCAGGGCCGAGGTGAGACGCGCGCGCAGAAGATGGACCGGCTGTGGACCGACATCCTGCAAGAGCTGCGTGTCATGCAGACCGGTGCTCAGCTCCTCTCCGGCTTCCTCCTGACGCTGCCCTTCCAGAGCACCTTCAAGCAGCTCGACCAGTTCGGCCGAACGCTCTACCTGGTCCTGGTCACCCTCGCCGTGGTCACGACCGCTCTGGTCATGACTGCCGTGGCCACCCATCAGCGGCTCACGGGCCGCCATGTGAAGGACCGTGTCGTGGCCATGGGTCGCCGGGTGGTGCGGGCGGTGCTCCTGCTGCTGGCGCTGACGCTCGTCGGCATCACCGTGTTCGTCTTCGATCTCGTTGTCGGACGGTCCGGGGCGTTCGTCGCCGGAACGGCCGTGGCGCTGGTCCTCGGCCTCCTGCTCCTCGCCGTGCCGGGACGGCTGCGCCGAACCGGCGACCTCGCCGGCGACGTCTGAGGCACCCAGGCCGTGCGGCGGCAGGTGACCAGCCAGTAGGTTCGGGCTCATGTTGCTCTCGATGCCTCTGACCTACGCCGGCAACCCGCGTGAGACGGCCGACCAGGTGGCCGCGCTCGAGAAGGCCGGCCTCGACCAGGTCTGGGTCGCCGAGCCCTACGGCTTCGACGCGGTGAGCCTGATGGGCTACTTGGCCGCTAAGACCGAGACGGTCCAGATCGGCGCCGGGATCCTCAACATCTACAGCCGCACTCCGGGCACCCTGCTGCAGACCGCCGCCGGACTGGACAACGTGTCGCAGGGGCGCGCGATCCTCGGTCTCGGGGCGAGCGGGCCGCAGGTGATCGAGGGGTTCCACGGCGTGCCCTACGACAAGCCGCTGGCGCGCACCCGCGAGCTGATCGAGATCCTGCGGATGGGACTGCGGCGCGAGACGCTGGCCTACGACGGGAAGGTCTTCACCCTGCCGCTGCCGGCCGACCAAGGGCTGGGCCTCGGCAAGCCGCTGAAGCTGCTCAACAAGCCCGAGCGGGCCGACCTCCCGCTCTACGTCGCCGCGCTGGGCGGGAACAACGTCGCGATGACCGCGGAGATCGCCGACGGCTGGCTGCCGTTCCTGTTCCTGCCGGAGAAGGCGAACGACGTCTGGGGCGCGGCCCTGGCACGCGGCGCGGCCAAGCGGAGCCCCGACCTGAAGCCCCTCGAGATCAGCGCCGGCGGGATCGTCGCGATCGGGGACGACGTCAAGGGCATGCTCGACTTCGCCAGGCCGACGTACGCCCTCTATGTCGGCGGGATGGGCGCGCGCGGGAAGAACTTCTACAACCAGCTGGCCCGCGACTACGGCTTCGAGCAGGAGGCGGAGGAGATCCAGAGCCTCTACCTCGGCGGCAACAAGCGCGACGCGGAGGCCAAGGTCCCCCTCGAGTGGCTCGACAAGGCCAACCTGGTCGGGCCGGCGTCGTACGTCAAGGAGCGGATCGCGGCCTTCAAGGAGGCCGGCGTGACCTCGCTGCAGATCCTCCCCCTGGGCGAGAACCCGGCGGCGATCGTCGAGCAGGTCAAGGAGTGGATCTCCTAGTCTGCTGTCACACCTACCCCGGCGGCGGCGTCGGAGGTAGGTCAGGGAAAACCCTGGTGCCACCGAAACGTAAAAAGTGCTGGAGTGGACGCATGCATCTTGCCGTTGCCGGGAAACTCACCGGCCCCCTCTCGAAGTGGCTGGTGCTTGCCGCCTGGCTGCTGATCGTCGTCGTCGCCGCCGGCTTCGCGATGAAGCTGACCGACGTGCAGAACAACGAGGCCTCGTCGTGGCTCCCGAGCACCGCCGAGTCCACGAAGGCCCTCAACAAGCTCGCCCCCTTCCAGAGCCAGAACGACATTCCGACCGTCGTCGTCTACCACCGTGCCGGTGGGCTGACCGACGCCGACTTCACCGCCATCAAGGACCAGGCGAGCCAGATCGGCTCCATCGACGGGGTCGTCCCGGGCAAGAACGGCGCGCCCACGGTCGCGTTCCCCACGGACGCGGCGACTGGCCAGCAGCAGGGACTGGTCTCCTCCGACGGGACGGTGGCCACGTCGGTGGTCACGTTCAACCTCGGCTCGGACGGCTGGAACAAGCTGCCGCCCGTCGCGGACAAGCTCCGCCAGATCGCCTCGATCAACGGCGTCGACGTGCACCTGGCGGGACCGGGTGGCCAGGCTGCTGACTCGGCCGACGCGTTCGCCGGCATCGACGGCACGCTGCTCTTCGCCGCGCTCGGCATCGTGATCGTCATCCTGCTCTTCACCTACCGCAGCCCGATCCTGTGGGCGCTGCCCATCTTCTCGGCGGTGGTCGCGCTCTTCACGGCCGAGGCGATCATCTACTTCCTCGCCAAGTACGCCGACCTCACGGTCAACGCCCAGAGCCAGGCGATCCTGAGCGTGCTCGTCATCGGTGCCGGCACGGACTACGCCCTGCTCCTGGTGGCTCGCTACCGCGAGGAGCTGAGACGGCACGAGGACCGCCACGAGGCCATGGCGTTCGCCCTGCATCGGGCCGCTCCCGCCATCATCGCGAGCGCGTCGACGGTCGCCGTCGGCATGCTCGTGCTGCTGGTCGCCGAGATGAACTCGACCGCCGGTCTGGGTCCGGTCGCGGCGATCGGCGTCGTCGTCACGTTGGTGGTCATGCTGACGCTGCTCCCGGCCCTGCTCGTCATCGTCGGGCGCTGGGCGTTCTGGCCGGCCCGGCCGACGTACGGCTCGGTGGAGCCGACGTCGAACGGCTTCTGGGCGAAGATCGGCAACCGGATCGCCCCGCACCCACGTCGGGTCTGGACGATCACCGCCGCCATCCTCGCCGTCGCCTGTCTGGGCATCCTCGGGCTGAACACGGGCAACATCCCGACCGCCGACCAGTTCACCAAGACGACGGACTCGACCCTCGGCCAGCGGCTGCTCGTCAACCACGGCCTGGTGGACAGCTCGACGCCGATCCAGGTCGTGACGAACGACTCCTCCTCCGAGGCGGTCGCCGCCGCCATCAAGACCGTGCCCGGGGTCGGTGCGGTCAACACGCAGATTCCGGCAGTCGGTGGCGTGAAGTACATCGAGGTCACGCAACCCTACGAGCCGGCCAGCCCGAACGCCGCCGACCAGGTCAAGGCCGTCCGCGCAGCTGTCCATCAGGTGCCGGGTGCCGACGCCCTCGTGGGCGGGTCGGCCGCGATCTTCCTGGACACGGCCACCGCGTCGCACCACGACAACCTCGTGATCGTCCCGCTGATCCTGCTGGTCGTGCTGCTCATCCTGCTGGTGCTCCTGCGGGCGGTGCTGTCGCCGGTGATCCTGATCCTGACCGTCGTGCTCTCCTACGGCGCCGCACTCGGGATCTCGACGATGATCTTCCGCTTCGTCTACGGCTACGACATGGCGGACTCCTCGTTCCCGCTGTTCGTCTTCGTCTTCCTCGTCGCGCTCGGCATCGACTACAACATCTTCCTGATGTCCCGCGTCCGCGAGGAGACCGCGACGAAGGGGACCCGCAGGGGCTCTCTGGTGGCACTCGCCTCGACCGGCGGCGTCATCACCTCGGCCGGCCTGGTGCTCGCCGCGACCTTCGCGGTGCTCGGGACGCTGCCGGTCGTCTTCCTGGCGGAGCTGGCGACCGCGGTCGCTCTGGGCGTCCTCCTCGACACCCTGATCGTCCGCTCAGTGCTGGTCACCGCGATCAACCTCGACCTCGGCGGCACGATCTGGTGGCCGAGCCGGCTCGACCGGTCTCCGGCTGTCATCCCGGAACCGGAGGCGGCGCGCGAGACCGTCTGACGCAGGGTGCGCGAGCGCACGATCGGGGCGCTGCCGTGACGAGGCCCGGAACCGCTCTGGTTCCGGGCCTCGTCACGTGTGCTTAACAATTTGGACACCTCCGCCCGTGAGCACTAGACGTGACCGCCATCACTCGATATGTTGCCGCGGACAACAAACGGACCCCACTGTGATCCTCCTCCGTCGCCAGGCGGAGCTCCGCAAGTCACAGGTGGGCCCAACCCGCAAGGAGGCGGTTCGCGTGAAGCGAATGCACAGCTTGGTTCTCGTCGGCGCCCTCGGTGCCGCTCTTTCGCTGAGCGCCTGTGGCTCCAGCGACAACAACAGCTCGAGCGGCGGCAGTGGCGGCAGCAGCTCGTCGTCGAAGGCCGGCAAGGTCGGCGTCATCCTCCCCGACACCGTGTCCTCGGTGCGCTGGGAGACGGCCGACCGTCCCGCGCTGTCAGCCGCGTTCAAGGCGGCCGGCGTGCCGTACGAGATCCAGAACGCCCAGGGCGACGCCGACAAGATGACGCAGATCGCCGACAGCATGATCACCTCGGGCGTGACCGTCCTCGCGATCGTCAACCTCGACTCCGCCTCGGGCAAGGCCATCGAGCAGAAGGCCGCCGCGCAGGGCGTCAAGACGATCGACTACGACCGGCTCACCCTCGGCGGCTCCGCCGACTACTACGTCTCGTTCGACAACACCAAGGTCGGCGAGCTGCAGGGCCAGGGCCTGGCGACCTGCCTGGGCAGCGGCAACAAGAACATCATCTACCTCAACGGCTCACCGACCGACAACAACGCCACCCTCTTCGCGCAGGGTGCCCACAGCGTGCTCGACAAGATCTCCAGCTACAAGAACGTCGGCGAGCAGGCCGTCCCGGACTGGGACAACGACAAGGCCGTCACGATCTTCGAGCAGCTCTACACCGCGGCCAGCGGCAAGGTCGACGGCGTCCTCGCGGCGAACGACGGCCTCGGCGGCGCTGCCATCTCGATCCTCGAGAAGAACGGCCGCGCAGGCAAGGTCCCGGTCACCGGTCAGGACGCCACCGTTGCGGGCCTGCAGAACATCCTCGCCGGCAAGCAGTGCATGACGGTCTACAAGTCCGCCAAGGAGGAGGCCGGCGCGCTGGCTGACGCCGCCATCGCGCTCACCAAGGGCCAGAAGGCTCAGACCACCGGCACGACGAAGGACTCGACCAGCGGCCGTGAGGTCCCCTCGATCCTCCTCGACCCGAAGGCCATCACCAAGGACAACGTCAAGGACGTCATCGCCGACGGTGGCCAGAAGGCCTCCGACGTCTGCGCGGGCAAGTACGCCCAGGCGTGCAGCGCCGCCGGCATCTCCTGATCCGGCACCCTCTCGCGGGAGCACGCACCCGGGCCGTCGGCGACGGCGGCCCGGGTGCCCCGCCCGTTCGGGATGTATTCGTTGTCCCGAACAACGTAAAGCTTTCATTCACAAACTGTCGAAGAGGTCTCCCATGACGCAGCCGCTGCTCGAGCTCCGCGGTGTCAACAAGAGCTTCGGTGTGGTCCACGTCCTCCACGACGTCGACTTCGCCGTCTACCCCGGTCAGGTCACCGCCCTCGTCGGTGACAACGGCGCCGGCAAGTCCACGCTCGTGAAGATCATCGCGGGCATCTACGGCCGCGACAGCGGCGAGTACCTGTTCGACGGGAAGCCGGTCGCGGTGCACAGTCCCCGCGACGTGGCCGCCCTGGGGGTCGAGATCGTCTACCAGGACCTCGCGCTGTGCGACAACCTCGACATCGTCGAGAACATGTTCCTCGGCCGCGAGACCAAGAAGGGCATCGCGCTCGACGAGGTGACGATGGAGTCGCGTGCCCGCGAGACCCTCGCGTCGCTGTCGGTGCGCACGGTGAAGTCGGTCCGCCAGAGCGTGGCCAGCCTCTCGGGCGGCCAGCGCCAGACGGTCGCCATCGCCAAGGCCGTGCTCTGGAACTCCAAGATCGTGCTCCTCGACGAGCCGACCGCGGCGCTCGGCGTCGCCCAGACGCGGCAGGTCCTCGACCTCGTCCGCCGGCTGGCCGACCACGGCCTCGGCGTCGTGCTCATCTCGCACAACATGGGCGACGTCTTCGAGGTCGCCGACCGCATCACCGCGCTCTACCTCGGTCGGGTCGCGGCCGACGTCCCGGCCAAGGACGTCACCCACCAGCAGGTGGTCGAGCTCATCACGGCCGGCCGGTCCGGCAGCCTCGGCATCACCGACAACCCCGAGACCGCCTCCGTCTGACCGACGCCGTCCGACCACCCGCGACACACGCAGGAGACCTCCCATGACCGTCGACTCCAACGACAAGACGCCCACACCGCCGCCGGCCGGCCGCCGCGTCGCCGACAGCGACTTCGCCGCCGACAACCGACAGGTCGCCACGCTGCGCGACGCGATGCAGGAGTACTGGAACCGCGTCCGCGCCGGCGACATCGGCTCGTTGCCCGCCATCCTCGGCCTCGTCGTGCTGTTCATCGTCTTCAGCTTCGCCAACGACAAGTTCCTCTCGACGCTGAACCTCGCGAACCTGATCACCCAGTCGGGCTCCATCTGCGTGCTGGCGATGGGCCTCGTCTTCGTCCTGCTGCTCGGCGAGATCGACCTGTCCGCCGGTGTCGCGGGAGGTGTCGCGGCGTCGATCACCGGCCTGATGATGACCAACCACGGTCAGCCGTGGTACTTCGGCGTGATCATCGGCATCCTGGCCGGCACCGTGATCGGCTTGATGATCGGCATCCTCGTCTCGAAGCTGGGCATCCCGTCCTTCGTGGTCACCCTGGCGTTCTTCCTGGCCCTCCAGGGAGTCATCCTCAAGCTCATCGGGCAGGGCGGGGCGATCAGCATCGACGACAACGTGATCCGCGGCATGACCATCAAGAACGTCCCGGTCACCCTGGGGTGGATCCTGGCGATCCTGCTCGTCGTCGTGTTCGCCGCGATCTCGCTCAACCGTCACCGCATCCAGGTGGCCAAGAACCTGGCTCACGACCCGCTGGTGCTCGTCGTCATCAAGATCATCGTCTTCGCCGTCATCATCCTGGGCGTCACCGCGCTGCTGAACGCCAACCGCTCGCTGAACCCCGTCTTCCCGATCGAGGGCATCCCGTGGGTCCTGCCGGTCGTCGCGGTGCTGCTGATCTTCTGGACCTTCATCCTGGGCCGCACCTCCTACGGCAGGCACCTGTACGCCGTCGGCGGCAACGCCGAGGCCGCACGCCGCGCCGGCATCAATGTGGGTCTCATGAAGATCAGCGCGTTCATGATCGCGTCGTCGATGGCAGCCGTCAGCGGCATCATGGCCGCGTCGTACGCCGGCAAGGTCTCGCCCTCCTCAGGTGGCGGCAACACGCTGCTCTACGCCGTCGCGGCCGCCGTCATCGGTGGCACCTCGCTGTTCGGCGGTCGTGGCCGTGCGATCGACGCGGTCATCGGTGGCGTGGTGATCGCGACCATCGCGAACGGCCTGGGTCTGCTCAACCAGGCGGCCTACATCAACTTCCTCGTCACCGGTGGCGTGCTGCTGCTCGCCGCAAGCGTCGACGCCATCTCGCGTCGCCGCCGGTCGGCATCCGGCGTCTGAGGATCCGGGGACGAACACCGGAGGGCGGTCCATCATGCGCGCGCCGCGGCGGGTCGGGACAGGCACCAACCAGGAGGCAGTCCGGCGTCACAACCTCGGGACCGTGCTCCGGCACGTGCACCGGGCGGGTCAGCTCCCCCGTGCGGAGCTGACCCGCCGGATGGGCCTGAACCGGTCCACGATCGCCGCGCTCACCCGGGAGCTGGAGACGCTCGGGATCACCGAGCAGACCGGCCCCGCCCAGGAGCCGGGAGAGCGACAGGGCGCCGGACGTCCCTCGACCGGTGTCCGGCTCGCGGAGACGGGCCCCTACGTCATCGCGGTCGACCTCAATGTCGATCGCACCAAGGTCGCACGGGTCGGCCTGGGGGGCTGCATCCAGCAGCGGGCGCACGCCACGACCGGCGGGCTCGGTGAGGCGTGGCAGGTCGGCGCCGCGGTGGCGACGCTGATCCGCCAGGTCGTCGCCGACGCGCCGGCGACCGCTCCCCTGGTGGGCATCGGCATCTCGGTGCCGGGTCTGGTCCGACGCAGCGACGGGCTCATCCGGCTCGCCCCCAACCTGGAGTGGCACGACGTCTCGTTCAGCTCCGTCGTGCTCGCCGCGCTCGGCGTCGACATCCCGATCGTCGTCGCCAACGACGCGGATCTCGGCGCGCTCGCTGAGCACGAGCGGGGCAGCGGCGTGGGGATCGACGACCTCGTCTTCATCTCCGGCGAGGTCGGCGTCGGCGCGGGCATCATCGCGGGCGGCCACCCCCTCGAGGGCGTCGGCGGGTACGCCGGCGAGGTCGGCCACCTCCGCTTCGACCCCGCCGGGCTCCCCTGCCACTGCGGCAGTGTCGGCTGCTGGGAGACCGCGGTCGGCGGACACGCCATCGCCACGGCGATCGGCCTGGCGCCTGCGAAGGTCGCGCAGCTCCCCGAGCATCTGGAGTCGCTGACCTCCGCCACCCGCGAGCTGCGCACCATCGGCACCGACATCGGCCGCGGTCTCGCGTCCATCGTCAACGCCTTCAACCCTCAGCTCGTGGTGCTGGGAGGCTACTTCACCTCGCTCTACCCACTCCTGCGCGAGGAGATCGCGACCGGCCTCGCCGGTGCGGCGCTCGCGGCGGCCGTCGAGTCCGTCACCGTGACCGTCCCGGCGCTGGGCGGCGACGCCGTCCTGCTCGGCGCCGCAGAGGCGGCGCTCGAGCCGCTCCTCGTCGACCCGGTCGCCTCGATCGGCCAGGCGCTCCTCGACGTGCCGGCCCGGCTCGCGGGGTGAGGCCGGGCGGCGCCCAGCGCCCCGATCCCGCGGCACCGGCACCCCCGACACTCAGACGAGCTCGAGCTGCCCCGAGAAGACGTCGGTGAAGGACTGCTCAGCCGCTCCGATGGCAGCGGCCTCGATGCCCAGAGCGGAGAGCCGCAGCTCGGGCCGGTGCTGAGCCGAGGCCAGTCGCGCATCCAACGCAGCCCGCGCGGGAGCCAGGATGAGATCGCCGAGGGGCACGAAGTAGCCCCCGAGGACGATCACCGCAGGATCGAGCACGAGGGCGAGCATGGCCAGGCCGAGGCCGACATCCCGTCCGACGGCGTCCAGAGCAGCGGCGACGCCGGCATCGGACGCAGCCTTGGACGCGACCGCGGCGGCCGTGGACATCGGCGTCTCGAGCTCGGGCATGCCGACCTTGGCGAGCACCGCATGGAGACCCACCGAGGCCTCCCAGCATCCACGTCGGCCGCATCCGCACTGGGCGGTGGAGTCTCCGATGGGCATGTGGCCGACCTCGCCGGCGAAGCCGACGGCGCCGCGCATGAGCTCGCCGCGGTCGACGATGCCGGCGCCGATGCCGACGGTGCCGGTGAGATAGAGCGCGTGTGCCGTGTCGGTGGCGGCGCCGTGGTGCGTCTCGGCGTACGCCGCGCAGTTGGCGTCGTTGAGCACGCGCACCGGGCAGCCGAGCACGTCCTCGACGTCGACCACGAGGCCTTCGCCGGAGACGTCCATGTTGGGCGCCCAGTCGATCGTCCGGTTGTCGGCACGGACGAGCGCCGGCACGGCGACCGTGGCCCCGACGAGCACCCCACCCGTGTCCGCGACCTGGTCGCGGGCCCACGCAGCCAGAGCGAGGAGGGCGGCGACGTCGCCCGACGACGCCGCCGGACGGGTGGCACTCAGGCGCACCTCGCCGGTCAGGTCGAGCACGGCGACGGCGACGTAGTCGACGTTCAGCTCCAGCCCGAGACCGAGGAACCGGCGGCCCGACAGGCTGACGGGCGTGCCCGGCCGACCTCGTCCCGTGACCACCGACTCCGTCTCCGTCACAGCGCCGACCGCCTCCAGCCCTGCGACGATCACCCCCACGGTCGCCTTGGCGAGGCCGGTCCGCTTCGCCAGCTCGGCCCGGGTGGCCGGGCCGAGCTGGCGCAGGCTGCGCAGGACGATCGAGGTGTTCCGCCGGCGCAGCCCCTCGGTGGAGGCCGGCCGGTCGGCGGTCGTCGTCATCGAGGGGAAGGGAGTGGTCAGCGGACGCCGTACAGGTGCTCGAGCGCGAGCTGGTCGAGCCGCTCGACCGCGGCGCCCTGGGCCCCGAGGACCTCCGGGTCGGGCAGCTGCCACTCGAGGAGCTGCTCCCAGCCCTCGCCCTCGCCGAGCGTCGGCTGAGCGAGCTCGGGGAGCCTGGCGGCCTCGAGCGCGGCCTGGACCTCCGGGTCGGCGCGGAACGCCTTCACCTTCTCGCGCAGGATGAGGTAGTTGCGGATGTTCGCCTCGGCGGAGACCCACACACCGTCCTCGTCCTCGATGCGCGCGGGCTTGTAGTCGAAGTGGACCGGGCCGTCGTAGCCGCCGGCGAGCAGGGTGTCGACCACCCAGAACGCACCCCGGACGTTGCCGGCACCGAAGCGCAGGTCCTGGTCGTACTTCGGACCGTTCTGGCCATTGAGGTCGATGTGGTAGAGCTTGCCCGCCCACAGCGCCTGGGCGTAGCCCGCTGCGGCGTTGAGGCCGGCCATCTCCTCGTGCCCGATCTCCGGGTTCACGCCGACGAGCTCAGGCCGCTCGAGCTGGTTGATGAAGGCGAGCGCGTGGCCGATGGTCGGCAGCAGGATGTCGCCGCGGGGCTCGTTCGGCTTGGGCTCGATGGCGAACTTGAGGTCGTAGCCCTTGTCGGTGACGTACTGGCCCAGGATGTCGAAGGCCTCCTTCATCCGGTCGAGGGCGACGCGGGTGTCCTGCGACGCGCCGTACTCCGCACCCTCGCGACCGCCCCACGCCACGTAGATCTTGGCACCGAGCTCGGCGGCGAGGTCGACGTTGCGCATCACCTTGCGGATCGCGTAGCGCCGGATGTCGCGGTTGTTGTTGCTGAAGGCGCCGGCCTTGAAGATCGGCTGGGTGAAGAGGTTGGTGGTCGCCGTGGTGACGACCAGGCCGGTGTCGGCCAGGCCCTTCTTGAACCGCTCGATGATCTTGTCGCGAGTGGCGTCGTCGCTGCCGAACGGGATGACGTCGTCGTCGTGGAAGTTCACGCCGTAGGCGCCGATCGCGGCCAGCTTCTCCAGCGCGTGCACGGTGTCCATCGGCGGACGGGTGGCCGTGCCGAACGGGTCCACGCCCTGCCAGCCGACGGTCCACAGACCGAAGGAGAACTTGTCCTCCGGGGTTGGTGCAGGGATCTCGATGCTCATCGTTGGTGCCTCTCTGTGGTGTGAACTTCGTGGTCTCGCAGGGCGGCATACGCCTCGCGTACGCCGGGAGTCGGGTCAGCCTCGAGCGTCTCGGTCGCGACCAGAGGCCACTGAGGCAAGGAGCCCGTCAGCGCCCATGCGGCCTGCCGTGCGGCGCCGCGGGCGACGTACTCCCCCGGCGGCGGCAGCACGACCGGGCGGCCGAGGATGGCGGGCGCCAAGGCGCGTACGGCGGCCGACCTGGTCGCTCCCCCGACCATGAGGAGGCGCCGCGGGACGGTGTCGACTCCCTGCGGAGCCGTCGCGCCGACGACGAGGTCGACGGCGTCGGCCAGCGAGCAGAGCAGCGCCTCGAACGCGGCGCGGGCGAGGTCCTCGCGCGTGGTCGAGGGCCGAAGGCCCACCCAGGTGCCGGTGGCGTCGGGCCGGTTCGGCGTGCGCTCGCCGCCGTAGTAGGGCAGGAAGGTGACGCCATTCGCTCCGGCGGGCGCGGCGAGCGCGAGCCGCGCGAGCTCGTCATGGTCGACGCCGAGCCAGCGGGCCTGCAGGTCGAGGATCTGCGCGGCGTTGATCGTCGTCGCCATCGGCAGGAAGCCATGAGCAGCGTCGGCGAAGCCGGTGATCGACCCGCTGCCGTCGGCGACCGGCACGGCGCTGATCGTGGAGGCGACGCCGGACGTGCCGATGGAGACGAGGACGTCGCCCTCCTCCAGGCCCATGCCGAGCGCCGCGGCCGCGTTGTCGCCCGTGCCGCCGGCGATCGGGACGCCGGCCGCGGTCTCAGCGGCGACGAAGCCCGGCTCGACGAGGCGCGGCAGCTCGACCTCGTGGCCGATCGCATTGGCGGCGAGGTCGGGACGCCACTCGCCCTTGGCCGTCGCGAAGTAGCCGGTGCCGGAGGCGTCGCCACGGTCGGTGAAGGCGGCCGTCCCGGGAGCTGCGGCGTGTCGGGAGACATAGTCGTGGGGCAGGAGGACTTCGGCGACACGGCTCGCACGCTCGGGCTCGTGGTCGCGGACCCACCGCAGCTTGCTGGCGGTGAACGAGGCCACCATCACGCTGCCCAGGACGTCGGCGCAGGCCTGGGCGCCGCCGAGCTCGTCGATGAGGTCGCGCGCCTGCTGGGCCGAGCGGGTGTCGTTCCACAGGAGTGCGTCGCGCACCGGGACGCCCTCGGCGTCGAGCGCGACCATGCCGTGCTGCTGGCCGCCGACCGAGACGGCGTCGGCCTGCACCAGCAGGGGACCCGCGGCCTCGTCGAACGCGGCCAGCCAGGCGCGGGGGTCGACCTCCGTGCCGGAGGGATGCGGGGCCGTGCGCTGCTCGACGACGGTGCCGTCGGCAGCGTCGACGAGGAGCGCCTTGGTGGACTGGGTGGAGGAGTCCACGCCGAGGACGAACGTCACCTCACCATTAAGTACGAGACTCGAACAAAAGTCAACAAGGCATGGGCAGGAGGAGGATGGAGACCGTTGGGAGGACCGGCGAAGACGGGAGAGACGAGATGACCGAGAACCGAGACTCCTACGGCGACTACAGCGTCGACGAGGAGGATCAGCCCGGCGCCGAGGGGTCCGCGAGCGGAGCGCCGCCGGACCCGACGCGCGACCCGGACGACGACCTGGACCCGGGCTACTCGCCGCCGGAGAAGTACTCCGCCGGCGAGGGCTACGGCAACACCCCGTGGGAGGAGGAGCACCGCGAGACGATCGACCAGCGCGTGCGCCAGGAGATCCCCGAGGAGGACCCCTACGCGGCCGCGCAGGCCGAAGGCGAGGCACGCGAGGACGACGAGTACCTCGACGACGGGGAGGTCGGCGATGCCCGCGCCGGCCGCCTGGTCGACCCCGACCGGGGCTTCGGCGAGGACGAGGAGAAGGACATGATCGGCGAGGACGTCGGCATCGACGGTGGCGCGGCCTCCGCCGAGGAGGCCGCCATGCACGTCGTGCCCGACGACTGGGAGGACTGAGCGCGGCGAACCCCCCTGTCAGGGCGCATGTCTGGCGACCCCGCCGGATACCGAAGCGCCACAAGCTCCCGCGTCCTCGCGGGACGTGGACACTGGAGGGAACGATGGCGTTTCTGTTGTGGATCCTCGCGGTCATCCTGGTCGTGGCGGGCATCGTCAGCCTGGTGCGTGGGCAGATCCTGTGGGGAATCGTGCTGATCATCGTCGGCCTGCTGGTCGGCCCGGGTGGTGTCAGCATCTTCACGTGACGAGCGCTTCGCGCCTGGCCACCGGAACGCCCCCGGCGAGCACCTCACGGTGATCGCCGGGGGCGTTCCCGCGCGAGCGCGTTCTCCCAGGTGATGTCGTCGACGACGGTCTCGGCCATGTCGCCCCTCTCGTCGGTTGCGGACCTCTCCCGTACCCACGACCGGCGAACCGGATCAGTCGCCGGACGCGCTCAGAGCGGCTTGAGCGCCCGGCCGCGTGGCAGACGGGCGAGCGGCACCGGCCAGCGCCGGCGACGCTCGATGCGGGCCAGGTCTTCGAGGAAGCGGTGGTAGTACTCCGGGAGGTAGTGGACGTAGAAGGGGCCCCAGGCGTGGTCGTCGTACGTCGGCGCGCGCAGACCGCGCAGGTCGATGACGAAGTCGACCTGCCGCGCGGCGTAGTCGTCCAAGCGCGCCCAGAGCGCGTTCGAGCGCTTGACGGGCAACGGATGCATCCGGCGGTTCCCGCGCAGTCCGATCCGCTCACCGTCCGGCATGACGAGCGTGCCCGTGTTGCGACCGCGGTGCAGGACGATCGTGGTCTGCGGCAAGTGGCTCCGGAGGTGTCGCATGAGCGCGTCGAAGGAGCGTTGCCACAGGGCGACGTACGCCTCGGTGTCGGCGTAGATCGTGAACCGCTCCAGCTCCCCGGATGCCTCGCGGTCGCGATACCAGGTCGTGCGCCGTACCTTCCACCGGTTGTCGGTGACGTAGCGGCCGTCCGGCAGCCGCACCACGCCGAAGTGGATGTCGCCGAAGAAGTCGAGGATCAGCAGGTCCGGGTCGAGGAGGACGACCTCGTCGAGGAACGAGCGGTCCAGCTCGGTGCGGACGTTCCACTGGTCGTAGTCGTTCATCGCCGGGTCGAGCGGCTCCCACTCGTCGTCGACCGGCGGGCTCATCAGCGCGATGATCGAGGACTGGTTCTGGTGCAGCGGGCAGACGAACCGGTCCTTGTAGGACGGGTTGAAGCGCGAGTTGAAGTTGTCCCGGGTGATGCAGCTGCCCAGCACCGCCACCGTCGCCGGGACCCGGCTCACTCCCACTCGATGGTGCCCGGCGGCTTGCTCGTGATGTCGACGGTGACGCGGTTGATCTCCCGGACCTCGTTGGTGATGCGGGTCGAGATCCGCTCGAGCACGTCGTAGGGCAGCCGCGCCCAGTCAGCGGTCATCGCGTCCTCGGAGGTCACCGGACGCAGCACGACCGGGTGACCGTAGGTGCGGCCGTCACCCTGGACGCCGACGGAGCGTACGTCGGCCAGCAGGACGACCGGGAACTGCCAGATGTCGCGGTCGAGACCCGTGGCGGTGAGCTCCGCGCGGGCGATCGCGTCCGCCTCACGGAGGATGTCGAGCCGCTCCCGCGTGACCTCGCCGATGATCCGGATGCCCAGGCCCGGTCCGGGGAACGGGTGGCGCCAGACGATCTCGGGCGGCAGGCCGAGCTGCTCGCCGACGAGGCGGACCTCGTCCTTGAAGAGGGTGCGCAGCGGCTCGACCAGCTCGAACTCGAGGTCCTCGGGCAGGCCGCCGACGTTGTGGTGGGACTTGATGTTGGAGGTGCCCGCTCCGCCGCCGGACTCGACGACGTCGGGGTAGAGGGTGCCTTGGACGAGGAAGCCGACCTTTGTCCCCTCTGGGGCGTCCTTGATGATGTCGAGCTCGGCCGCCTCGAAGGTGCGGATGAACTCGCGCCCGATGATCTTGCGCTTCGTCTCCGGATCGGTGACCCCGGCGAGCGCGTCGAGGAACTGCTTCTCGGCGTCGACGACGACCAGCTTCGCGCCCGTCGACGCCACGAAGTCGCGCTCGATCTGCTCGGTCTCGTCCTTGCGCATCAGCCCGTGGTCGACGTACACGCAGGTGAGCCGGTCGCCGATCGCCTTCTGGACGATGGCGGCCGCGACCGCGGAGTCGACACCCCCCGAGAGACCGCAGATCGCCCGGCCGTCGGGCCCGATCTGCTCGCGGATGCGCTCGATCTGCTCCTCGGCGATGTTGCCGATCGTCCAGGTCTGACGGCACCCGGCGATGTCCCAGAGGAAGTGCTCCAGCACGCGCTGACCGTGCTCGGAGTGGAGCACCTCGGGATGCCACTGCACGCCCGCCATGCCGGCGGCGACGTTCTCGAACGCCGCGACAGGGGTGGACTCGGTCGAGGCGAGCACCTCGAACCCCGCGGGGGCCGCCGTGACCGAGTCGCCGTGGGACATCCAGACGTTGTGGCGCGTCGGGACTCCGCCGAGGAGGGTGCCGGCGTGGCTCACGCTGACCGGCGTGCGACCGTACTCCCGCGCGCCGGTCGCGGCGACCGTGCCGCCGAGCCCCTGCGCCATGAGCTGGAACCCGTAGCACATCCCGAAGACCGCGGTCCCGGCCTGGAAGATCGCCGGGTCGATGCTGGGCGCGCCGGCCTCGTAGACCGACGACGGGCCGCCGGAGAGGATGATCGCCTTCGGCTGCTTGGCGAGCATCTCCTCGACCGGCATCGAGTGCGGGACGATCTCGGAGTAGACACGCGCCTCGCGCACCCGTCGTGCGATCAGCTGGGCGTACTGCGCTCCGAAGTCGACGACGAGGACGAGGTCATGCTCGGGCGTGTCCGTCATGGCGGGAGTCTATCGGCGCCTCACCGCCCGGCCCCGATCGGTGCGAGGCGACCGCTGGTGACGAGAGCCCGACAGGAGGAGACTGAGTCTCATGTCGCACGTCGTCACCGAGGTCGTCGAGGTCATGCAGTCTCGTCTGGACGCCCTGACCCCCGACACCGAGCCGCTGCGGGACTTCCTGGGGACCTACCAGCGGACCACGCGGGCGGTCGGGAAGGCCGTCGACGACGGGCTCTTCGAGGATCCCGAGTGGGTGGCGCGCTGGGACGTGGCCTTCGCCGAGCTCTACCTCGAGGCGCTCGACGCTCATCTGGCCGGCGGCAAGCCGTCCCGGCCGTGGCGGCTCGCCTTCGCCGCGCCCGGCACCCTGCCCCCGCTGCGGCGGGTGCTCCTGGGGATCAACGCGCACGTCAACTACGACCTGCCGCAAGCACTGCTGGCGGTCATCTCGGACAGCGACTTCACCGATCCGTCGCTGATGCAGCGGCGTCGTCGCGATCACGAGCGGATCGACGGCGTGCTCGCGTCGCGGGTGGCGGCCGAAGACGACGAGCTGGCCGCTCTCAGCGCCCGATCGCTGGTCGACCGCGTGCTGCAGCCGCTCAACCGGGTCGCGTCGAAGCGCTTCCTGCGCGAGGCGCGTCTGAAGGTCTGGCACAACACCGAGGAGCTGCAGCGAGCGCGGGTGCTGGGCTCGGAGGCGTACGCCGCTCGGCTGGCCGAGCTCGAGGTGCTCAGCGCCGCGCGCGTGGCCGACCTGCTCGCTCCCGGGCAAGTCCTCCTGCGCATGGGCGTCGCCGGCTTCGGCGTCGTCCTGCCGCCAGCCGACTGACCCCGCCCGACTGACGCCGGCCCGACTCAACCGGTCGGTGCCGGGAGGGGTCGATGGAGCTCGTGGCTCGCCCAGAGGTACGCCGACCCGGCGATCGTCAGCACGCAGCCGACCAGCAGCGGCCAGGTGTAGGCGCGGCCCGCGATCATCTCGTCGTGGGCCCGCGCGGCGGCGACCAGCATGAGCGTCAGCATCAGCAGGTCCACCTCGATCATCAGCCGCACCGAGCTCCATCGCGGGTCCCACCACGACCCGATGCCGGCGCACCCGAGACAGAAGACCGCGCCCATCACCTGGCAGGTGAGCGGGGTGAGGGGCCAGGGCCACTGGCCGATGACCGCCGACGGGGCGAGGAACATGACCAGCCCCTGCCCGAGAGCGAGCACGCCGAGGACGACCACGGCCGCCCGCTCGCCCGGTCGCAGCATGACCTCGTCGGCACCCGGGCGGATGGCGTGGCGTCGGTTGGCGATCCAGGCGCCGAGGACAGCGAAGGGAGCCGTGAAGTAGAGCCCCGCCCACAGCCAGAACGCCAGATGGTCGTGCAGGAAGCGGTCCCAGTGCAGCAGCGTCGCGATGCCGAGCAGGCCGGCGAAGGTGGCCACGGCGGGATATCCCCGCCCGATCCGGTGCCATCGGCGCTCCCGTTGGACGCGGAGGAAGAAGTAGGCGCCGCCGAGGTAGGCGGAGGCCAGCACCATGGAGGTCATCGTCGCCGGGATCTGCCACGCCCACAGGCGCCCCGTGCGGGTCGGGAACAGGTAGAGGATCACGAAGGCGACGAGCAGGAACGGGACGATGACGAGCGACAGCCACCGGGTGAACGGCAGCACCCGGTCGTCCCTCGGATAGCGATGCCGGCCGCTCATGGGCCTCAGCCCGCCAACCCGGTGAGGACGGAGACGGCCTCGGCCGGAGGAGGCAGCGCCCTCATCGCGCTCGCGACGCGCCGAGCCGACTCGGCGTACGCCGGATCCTTCAGCAGCCGAGGCACCTGCTCCGCCGCCGAGGTCACGGCGCCCGGCCCGAGGGGGGTGGTGATCCCGGCGCCGACCGCGGCGACGTGGTCGCCGTTGACGACCTGGTCGAAGGAGAACAGCGGCACGACGACCTGCGGGACGCCTGCCGCCAGGGCACCCATCGTCGTGCCGAAGCCGCCGTGGCCGACGACGGCGGCCGCATGGGCGAGCACGTCCTCCTGGGGCACCCACGGCAGGACCCGCGCGTTCGACGGCCACGGGTCGAGATCGTGGGGGTCGACCTTGCGTCCGACCGTCATGAGCACGGACGCATCCATGTCGGCGAGCGCGTCGAGCGCCTCGCGGAAGACCCCTGCGAAGGGCGGCAGGGAGCCGGTGACGGAGCCGAAGGTGACGTAGACCAGCGGACGGTCGACGTCTCCCCAGTCGGGAGAGCGTGGCGCACTGACCGCGGCGACCGGGTCGTGGAAGCGCCGGAAGGCGTCGCCGTCGAGCGACGTCTCACCGTCGACGAGGTCGAGCATCTCCGGCACCAGGCTCAGGACGGTCTCGTCGGCCAGCGCGGTCGCCAACCGGCCCTCGGCGAGACCGGCGAGCCGGCCCAGCTCCTCCAGCGGCTCACCGATCGTCTCGGCGAACCGGGCGGCGACCTTCCGCATGCCGATGCAGACATGTGCGTGCGGCACGCCGGCGCGCTCGGCGACCGCCAGCGAGGCGAGCTCGGCGGACTCACGCACGATCAGGTCGGGACGCCAGCGCTCGACCGTCGCCAGCAGCGCCGGCAGCGCCGCCTGTGCGTCGATCCGTGCGAACACCTCGCGGAGGACGACGTCGTTGGCCTCGTCGACCGACAGGCTCGGCAGGCGACCCATGACGGGCCCGACGAGCTCGGGCGGGGCATCGGCGAACGGCTCGTGCGGGAGCCCGGCACGCGCGAGCGCGGCGGCGTACGACGCGGGCGCCGCCACCCGCACGCCGTGCCTTGCCTCCGAGCATGCCCGCGCGAACGGCAGCAGCGGCCCGAAGTGGCCGTCGTTCGCCGTCGTCGAGAACAGGATCCGCACTCCCCGACGGTCCCACCGAGGCTCCCGGCCCGGCAACGCCTGCCTGGGGGAAAACTCCCCGCCCCCGCGGAGGCCAGGACCGCGTCGTGGCCCGAGCCCGCTCGCGGGCGGGCTCAGGCGTGTGACGACGGGCCGTCAGGCCATCTCGGGGACGTGCAGGTGAGCGTAGGCGAGCTCGAACTCGTGTACGGCGGCGATGATGCCGCGCGACTCGTCCGCGGCCCGCTGACGCATCTCGTCGGCCGCCGTGCGGCTGGCCTCCATCGCGGCTCGCGTCTCCCAGACCGTGGTCGCGCAGCCGAGTCCGCTGGACCGGCTCACCAAGAGGCTCGCGCCGCAGAATCCGGCGGTCTGCTCGAGCTCGGGCAGGATGCCGATGCGGAACGTCTCTCCGAGGGCGTCGAGGTCGCCGTCGAGCCAGCTCACCCGACAGCACTCGCCGTGATGAGACCGGTGCATGAGCGCGATCTCCCACTCGTCGACCTCCATGGTGGCGCCGAGGATGTCGCGGCCACGGTCGCGGATCGGGCGGAGCTCCGCATCGCTGGCCCGCATGGCCTCCTCGCTCTGCCACGAGCTGGTGGCGATGCAGTGTCCGGTCTCGCGGTCGACCAGCATCGAGAGACCCATGCATCCGTCGATCTTCTCGAGCATCGGCCAGACCTCGTTCTTGACGTACGCGATGCCTGCGTCAACGCTGCCGGGCCTGCCATGGAACGTCGTGGAACGTGCGTACACGGCCCACTCCTCTCTGGGACAGGGCAGTGCCCGACCGGCACCGCCGGTCCTCTCTGTGTACTCGCCTTGACTCGGGGGCGCCATAGCCCGCGCACCGACGTGTCGCCGAGCCTCGAGAAATGCACCAGGGCCCGGCCGGGGAGGGAGGGTGGCCGGGCCCTGATCGCCCACGCATGCGCGGACTCGAGACCCGGACATCCAAGGGAGGGAGCAAGTCCCGGGTCCGCCCTCCTCAACGACGGGCGGCAGACCCGGTTACGTCCTCCCCGAAGAAATCCCTGAACTTTCTTCGGCGACCCTCGCGCGGTGCGTCCGACCCTGTGCGTTCGACACCTCCACGATCGGCAGGCGCAGCGCCCCCGGCGCCGCCTCGGGAACAGCCGGCCGGGCGGGCCGCACCGGCGCCACAGGGACGTACGACGCCCCGAGCCGCGGTCGCGGGTCGGGCTCGCCCTTGTTGGGCCAGAACGCCATCGCACGCTCTGCCTGCGCCGTGATGGTCAGGGACGGGTTGACACCGAGGTTGGCCGAGATCGCGGAGCCGTCGACGACGTGGAGGCCGTCGTAGCCGTAGAGGCGCTGGTAGGGGTCGACGACGCCCGTCTCGGGCGAGTCGCCGATGGCACAGCCGCCGATGAAGTGGGCCGTCATGGGCATGTCGAAGGGCTCGCCGATGGTGCCGCCGGCGTACCCCTCCCCCGCCTCGTTCGACATGGCCTTCGCCATGAGGCGCGCGCCCTCGTTGGCCGCCGGGATCCAGGTCGGGTTCGGCTGGCCGTGGCCCTGCCTCGAGGAGAGCCGGATGCCGAACGGCGTGCGCTTGGGGAAGACCGTGATCGAGTTGTCGAGCGCCTGCATGACGAGCAGCACGACCATCCGCTCCGACCAGTGCCGGAAGTCGTAGAGGCGGGAGATGTTGGCGCGCTGCGTCCACATCTCGTGCAGCCACCGGCGCTTGCGTCCCGGGCCGCCGTCGGTCAGGACGGTCTGCAGCAGCGACATCGCGTTGGAGCCCTTGCCGTAGCGGACCGGCTCGAAGTGCGTCGTGGAGTCGGGGTGGATCGAGGAGGTGATCGCCACGCCCTCGGTGTAGTCGGTGCTCAGGTCGGGCGCGATGGCCCCGAGGATGGCCTCGGAGTTGGTGCGGGTGAGCTCGCCGAGCCGGTCGGAGATGGCCGGCAGGTCGCCGGTGAGCTTGAGCCTGTGCAGCAGGCGCTGCGTGCCGATCGCGGCGGCGCTGAAGATCACTTGGTCGGCCGTGAACACCTTGGTCGCGGCGCGGCGGCGCAGCTTGGCCTTGGTCCAGCGCGTGTGCACCTCGTAGCCACCACCTCGGGCCGCCTCGCGCGGGACGACCCGCGTCACCGTGGTGAGCGGGTGGATCACGGCCCCGTTCTGCTCGGCGAGGTGCAGGTAGTTCTTCACGAGCGTGTTCTTGGCGTTGTGGCGGCAGCCGACCATGCACTCGCCGCACTCGAGACAGGTCGTGCGGGCCGGCCCGGCACCGCCGAAGAACGGGTCGGCGACCGTCGTCCCGGGCGCGGAGCCCTCCTGACCGAAGAACACGCCCACGGGCGCCTGGACGTAGCTGTCGGCCACACCCATCTCGTCGGCGATCTGCTGCATGACGCGGTCGGCCGGCGTGACATGCGGGTTCTCGACCACGCCCAGCATCCGCTTGGCCTGGTCGTAGTAGGGCGCGAGCTCGCGTCGCCAGTCGGTGATGTGGGACCACGAGGGGTCGTCGTAGAACGGGTCCAGCGGCTCGTAGAGCGTGTTCGCGTAGACGAGGGAGCCGCCACCCACGCCTGCCCCGGCGAGGATGAGGCAGTCCTTCACCATGTCGATGCGCTGGATGCCGTAGCACCCGAGCGCCGGCTTGAACAGGAACCGGCGCAGATCCCAGGACGTGGCCGCGAAGTCGCTGTCGTCCAGCCGCGCCCCCGCCTCGAGGACACCGACCCGATAGCCCTTCTCGGTCAGGCGCAGTGCACTGACGGAGCCGCCGAAGCCCGAGCCGATGACCAGGACGTCATAGTGCCCGCCGGCCACCTGCCCTCCGCTCATGCGCGTCCGAGCTTCTTGAGCACGCGCAGGCAGCCGGTCATCGTCTTGGCATAGGCCTCGTCTGACATGCCCAGCATCGGCGCGATGCGCAGCAGACGCTGCGTGGCGACGGCCTGGGTCTCGGTGAAGCGCCGTACGCCCTCCGCACCCTGGCGCCGGCCCAGGCCCGAGGAGCGCATGCCGCCCATCGGCGCCGCCAGGCTGGCGAAGGTCGCGCCGAACGCCTCGTTGACGTTGACCGTGCCTGCCTTGACCTGCCGGGCGATCCCGCGGGCCCGGGCGCCGTCCTGGCTGTAGATCGAGGCGTTGAGGCCGTACTCACCCTCGTTCGCTCGCGCGATCGCGTCGGCCTCGTCACCGAAGCGGTAGAGGCTGACGACGGGCCCGAACGTCTCCTGGCCGAAGCACGTCATCTCGGGGGTGACGCCCTCGAGCACCGTCGGCTCGAAGAAGTACGGCGCCAGGTCCGGCCGCGCCCGCCCGCCGGTGAGCACCCGAGCGCCCTTGTCGATGGCGTCCTCGACGTGCGCGGTCACCCTGTCCAGCTGGTCCTGGCTGACGAGCGGCCCCATGTCGATGTCCCACGACAGGCCCGCACCGAGTGAGAGCGCCTCGACCCGCGAGACGAGGCGGTCGACGAACCGGTCGTAGAGGGCGTCGGCGACGAAGAGGCGCTCGATCGAGACGCAGAGCTGGCCTGCGTTGGAGAAGACGGCGCGCACGGCGCCCTCGGCGGCGCGCTCGATGTCGGCGTCGGCGAGGACCAGCATCGGGTTCTTGCCGCCGAGCTCGAGGGAGCAGCCGATGAGCCGCTCGGCGCATCCGTGGGCGATCATCCGGCCGGTGGCGGTCGAGCCGGTGAAGCACACATGGTCGGCCTTCTCGACGATGCTGCCGCCGACCCGCGGGCCGGGTCCGGCGACGACCTGCCAGAGGTCGCGCGGGAAGCCGGCCTCCTCGATGAGCTCGGCGCCGAGCAGCGCGCTGAGCATGGTCTGGGCATCCGGCTTGGCCACCACCGCGTTGCCGGCGGCGATGGCGGCGAGCCCGTCGCACAGTGCCATCGTGAAGGGATAGTTCCATGGCGAGATGACGCCGACGACGCCCTTCGGGACATGGTTGACGTCGACGCGCGTGAAGGCCGGGAACACCCCCGGCTTGCGCTCCGCCTCGAGGAGCTTCGCGAGCGTCCGTCCGTAGTACCGCGCCGTCAGCGCGATGTGCAGCGGCTCGTCGAACGCGTGCTTCCGCGCCTTCCCGGACTCCAGCACGATGAGGTCCATGATCTCGGCCTGCCGGTCGAGCACGAGGTCGTGCAGTCGCAGCAGCAGCTCCTGACGGTGGGCGTACGACGCCCGCGCCCACCGCTCCTGCGCCCGACGGGCACGCGCGAACGCCTCGACGATGTCGGCCTCGCTGGACTGCGGCACATGCGCGAGCGGTGCCCCATCGATCGGCGAGAGCACCTCATGGGTCTCCCCCGAGCTCGCGACGATCCGGTCGGTGAGCGCCGCGACATAGCCGGGCTCCAGGGCGTACGACGCCGTCGCGTCGTGCTCCGGGTCGCGCGGACCCTCGACGAGGGGACGGTTGTCGGGGTCAGAAGCGGACATGCTCCGAGACTAGGTGACCGATCTGCCCTCGACTACCCGTTGGTAGCACTATTTCCGTGACACGAGTCGCAGGAACTTTTACGGCGGCCGCCGCCCGTAGGTCACACAATGTCGGTCACCTTCACGCGCGCCTCGTCCGCCTCCTGGTCGGTCGCCATGAGCTGGGACTGACGCTCCGCCTCGACGCGGCGGAGGTAGTGGTCGATCTCGTCGCGCAGTGTCTCGGGCGACCAGCCCAGCTCAGCCGCCATCAGCCGGGCGACGCCCGGGGCGGCCGAGACGCCACGGTCGAAGGTCTCGATCGAGATGCGCGTGCGCCGCGTGAGGACGTCGTCGAGATGCCTCGCCCCCTCGTGGGTCACGGCGTAGACCACTTCGGCGGCCAGGTAGTCCTCCGCACCGGCCAGCGGGGCGCCGAGCGTCCTGCGCTCGGCGATGAGATCGAGGATCTCGTCGATCATGCCGCCGTACCGCCCGAGCAGGTGGTCGATCCGAGCGACATGCAGCCCCGAACGCCGGGCGAGCAGGACCCGCTGGTTGGCGCGGGCCTCATAGGCGTCAGCGCCGAGCAGCCGCACCTTGTCGGTGATCGACTCGCGCAGCGTCACGTTCGTGGTCGCGCGCAGGCTGTGCCCGGCGGCATCCACGGCGTCCTTGGCCATCACGCGGTACGTCGTCAGCTTGCCGCCGGCGATCATGACGAGCCCCGGCACGGGCGTGACCACGGTGTGCTCGCGGCTGATCTTGCTGGTCGGCTCGGACTCCCCGGCGAGGAGCGGGCGGAGACCGGCATACACGCCCTCGACGTCCTCATGGTCGAGGGGCTCGCGCAGGATGGCGTTGACGTGGCTGAGGATGTAGTCGATGTCGGCCCTGGACGCGGCCGGGTGCGCCTTGTCGAGGTTCCAGTCCGTGTCGGTGGTCCCGATGATCCAGTGCCGCCCCCACGGGATGACGAAGAGGACGGACGTCTCGGTGCGCACGATGAAGCCGGACTCGCTGCGGATCCGGTCGCGCGGCACGACGAGGTGGACGCCCTTGGAGGCCTGCACATGCAGCGCGCCCCGACCGCCGACCATCTCTTGGATCTCGTCGGTCCAGACGCCGGCGGCGTTCACGACCACCCGTGCCCTGATCTCGAGGTCCAGACCAGGCCCGGCCTCCAGGTCGCGGGCCGTCACACCCACGACACGCTCGCCCTCGCGGAGAAACCCGGTGACGCGGACGCGGGTGGCGATGTGAGCGCCATGCCGCGCGGCCGTGCGGGCGATCGTCGTCACGAGTCGGGCGTCGTCGACCTGGCAGTCGAAGTACTGGAGCGCGCCGGTCACCGTCTCGGCGCGGAAGTCCGGCGCGATCCGCGCGACGCCGCGCCGCGTCAGATGCCGGTGACGTGGCAGCCCGGCGCCCCCTCCGTGTCCGATCCGGCCGAGCGCGGCCATGCCGTCGTACAGCGCCAGCCCGGCGCCGACGTACGCGCGCTCCCAGCCCCGATGGGTGAGCGGGTAGAGGAACGGCACCGGCCGGACCAGGTGCGGAGCCAGATGGGTGAGCAGCAGGCCACGCTCGGTGAGCGCCTCACGGACGAGGGCGAAGTCCATCATCTCGAGGTAGCGCAGTCCGCCATGGATCAGCTTTGAGCTGCGACTGCTCGTCCCTGAGGCGAGGTCGCGCTGCTCGAGGAGCCCCGTTGAGAGCCCACGGGTGACAGCGTCGAGCGCGACGCCCGCCCCGACGACGCCACCGCCCACGACCAGCACGTCGAGCTCCGCCTCGCCCGCGCTCCCCGTCATCGCCGCCAAGGCCGCGTCCCGGGCCAGCGGTCCAAGTGCACCAGGGGTCAGTGACGGCCGGCTCATGTCGTCAGTCTGTCAGGCGCGCAGGAGCATCGGATTGCGTCGCGGTGAACTCCCGAACTTTCCGGCTTCCTCTTGCCAATCGAATCGAATATGTGTTCTAATACATTCAGGTCGTCCCGGTTCGCCGGTCCCTCCACGTCGATCTGCTGACTTGTCCGTCTGCTGTCCGTGGAGCCCTGATGACCTCTCCTTCTCCGGAGCCACCCCGTCGGCCCGTCTCGACGCGGTCGCATCAGGTCCACCGGTTCACCGGCCGGCTGGGTGAGGTGCTGGATCAGGTCGGCACTGAGACCCTGTGGGCGTTGAGTCCTGAGGAGCTGTCGGAGTCGTTGAGGGAGGCCTACGCCGCGGAGGCGCGCCTGGCCCGGTTGAAGCTGGCCCTGCTGGCCCAGGCCGACCGGTCCGACGTGGCCACTCATGACGCCCAGCCCCACATGGTGGCATGGCTGCGCGAGCACGCCCGGCTGGCGCCGCCCGACGGGCGGCGCCAGGTCAAGCTCGCCCGCGCGCTCGAGCAGCACCCCCTCACCGCTGAGGCGCTGGCGGCGGGGTCGTTCCCGGTCGCCTCCGCGGCGGTCGTCGTCGAGGCCGTCGACGCGCTGCCCGTCGAGGTCGACCCGGTGCTGCGCGAGCAGGCCGAGACCCACCTGGCCGGTGAAGCCCACGTGCACGACACCCAGGCGCTGCGCCGGCTGGCCGCGCACCTGGAGGAGGTCATCGATCCCGAGGGCGCCGACCAGCGCCTGGCCGAGCAGCTGGCCCGTGCCGAGGCCAAGGCCGCACGCGAGGCGTTCTTCCGGCTGCGGCACAACGAGCAGACCGCCACCACCGAAGGAGCCTTTCGAATCCCGCTGATGTCCGGGGTCAAGCTGCAACGGATGCTCGAGTCGATCCTCAATCCCAACCGGCCCGACCCCATCGCCGAGAAGGACCCCGAGACCGGCGCGAAGCTGGGGGCCGAGGAGCGGCGCGGTCATGCCTTCATCGAGCTGATCGACCGGATCCCCACCGGCAAGCTGCCGAAGCTCGGCGGCTCGGACCCGACTGTGGTGGTGATGATGGACCTGGCCACCTTGATGGGTGGCCTGCGTGCCGCGCACCTGGACACCGGCCACCAGATCAGCCCCGGCCTGGCCCGCCAGCTCGCCGCCCAAGCTGGCATCATCCCCGCCGTGATGGGCGGGGACGGGGAGGTCCTCGACTTGGGCCGCAAACGGCGGCTGCACCCGAAGAAGCTGCGACTGGCGATGCTGATCCAACAAGACGGCACCTGCGCCGTGCAGCACTGCACTCGTCCCGGGATCGGCAGCGACGCCCATCACCTCATTGCCTGGAGCGAAGGCGGCCCCACCAACGTCGCCGACGGCGCCCTCCTCTGCCCCCGCCACCACACGCTCGCCGACCATCCCGACTACATCGTCACCCGCCTGCGACCCGGACGCATCCGCATCAACAAGCGTTGCTGAGCCGGCAACATGCGCTGAGTCGTTGGTCAGGCAACTGATAGCGACGGCAGCTGGGCGCCCATCGCGCCCAGAGTGACGCACTGCACCGTTGCCATGCCGTGTCGGCCGGCCGACTAAAGAAAGCCGTGGACGATCTTCCCTGCCGTGTGTACAGTTGGCGTACAGAGGGGGTGTTGACAGGATGACACGGACGGAACGACCCGCAACCGAACGACTGCACTTCCGCGTCCGCGCGGAAGTCGAGCAGCGACTTCGCTACGCGGCAGAAGTCGAGAACGAAACGCTGACAGACTTCGTTCTCGCCGCGGCCGAAGCAAGGGCCGAGGACGTATTGGCGCGAGCATCCGTTGTCCCCAGCGACTATTTTGATTCGCTCTTCAAAGCCCTCAGCGAACCGCCCAGGCCGAATGAAGCAATGCGGCGTGTCGCGAGATCCCAGCGGGCCTTCAAGCAGACGTAGCCTGTGATCGAGTTCATCTCCACCCAGTTCTCGGACGAGTTTTCGACCGATGCGTTCACTTCTGGCAAGCCCTCGCTCGATCGTTGGTTGATCGAGCATGCCAAGACGGCACAAGCGAAGCGGATCGCGCAGGTCTTCGTGTGGCACAACAACGGCGACGCCGCGGTGTGCGCCTACTTCACACTCTCCGCGCACGAGATCGTGGCCGAGGACCTACCGCGTCGTCTCCACCGAGGAATGCCGGACAAGATTCCGTCGATACTGCTCGGAAAGCTGGCACTTGACCGGTCACTCCATGGTCGCGGACTCGGCGGCCAGTTGCTCTATGACGTGTTTCAGCGTGTTCTGAGTGTCAGTCGCGACTTGGGAGCTCGCTACCTCGTGGTCGACGCGCTCGACGACGAGGCAGCGACCTTCTATGAGTATTACGGCTTCACACGGATGATCGGCGATCACTCGCTGAGGTTGGTGAGAAAGTTCGGCGACCTCGAGGCCGACGTCGACGCCTGGTCTGATTGACTGCTCGCGCACCAAGGCGTCGCCACTGACGGCCATGCCATTGTGTCCCATGCCGCCGCGTTTCCGTCGGGCCGAATTACCAGATCCCATGTGCGGACAGGAGCTTCGCGCGGCCCGCATCCGCTCCTGTCCGACGATTCCCGCGCCCACGGCCGTATGGTTCCCCGTGTGAACCTAAGCTTTGCGGTGCGGCGACCGGTGACGCCTTCCCAGTTCCTGGTTCCCTTCGGGGGCGCGTTGTTCTTCGTCGCGGAGGTCTTCGCCTTTGACGACTTCGACGCACGCGTTCTCCGGCTTCGGGTTTTCGGCGTCTTGGTTCTCGCGGCGTTGGGCGGTTGGCGGCTGGGCATGTGGACGCGTGACCGACAGGCGGCGCTTACTCGTTCACCCGAGCAGCCCGAACATCGCTCTGGCCCGCCTTCGCAGTGAGGGAGAGGAGGCCAAGGTCATCAACCGGAGCCGCGGCCCGCTCGACGCTCCAAGTGCCTCACACCGCCGCGACAGGGCGCGCACAACGGGACGTCTGCCGCGATGACATGGGTTCACCTTCTCGGCAGGGGCCTCTCACACCGCAAGTCTGGTCACAATTCGGCCTCTCCGTCCTGGGATGACGAGTAATCCGTCATGCTTCGCTCGTGACCTTTCGCGGATGGGATCCGCCTCGCGCGCCACCGCTCCCGCCTCGACCGGAGCTGCGTCCATCGCGCGCACTGCCTGTCGTGATCAGCGTCGTCGGCATCCTCATCGTCGGCGGACTGGTCGGAGTCGGCGTCATCCTCCATCGTTATACGAGCGCCGATCACCTTGGCGTACTCGATGACCCGGCTGTGATCAACGTGGCGGACCCTGCGTGCGAGCAGATGGCCCGCTCCGTTCGAGACGCGGCGCCAGCGGCCGCTGCCTCGCCGACTGATGTCGCGACGGCAATACGCGTCCAGGATGCGGCAATCACCATGATGGTCGCGAAGATCCGTGCGGTCGGGTCGGACCGTCTTCAGAACGACCAACCGGCCACCGCCTGGCTGGCCGACTGGGAACGGCTTGTCGGTCTGCGCGAAGCATTCGCGGACGAGCTTGCTGCCGGTGGCCATCCCACTCTCGTCGTTCCGCAGGTCGATGGCGCCCGCGTCACCATCCGGATGGACGAGGTTGGCCTCAGCGAAGGCTGCGCTGTGGCCGACGAACTCGCCCATCCAGCGTCAACGGCAAGGTGAACGTCCCGCTACGAACCAGCAACTCCACACACAGCTGTGAGCCTCCGTGGATCCGATGTCTG
>NZ_BAAIGC010000018.1:0-99221 GCF_054653495.1 Nocardioides sp. AN3
TTGCCAGAATCAATTGTCAAAGAAACCATCAACCACTAACATGGAAGACGGGGCATAACAAACTAATTCGTCGACTATGACACACTGTTGAGTTCTCAAGAATCACACGCGCACCGTGGTTCGAGCTCTTCGCTCTCCCCTGCGGGGCTCATCTGACTTAATCTTACCGGATCGTTTCGCGCCTTTGTCAATTCGGCGTTTCGCGCTCCGGCTTCGTGTTTCGTACTTTAGCTGATTGCGTCTTCGCCTTGTCAATTCGGCGCTTTCGCTTTTCGCTGCAGTGATTCACACTTTATCGGTGAAGAGTTCAGGCGGCCTAATCGGCGCATTCCCTCTTCGTTTTCCGCAGCACTTTCGTCCGGATCTTGTGGCCGCTCGTGCGCGCACACGCCAACCGGGTGGAAGTGTTGAGGAGGTGGCCGCCTCGGGGCCGGCAGCCCGATCTCATGATCTTGCTGCCCGCCGCTCCGTTGGCGACCCGGAGAACAATAGACGACCAGGACAGGCCACACAAATCGACGGCGCGCGGCTGCCATCTCCCCAGGTCACAGGCGGTTTCTGGCGCCGTCGCGCCCGGTCAGGCGAGCTCGACGCCCGCGAACCGCTTCTTGCCGCGCCGCAGCACGACCCAGGTGCCACCGAGCAGGTCACCCTCGTCGAGCACCGCCTCGGCGTCCTCGACGCGCACGTTGTTGACGTAGGCGCCACCCTCGGTGATGGTGCGACGGGCGTCTCCCCTGCTGGAGGCGAGCCCGGAGTCGACCAGCAGGTCGACGACCGAGGGCAGGGACGCCCCTCTGCTGAGTGTGACGGCGCCCGCCTCGCGCAGCGCGGCGGCGAGGGTCGCGGTGTTGATGCCGGTGAGCTCGCCGCCCCCGAAGAGGGCCGCGGCCGCCTCCCGCGCATGTCGGGTCTCGGCCTCGCCGTGCACCAGCGTCGTCATCTGCTCGGCCAGGGCACGCTGGCCGGCACGCAGGAACGGCTTCTCCGCCTGCGTCGTCTCCAGGTCCTCGATCTCGCCACGTGGCAAGAAGGTGAACGCCCGCAGCAGCTCGCCGACCTTCTCGTCCTCGACGTTCAGCCAGAACTGGTAGAACGCGTAGGGCGACATCATCTCGGGGTCGAGCCAGAGCGCACCGCCCTCGGTCTTGCCGTACTTCGTGCCGTCGGCCTTGGTGATCAACGGCGTCGCGAACGCATGCGCGACGCCGCCGTCAGCCCGGCGGATCAGCTCCACCCCGCCGGTGAGGTTGCCCCATTGGTCGGAGCCGCCGAACTGGAGCGTCACGCCGTGGTCGCGGAACAGGTTGAGGAAGTCCATCGACTGAAGCAGCACGTAGGAGAACTCCGTGAAGCTGATCCCGCTCTCGAGGCGACGCCGCACCGTCTCCCGGGCCAGCATCCGGTTGACGGGGAAGTGCTTGCCGATGTCGCGGAGGAAGTCGATCACCGAGAGCGGCGCGGTCCACTCGTAGTTGTTCACCATCGTCGCTGCGTTCTCACCCTCGAACGCCAGGAACGGCTCGATCTGGCGGCGTACCCGCTCGACCCAGTCCTTGACCGTGTCGAGCGAGTTGAGCGTGCGCTCCCCCGAGTCGCGCGGGTCGCCGATCATGCCCGTCGCCCCTCCGACGAGCGCGTACGGCGTGTGGCCGGCGCGCTGCAGCCGCATCGCCGTCACGATCTGCAACAGGTTGCCCATGTGCAGGCTCGGCGCTGTCGGGTCGAAGCCGACGTAGAACCTGACACTCCCCGCGGCGAGCGCCTCCGCGAGTGCGTCGCGGTCGGTGGAGTGCGCTATCAGGCCGCGCCACTCGAGGTCGTCCAGCAGGGTCGGGTCGATCGGCACGACGGGCCTTCCAGTCACAGGGTCGAAGGGGTTCGGTTCCGCCCCAGCCTAGTGAGGTCACGCGCCGCCCGATGAGCCGAGGCTGCCTGCTCGCGACGAGGCCGGTGCCCTCGGCGCCACCCGATTCAGGTGGTGTCCCGGCTCGTGCGCCGACGGATCATGACCGCGACCCCTACGTCCCGGCCGCCGGAGGCGACGATGAACACCGCCCGCATGCACCCTGTGTCGACGGGTCGTGACGGTCGGCTCGACGCACCCTTCTACCAGGCGAAGTTCCGGCCACCGACGCGCCCGCGACACTTCGTGGCCCGACCCCGCCTCGAGGCGCTCCTCGACGACCTCGCCGACTACCCGATCGCGGCGATCGTCGCACCGGCGGGGGCGGGGAAGACGGTGCTCGCCGCCGACTGGGTGGTGCGCTCAGGCCGCGCCTGCGGCTGGCTGACCCTCGACGCCGCCGACCGCAGCGCGACGGAGCTCTCCTCATCGCTGGCCACTGCCCTCGATCTCGCCTCCGCCGACGCCGCCTCGCCTCGCGGGGGCAGAGCCGCGACGTTGGTGCTGGACAACGTCGACCGGGTCGGCGACGACCCTGCTGCTCAGGCCGCGCTCGCCTCCTTCGTCGATCGGCGGCCGCCGTGGCTGCAGCTCCTTCTCCTCAGCCGGCGCCGGCCGCCGCTGCCCGTCGACCGCCTGCGCGTGAGCGGCGACCTCGCTGACATCGACTTCGCGACACTCCGCTTCTCCGAGGTGGAGTCCGCCTCCCTCCTGACCGCACTCTGCCCCGGTCTCGCCGCCGACGAGATGGCCGCGGCCGTGGAGCGCGCAAACGGATGGGCCGCGGCACTCCAGCTGACGGCGCTCGCGATCCGGTCGCACCGGTTCACGGCTGCGCCGGCCGTCCGCGACGCCGCCGTGCGCCCGGAGCCGCCCCTCGAGGACTACGTCGCCGAGCGGCTGGTCGAGGAGTACCTCTGGGAGGAGGTGCTGCAGTCCGAGCGCGCGGAGCTCGTCGAGCTCCTCCACGCCACGGCCGTCGTGGGTCGCATCAACTACGGGTTGGCGGAGGCGCTGACCGAGCGGGCCGACGCCGGTGACCTGCTGGACGAGGCAGAGGCGGCCGGCCTCTTCCTCACGGCTCTCCAGGGCGGCTGGTTCGAGGTGCACAGCCTCGTGCGGGAGATGCTGACGGCGAGGCTGCACCGCCGGCAGCCGGACGGTCTCCGCAAACAGCACGCGCGTGCCGCTCAATGGTTCGAGAGCCTCGGCGACGAGGTCTCGGCGCTCGAGCACTGGCTCGCGGCCCAGCGCCCCACCGACGCCCTCCGAGTCCTGTCCGAGCTCACGCTCGCCCTGCTGGACTCGGGTCACGTGGACCGCGCGGCCGACGCGATCGGTCGTCTTCCCGCCGAGCTCGCCTCGGCCAGTCCCGACGACGCGATCCGCTACGTCTGGTGCCGGCTGCCCGCCGGGGCGGGCGCCTTCGTCGACGCCCTGTCAGTGGCGGAGTCCTCTCCGGCTCTTCGGGAGGGCTCGTCGTCGCGGCTGCGGACGCTCGACGCCGTCGCGTCCTGGCTGCGGGCCGACTGGCGCGACGCCGCCGATGGGGCCGCCCGAGCGCTCAGCGGCCAGATCGAGACGGCCGTCGGCGAGCCGCTCGACCGCTTCGGGTGGCGGATGGTCGCCTGCGGCACCGCCCTCGACGAGAGGTGGGACGACCGCCAGCCCGCTGTCGGTCAGGCCTGGGCGGCCTGTCTCAAGGACCCGGCCAGCCGATGGTTCTTCGAGAGCACGCGGGCCCTCGGACTGGCCTTGGCGGGGCACCCGCGCGAAGCCGCCCGAGTCGCAGACGGGGCACGAGAGGCGACCGCGAGCGGACCCTACGGACGGGCGAACGTCCAGCTGACGCTCGCCGACGCGGTCGTGGCCCGCGAGGTGGACCGCCGGGAGGCGGCCCGCACCATCCTCGACGGGCTCGCCGAGATCCCGACGTACCCGGACCCGGTCCTGCAGTTGGTCGCGCGCCTGGAGCTCCTGCGTCAGCGCATGGACGCCGGCGACACCGTCGCCGCAGCGGCTCACCTCGACGAGGCCGAGCGACTGCACGCCGGACTCGCCTCAACGGTCTCGGCTCACCTCGGCCGGGCCACCGCGGCGGATGAGGTCGCGCCCTCTGCGCTCGTGGCCCGGGCCGGCGTCGACGTGGCGCTCGCCTCTGACGACCCCGCCACGGCGATCCGGTGGGTCGCGCACGTCTCGGACCCCTTCTGGGGCCCGGTCTGCGAGGCGAAGATCGATCTGGCCCTGGGACGGCACGAGGATGCCGCGCAGGCGGTACGCCGCGCCGCACCCCGCTGCGCCCGCCATCAGGTCGTCGCGGGGCTCGTGCTCGGCCGGGCGTTGGCGGTGCGCCACCGCGACGACGCCGAGCAGGCGGTCGCGGGCAGC
Source organism: Nocardioides sp. AN3 (assembly GCF_054653495.1). Taxonomy (NCBI): domain Bacteria; kingdom Bacillati; phylum Actinomycetota; class Actinomycetes; order Propionibacteriales; family Nocardioidaceae; genus Nocardioides; species Nocardioides sp. AN3. Next base: position 4,298 of record NZ_BAAIGC010000018.1, read on the forward strand.
CTGGAGACCGCCGCCGGCCACGGGATGATCCGCACGGTCGCGTTCGAGGGCGCCCCGGTGATCGAGATCGTCGAACGGGCAGCCTGGCGCGTCCCCGATGGCTGGATGGACCGCCTGCGCCACGCGCTGGTCCCCACCTGGACCGGCCAAGACCCGCAACTGCCCGTCGAGCGGCTGACCGAGCGCGAGCGCGACGTGCTCAGGCTGCTCCCCAGCCGCCTGACGCTCACCGAGATCGCCTCTGAGCTCTATGTCTCGCAGAACACCCTGAAGTTCCACCTCCGGGGCATCTACCGCAAACTGGGTGCCGACTCGCGCTCGCAGGCCGTGACCTCCGCCCGTCGGATGCGCCTCCTCCCCCACGGCTGACCACGTCGGGGAGGCGCACCCGTCCACCTTCCCTCACCCGGCAGGGCTCACCCGGCGAGGATCCGCGCCTTCTGCGCCTCGAACTCCGCGTCGCTGAGGACGCCGCTGTCGCGCAGGCGACCGAGCTTCTCCAGCTGGGCGATCATGTCCTCGGTGCTGGTGTCCTCCGCGGGCGGGGGCGGAGCCTGGACGTACTGCACCTGTGGCTGGCTGTAGGCCTGCTGCTCGGCGTACGCCTGCTGCTGTTGCTGTGCCTGGTATGCGTCCTGCTGAGCCCAGCGGCCCGCCTGACGGCGAGAGACGCGGTTTGACACGGCCGTGGCCGTCCCGGCGACGACCGCGGTGCGCGCCATGCCTCCGATCAGTCCCATGCTGTCCTCCTCGTGTGCCTTCTCATATCTGCTCAGTCTCGGTCGGCTCTGCACTGTCGCTCCCTACTCCGCCGCCTCCGACCCCTCGTCGGCCTCCAGCGCCTCGAGCATCGCGATGACGTCGGCCGCCGGGATGCGCCCGCTGGCGATGACCTCGGCGCCCCGCCGCCGCAGCGCGCCGACGAACGGCGCCGCCCACGTGTTCTCGTAGAGCACCACGCCGACGGCGTTCCCGGCCCCGACCAGCGACGCGCTGGCCGCGACGTCCTCGTCGTCGAGCAGACCCGAATGGACGCCGGCGAACACGGCCAGGTCGAGTGTCCCGTCACCATCGAGGTCCGCGATCTCGACCACAGTGAAGTCACCGTTCGCGTCGACCTTGGCGACACGCAGATCGAGGATCCGGATGATCCCTCGGTCGACGAGGCTCACCAGCTCGGCCAGCGCCTCGCCCGTCAGCTCGCCACCGGGGAACTCGACAGCGAGATAGTCGATCGGCCCCACCGCGATGTCCTCGCCGCTGTCCCGGCTCGTCACATCCTGATCCTCGCTCATCTGGTCGGTCATCGCCGTTCCCTCCGGTCGTCGCTCGCGGATCGTCGTTGCCTCGACCGTGACACGTCAGCCCGCCGGAAGACACCACCCGCGGGCGGGTGGGACTGAGCGGAAGCCTGCGCCCCACCCCTCGGCGGGTGGCGTTCGCCCACCCCCGGCCACCCGAGGATCGAGACCAGGGAAGCGACGCCCTCAGGGGCAGCGCCTGAGAAGGGAGCCGCCGATGTCGACGCGCAACGCCGACCACACCCTGCCCTCCCCGGATCTCGACCCGGTCGGCAACGACGCCTCCACGGTCGCGCACGCGCTGGGCGTCGATCCGTCGGTCGGGCTCTCCGCCGCCGAGGCGCGGTCGCGGCTGGAGTCGGTGGGTCCCAACCGGCTGGCCGAAGGCGCACGCGAGCCGGGCTGGCGCGCGTTCCTGCGCCAGTACGAGGACTTCATGCAGGTCATCCTCGTCGTCGCGGCCGTCGTCAACCAGCTGGTCTCGGGCGAGGTCGGGACGACCGTCGTGCTTGCCGGCCTGACCGTCTTCAACGCCGTGATCGGCCTGCGCCAGGAGGCGAAGGCCGAGGAGAGCGTCAAGGCGCTCGCCCAGATGATGCGCAGCATCGCCCGCGTCAGGCGCGACGGACAGGCCATCGAGATCGATGCCGCGGAGCTCGTCCCGGGTGATGTCGTCCTGGTCGAGGCCGGCAACCGCGTCCCGGCCGACGCGCGGGTCTGCGTGGCCGCGAGCCTGGAGATCGAGGAGGCGGCCCTCACCGGCGAGAGCCTGCCGGTCGCCAAGTCGACGGACCCGGTGCCAGGCACCGAGGTGCCGCTCGGTGACCGGACCTGCATGGCCTACATGAACACGTCGGTCACCCGGGGGCGCGGCGAGCTGATCGTGACATCGACGGGCATGGGCACCGAGATCGGCCACATCGCCGACATGCTGTCGAAGACCGAAGCTGGCAAGACCCCCCTGCAGAAGCAGCTCGATGGGCTGTCGCGCATCATCGCGACGATCGCCGGTCTGGCGCTGGTGATCGTGGTCCTGCTCGGCCTGGCCCGGGGCGACAACTTCGACGAGCTCTTCGTCACCGGGGTCGCACTGGCGGTGGCCGCGATCCCAACCGGCCTTCCGGCCGTGGTGACCGCGCTGCTGTCCATGGGCACACGCGAGATCGCCCGCCGCAACGCGATCGTCAAACGACTGCCCGCCGTCGAGACCCTCGGGTCGACCTCGGCGATCTGCTCGGACAAGACCGGCACCCTCACGCTCAACAAGATGACCGCGCGCGAGCTGGTGATCCCCGGCCGCAACCGGTTCACCGTCTCCGGCGAGGGCTACAGCACGACGGGCGAGATCAGCCACGTCGGCGGCGAGCGCTTCGACCTCGACCCCTACCTGCTGCCGATGGTCCTGTGCGCCGACGCCGTGCTCGACGGAGACAACCTCATCGGCGACCCGACCGAGGGAGCGCTGATCGTGCTCGGCGCCAAGGGCGGCCTCGACCTCGCCGAGACCCGCGCAGCCCTGCCCCGTGTCGCCGAGGTGCCCTTCGACTCCGACTACAAGTTCATGGCGACGTTCCACGAGATGACCGACGACGCCGGACGGCCGGTCGTGCGCTGCTACGTCAAGGGTGCGCCCGACGTGCTGATCGCCCGTGCGACCAGCATCCGGAACCCCGACGGGACCCTCGTCGCGATCACCGACGCCAACCGGCATCTCGCACTCGAGGCCAACGACCGGATCGCCAATGCTGGTGAGCGCGTCATGGTCGTCGCCCAGCGCGACTTCGACGCGGCCGGATGGACCGGTGCGGGGAACCTGTTCGACGACGTCATCGACCTCACCCTGCTCGCGATGGTCGGGATCGTCGACCCGCCACGTGCCGAGGCGAGGGCGGCCATCAAGGAGTGTCGCAGCGCTGGAATCCGGGTCCGGATGATCACCGGCGACCACGCGACGACGGCGGCCGCCATCGCGACCGAGCTCGGCATCGAGGGCAGGGCGGTGACCGGCGCGCAGTTCGCCGCCATGTCGGATGAGCAGCTTCTCACCGAGCTGGACGACATCGGCGTCGTGGCGCGGGTGGCGCCGGAGGACAAGGTGCGTCTGGTCCGCCTGCTCCAGCGCAAGGGCAATGTGGTGGCGATGACCGGAGACGGGGTCAACGACGCACCGGCCCTGAAGTCGGCCGACATCGGTGTCGCCATGGGCATCACCGGGACCGAGGTCTCCAAGGAGGCCGCGGTCATGATCCTGACCGACGACAACTTCGCCACGATCGTGGGCGCCGTCTCCTACGGTCGCACGCTCTACGACAACCTGCTCAAGTATCTGCGCTTCCAGATGTCGACTCTCGTGGCCTACATCGCCATCTTCATCGGTGCCGGCATCTTCGGCATCGCCAACGGCACGCCGCTGAACCCGCTGCAGATCCTGTGGCTGAACATGGTCGTCGACATCCCCCTGGCAATCGCCCTCGGCTTCGACGAACCCGCCCGCGGCCTGATGGGGCGGCCGCCGCGGCCCGTCGGGGCGCCCGTGCTGACGACGGCCAACTGGGTCAGGCTCTGCGCCCAGGGCGCCGTGATGACCGTCGGGGCGCTCGTCGCCTACCAGATCGGCCACGATCAGGACGGCCCCGTCGTGGCCGCCACGATGCTGCTGACGACACTGTCACTGTTCCACCTGGCCGGTGCTCTGCTCAGCCGGGACCAGCGCAACACGATCCTCGACCGAGACGCGATCCCGGCGCTGACCCAGCTGCGGCGCTATGGCCTCGCGCTGCTGGCGATCATCGCCATCACTGCTCTGGGCTTCCTGCAGCGCATCTTCGACACCACAGGCCTGACCTTCGGTCAGTGGAGCGTCTGCGTCGGCCTCGCCGCCACACTCGTGGTCGTCGAAGAGGTCATCAAGCTCGTCCTGCGGCGACGCGGCGCCCCCGCGGTGGTCGAGACCGCTCCTGAGCCCGTCCCCACCCCAGCCCTTCCGACATGAGCCCGTCCCGAGGTGGCCGGCGGCAGGACCGGGTCGCCACATTCGACTGTCAGTCAGCATCAAGGAGGAGACGCACATGACGACACTCACCGTGTGGAAGTTCGCAGACCCGACCGGCGCTCAGCGCGCGACGAAGGTGCTCAAGCAGGCGGCGTCCGAAGGGCTGGTCACGATCGTCGACCATGCCGTCGTCGTCTGGCCCGAGGGCGAGGACCAGCCTCGCATCGACCATGCGCACGACGACCCGAAGCGGGGTGCCGCCTGGGGTGCCCTCTGGGGCTTCCTGGGAGGGGCGCTCCTCACGGTCCCGGTCGTGGGCGTGGCCGTGGGCGTGGGCATCGGGCTCGCGAGCAAGGCGACGCAGGGCACGGGCATCACCAAGGACGACCTGGAGCGGATCCGCAGCGAGGTCACGCCGGGGTCCTCGGCGCTCTTCCTGGTCACCGAGGGCGCGGACCTGGACCGGCTCGGCGAGCGGTTCCACTTCCGTGACAAGACGCTGATCCACACCAACCTGACCCCGGCCGAGCGCGAGACCCTCCTCGACACCTTCGGAAGCTAGCGCGGTGGCCGCCGAGCCGCGTCGCGACCCACTCGGGCTCGTCACCGGCGGAGAGGGGGCCATCACCGGCACGGTCGTGTGCGCCGCGGCCATCGCCTACGCCGCCGGCCATGTCGGCTCCACGGCGGAGCTCTGCTTCGCGATCCTCGGCACCGTCGCCGTGTACTGGGTCGCCCACCTCCACGCGGTCACGATCGGCAGCTCGCTGACGCACCGCCACCACCCGGTCGAAGCCTTCCGGCATGCGCTGCGCGCGACTGTCCCGATCCTGGGCGCCTCGATCCTCCCGCTCGTGGTCCTGCTCATCTGCCGGCTCGGCGGAGCCGAGCTGCGCACCGCCGCGTGGACGGCTCTGGCCGCGACCGTCGCGCTGCTGGCGGTCTACAGCTACCTGGCCGGTGCGCGCGGCGGACTCGGCCCCGGCGGCCGGCTGGCATGCGCCTGCGGCGGCGCAGGCGTCGGCATCCTGGTGGCTCTGCTCAAGCTCGCCCTGCACTGAGCCGGCCCCGCCCCTCACAGGCAGACTCGGCGCCGCCGTCACCCGCCCAACAGCCCCTCGGTGTCCGAGGACGGCTTGAGATCGGGCAGTCGCACCATCCGGAAGGAGATCACCAGGCCGCTGAGCGCGCTCACGATCGGCACGACCAGGCCGATCTGCAGTGCGAGGGGTCGTACGTCGGTGTTGATGCGGATGATCTCCGCCTTGACCGCCGGCGGCTGACCGACCAGCTGCTCCTCGAGCTGGGTGTTGCTCATCACCTCGGCATCGTCCTCCAGCGCGCTGGCCACCTGGTCCTTCGAGTCCGGCGGCAGCACCTTGCTCGCCTGCGTCTCCTGGGTGAAGGCGACCGAGAGCGCGGCCAGCATGACCGCACCCGCGAAGGCCAGGCCGAAGGACAGACCGAAGGAGCCCGCGGCCGAGTTCACCGCGGAGGCCTCGCTGACCCGCTCCTCCGAGATCGGCGCCAGGGTGAAGTTGTTGAGCTGCGAGACCAACAGCCCGAGGCCGGAGCCGGTGACGAGCAGCGGCACGGCCAGCGCCCAGCCCGAGTCACCGCGCGGCACCACGAGCACGACGGCCGTCAGCCCCGCCGCCAGGAGCAGGAAGCCGAACCGGATGATCCCGCTCGGGCGCCGGTTCGCGGCTCGTCGGCCGGCGAGCGCGGACACCGCGAACATGCTCAGCGACAGCGGGGCCAAGGACAGGCCGGCCTCCAGGGCGTTGTACTCGAGCACCATCTGAAGATAGATGGGCAGCGTGATCATCGCGCCGCCGAGCGCGATCTGCTGCAGCAGCTGCCCGGAGACGCCCAACCGGAAGTGGACCGACCGGAACAGGCGGGGGTCAACGAGTGTGGGACGCGACAGGCGGCTTCGCTGGATGAGCCAGTAGACGAGGGAGCCCAGGCCGACGACGCCGACGGCCAGAAGCGCGGCGACGGCGCCGCCGCCCTCTTGCCAGACCAGGACGCCCAGCACCAGGCCGCCCATGCCGAGCACGGACAGGACCGCGCCGACCACGTCGATCTGTCGCGGGCCGGTGTAGGGCACGTCCTTGACGAGTCCGGCGCCGCTGAGCACCACGGCGATGATGACCGCTTCGCCCAGGAAGGCGACGCGCCACGACAGCGTCGTCGTGAGGAAGCCGCCGACCAGCGGGCCGACGGCCGCCGCGATCGCCGCCGAGGCACCGACGAGGGCATAGACGCGCTTCTGGGCGGCGCCTTCGAAGTTGCCATGGATCAGCGACTGCATGCCCGGCAGCAGCAGCGAGGCGCCCATCCCGCCGATGATCGCCCAGAACACGATGACGGGCAGCAGGGACTGGGCCAGCGTCATGGCGATGGCGCCCACGCCGTACCCGCACAGGCCCAGCAGGTAGGCCCGCTTGCGCCCGATCAGGTCCGCCACCTTGCCGCCGATCAGGATGAAGGCCGCCGAGACCAGCGCCTCCAGCGCGATCGCCGACTGGATCCCGCTGACAGTGGCGTCGAGATCATGGACGACGGCCGAGATCGAGACGTTCATGAGGGACGTGTCGACGACCAGCACGAACATCGCCATCGACAGGAGCACCGCGAGCCGGCGGTTGAAGCCCTCGCTCGGCACCAGGCCCTCGGCGGTCGCCTCCGACATGCGCGGCTCCTCTCGCCTCCTGGGACCAACCTAGGAACGCGTGAGGGGCCGGACCCCACCCGGATCGGGTGGCTCGTCGGCGGACGAGCCGGCCGTGGTGGAGCTTGGTAGGCCGTGCGGGGCTCGAACCCGCGACTGGGAGATTATGAGTCTCCTGCTCTAACCGACTGAGCTAACGGCCCGAGGCGGACCCTATCGGTCCGTGCCAGCCAGACATGAAGGGCCACCGACCTGATGTCTCAGATCGGCGGCCCTCACCTGCTCCCCCGGTTGGACTCGAACCAACAACCCTGCGATTAACAGTCGCATGCTCTGCCAGTTGAGCTACAGGGGATCGCTTGGCAGCGGGCGAAACCTTAGCAAGCGGCCACGGGAGCGGCGAAATCGGGCCTCGCCCCCTCGCGTCTCATGGCTCGCCGACGTCATCGCGCGCCGACGCGAGCGCGGCAGTCACCAGTGCGACGACCCTCGGGTCCTCCGGGTCGGCGAGGTCGTCGAACTCGACCGACCACGTCAGCGTGCGCTCGCCACCGGCGCCGCGCCGCGCCACCACCCGTGCCGTCCCCAGCGGAAGCGGCACGACCCGCTCGAGCAGCAGGCTCGCAGTCACACGCTCGCGCACGAGCTGGAGCAGCCGCGCGGGACTGTCCAGGCGCAGACGATGGACCGCGCGACCCTCCCCCGCCTCCGTGACCGTGAGGACGCCCGACTCCTGGTCCCACGTGGCGGCCCGCATGTGCTCCCAGGCGAGTCGGCGGCCGGGCAGGTACAGCGCCTCGCGGGTCCCGGCGAGGACCTCCTGCGACCCGGCTACCGGGGCCGTGGCCAGGACTCGCTCGCCCGAGGCGACGGGCACCGAGGGCCGCCGGAGCCGCCTCACGACACGACGATCCGGTCGCGCAGGGCGCGGCGCTGCCGCTCGAGCCGGTCGAGCTCACCCGCGACCTCGAAGTAGCCCGTGGGATCGCCGACCGGGTCCGCGCGCTGGAGTCGGCTGTGCGCGTCAGCGATCTGCCGCACGACGGCCGCCTCACGGAGCCGGACCACGTGCTCCAGGACGTACGCCGGGGTGGCCTCCTTCGCGCGGATCGGCTCGACGGCCAGCGCGCTCACCACCTGGCCGAGGCGCGCGTCCGTGGCGCCGGCCCCCACATGCGAGACCCACTGCTGGTCCGCAGCGCCCTCGACCGGACCGCCCGCAGCCGCCACGAGCTCCCACACCGCGCGGTAGACGGGGTGGCTGAAGTCGTCCGCCGCGACCTCGGCGGTGCTCCGCCCGATCGCCACCGGGTGCTGCAGGACGAGCTTGAGCGTCTCGCGCTCGACGGCGAACCGCGGGTCGAGCAGGTTCGGCAGTCTCGGGGCCGACGGGGCATGCTGTGCGCTCGGACCAGGGCCTTGGCCATGGTCCTGGCCCCGACCTTGGCCCCGCTGCTGGCCCCGACCCTGGCCGCGACCTTGGTCACCGTTCTGCGCACGACCCTGCGCACGACCCTGGGCACGACCCTGGGCGCGCCGCACCTCGCGCAGCGCCTGCTCCATGTCGACCCCGACCATGCCGGCGAGGTCGCGGGCGAACCCGTCCGCCTTGGATCGGTCGCGGACCGCGGAGACCAGCGCGGCGCCCTCCCGCAGCGCGTCGACCCGTCCGTCGGCGCGGTTCAGGTCGTACTTGCCGACCACGTTGCGCAGCACGAACTCATACAACGGCCGCCGGCCGTCGATCAGGGCGCGCACGGCCTCCTCGCCCTGCGTGAGGCGCAGGTCGCACGGGTCCAGCCCGTCGGGCGCGACGGCGACGTACGTCGGCGAATGGAAGTCCTCGTCGGCGGCGAAGACCTTGACCGCGGCCGCCTGTCCTGCGGCGTCGCCGTCGAAGGTGAAGATGATCTCGCCGGTCGAGCCCTCGAAGTCGCCCATGAGCCGGCGCAGGACCCGACCGTGGTCAGCAGTGAACGCCGTGCCGCAGGTCGCCACGGCGGTCGTGACGCCGGCCAGGTGGCAGGCCATGACGTCGGTGTAGCCCTCCACGATGACAGCCCGTTGCGTGGACTGCAGGCCCTTGCGGGCCAGGTCGATGCCGTAGAGCACCTGGTTCTTCTTGTAGATCGGCGTCTCGGAGGTGTTGATGTACTTCCCGGCGACCCGGTCGCCCTCGAAGAGCTTGCGGGCGCCGAAGCCGATGACGTCACCGTTGGACTCCCGGATCGGCCAGGTGACGCGGCCCTCGAAGCGTGCGGAGCCCCAGTTGCCGACGATCCCGGCCACCTTCAGCTCCTCCTCGGAGAAGCCGCGGCCGCGCAGGTGCTGCGCGAGCAGGCGGCCGTTGGTCGGCGCGAAGCCGACGCCGAACTGCTGCGCCGCCTCCTGGTCGAACCCCTTGTCGGCGAGGAAGCGCCGTGCGACGACCGCATCCGGGCCGGTCAACTGCGCGGCGAGGAACTCCTGCGCCACCTTGTGCGCCTCGACCAGCTTCCCCCGCCCCGGCCCGCGCCGCTCCTGCGGTCCGTCGCCGTCCTCGCGCTGGAGCTGCACGCCGACCTTGTCGGCGAGCCGCTCGACGGTCTCGCCGAAGCTGAGCCCGTCGATCTTCTGCACGAAGGCGATGACGTCGCCACCCTCGGAGCACCCGAAGCAGTGGTAGAAGCCGCGGGACGGGTTGACGTTGAAGCTCGGGGTCTTCTCGTCGTGGAAGGGGCACAGCCCCTTCAGCGAGCCTCCCCCGGCGTTGCGCAGCGTGACGTACTCCCCGACGACGTCCTCGATCCGGGCCTTCTCGCGCACCTCGGCGATGCTCTTCTCGAGGATGCGTCCGGCCACGGGCCGATCCTACGGTCCACAGGGGCGCCGGCGCCCCAGGTCTCCACACCCGGCCGCCGCGGGACCTGCGTCAGTAGTCGCCGCTCATCACGTTGGCCAGCGGTTGGCCGGTCGCGAACCGCTCGAGCTGGGCCCGCACGAGCCGGTGGGCGCGCGGCCACATGGCGCTGCTGGCGCCGCCCACGTGCGGGCTGACCAGCAGGTTCGGCGCGCTCCACAGCGGGTGGCCGACCGGCAGGGGCTCGGGATCGGTGACGTCGAGCGCCGCATGGATCCGGCGTGTGCCGAGCGCGGCCACCAGGTCGTCGGTGACGACGACGGCACCGCGGGCGACGTTGACGAGCAGGGCGCCGTCCTTCATCCGGCCGAGGAAGTCGGCGTCCACCAGGCCACGGGTCTCGTCGGTGAGCGGCACGATGAGAACGACCACGTCGGCGGTCGGCAGAAGCTCCGGAAGCTCCTCGATGGCATGGACGCCGGCACGGGCGCGTCGGGCGACGGGCACCACGTCGCACTCGAAGGGCCGCAACCGCTCCTCGAGGGCGGAGCCGATGGCGCCGTGACCGACCAGCAGCACTCGCTTGTCCGCAAGCGACTGCTCGAACCCGCCCCGCCACTCGTGCGCGTCCTGCTGACGGACGAACCGCGGCAGCTCGCGCAGGCTCGCCAGCACCAGTGCGACGGCGAGCTCCGCCGTCGAGGTGTCATGGATGCCCCGGCCGTTGCAGAGCGTCACGCCGTCCGGGATCCGCGCTCGGAGGTTGTCGACGCCGGCTGACAGCGTCTGGACGACCTCGAGGGAGGTCATCTGGTCGAGCACGTCCGCAACCCCCGGTCCGACGTTGTACGGCGTGACGTAGAAGGCGACCTCGCCCACCGTGTCGGGCACATGCCGCGTGGGGTCAACCACCTCGTAGCGCAGACCGGCAGGCGGCTCCGCCAGCAGGTCAGGGTCGAACGGCAGCCACACCAGAGGCTCAGACATGGGATCCTCTCGTCAGTCGGGTGTGCCACACCACCGCCGTGACGTCGGTGAGCGACGCGACCTGGTCGATGACGACGCGCAGCCGGGCGGCGTCGTCCGATGCCGAGCGCCAGTCGTCGGCGAACTGCCCGTCGAGCGCGTCCGGTCCTCGGTCCACCAGCGCGTCGACCAGCTCGGCCAGCAGTTCGCGCTGGCGCTGCTGCTGGCGCCTGCGGTCGTCGGAGCGCATCACGTAGTGCACCGCGATCGCCTTGAGCACGGCGATCTCCCGCCTCGTCCGCTCCGGCACGACGAGGTCGGACCGGTAGCGCGCGAACGACCCCGGCGCCCCCGAGGCGGCCCGCACGTCGCCGCAGAAGCGCCCGATCAGGTCGCTGGTCAGGTTCTTCAGCGCCGCCAGACTTCGCCTGCTGCCGTCGTACGACGCCGTCGGCCAGCTCCCGACGTCCCGCAGCGATCGCAGGGTCTCGGCGAGCTCGTCGTCGGTCGCCTCGGGGAGATACCACTCCCGCACGACCTCCCAGACCGGCTCGACCTCGATCCGGGTGAGGTCGATGCGGCCGGCGACCACCCCGTCCTCCACGTCGTGCACCGAGTAGGCCACGTCGTCGGCGAGGTCCATGATCTGCGCCTCGACGCACTGGCGGTGCCCGGCCTCCGGGGAGCGCAGCCACGTGAAGACCGGTAGGTCGTCCTCGTAGACGCCGAACTTGGGACCGGGCCGCTCCTCGCGCCGCCACGGGTACTTGGTGCAGGCGTCCAGGGTGGCGCGGGTGAGGTTGAGGCCGACCGAGCGGCCGTGGGCGTCGAAGGTCTTCGCCTCCAGGCGGGTGAGGATCCGCAGCGTCTGGGCGTTGCCCTCGAAGCCGCCGCACGGCTCGGCAAGACGTGCGAGGACCTCCTCGCCGTTGTGGCCGAAGGGCGGGTGCCCGAGGTCGTGGGCCAAGGCCGCCGTCTCGGCGATGTCGGGCTGACTGGCGCCTGGAGACGGGCTCAGAGCGCGCGAGAGGTCGCGGGCGACCTGGGCCACCTCGAGGCTGTGCGTCAGCCTGTTGCGGACGAAGTCGTCCGACTGCGGCCCGACCACCTGCGTCTTGGCGGCCAGCCGACGCGACGAGGCGGCATGCACCACCCGAGCGCGGTCGCGCTCGAACGGGGTCCGCTCGGGCGCCTCGACCCGCTTCGGTGGCTCCGCGACGATCCGCTCACGGTCGGCGTCGTCGTAGAGCGGGTCCACGAGGGAACCCTAGCGAGCCGCTCTTGTGTCAGTTGGTGCCGATGTGGACGTGATCCATATGGTTCGCGGTGGCAGAGCCGTGGTCGCCGTAGTCGCGCCAGCCCTCGGAGGAGCGGACCGGGGTCCAGATCCGGTCGTACCAGATGAGGTCGTAGAGGTCGAGCTCGGCGGCATGCGCCCGGGCCCAGGCCGCGACCTCGTCCCCGAGCGCCTTGTCGCCGTAGACCATCACGTCGAGCGCGTTGCCGGTGTCGTGCTCGGAGCGAGCCGCCCAGCCGCCGTACTCGGTGACCTGCGGGAAGGCGTGGCACACCGACCGGTAGACCTTGATCGTCTGGGGCTTGAGGCCCTTCTCGACGCTCATGTCGGGGCACGGCTGCATCGAGATGCCCGCCGGCCCGGCGGGAGCAGCAGCCCTCGCCGCGGGCGTCGCCGTCGGCTCGGGCTTCGGCCTGTGGTCGTCCAGGTAGCCCGCCGTCACCCAGCGGACCTGCCCGGCGACGACCACCTCGAGACGACCGTCGAGCTGACGGCCCGTGGCGAGCACCTTCGTGCCGGCCTTCGCCACGCCGTCCTGCTCGGCGCTCTTGCCCGGGCTCTTCCAGAGGTCAAGCGCCGTCGTCGTCCAGCGGGTCTCGCCGGTCCGCGCCGCGACCGCCTGCCGGCGGTTGAGGGAGCGTGACACCGAGGTGCCGCGGTCCTGGAGCCGCACTGCGGCGCTCGGCACGGCCTGGGCCGACGGGGTCGTGACCGTGCCGACATCGGCGGCCGCCACGACGGCACCGGAGCCGCCGCTGCCACCGGCTGTCAGGCCGACGGTGACCGCAGCAGCGGTGGCGACGAGGGCCACCGGCGCGGCGACGATCGCGGCCCGCGGGAACGGAGCACGGGCGAACGGCGCACCAGACAGGTGGGGAAGGGGCAGCTTGGGGCGGGGGAGCTTGGGGAGGGAGAGCTTCGGGCGGGCATCGGTGTCCCGCTTGTGGCGACCTTTGGCCACAGCGCTGATCCTTTGCATCGACGACAGGTTCAGCGCCTCACTCGGCCCCGAGAGGCCGTCGAGACAGCCTCGGATCGAGCGAAACGCGCCCCTACTGAAGCACACCCGTCGAGGCCTCGCCGCATCGGGACCAGATGACGAACAGGTGAACCTGGTCACGCGAGCTGGTGAAGTCGCCGCGTCGAGCGGGGGCGATCAGCCTCCGGAGACGGTGTCCTCCGTGATGACGCAGCCGATGCCGTCGGTGTCGTCGAGCCAACCCTCCGGGAGCACGACCTTCTCCCTCGGCGACCCCTGGCGCCCCCGTGGCGCACCCAGCTCGGAGACCGGGAAGGGCTCAGCCGGGTCGAGCTCGGCGAGCAGGGCATCGAGGTCCGCGAGGGTCTTGACCAAGCCGAGGTCGCGCCGCATCGCGCCGCCGGCGGAGAAGCCCTTGAGATACCAGGTCACGTGCTTGCGGAACTCCTTGCACCCGCGCTCCTCGCCCATGTGCTGGCAGAGCAGCTCGGCGTGGCGGCGCATCATCGTCGCCACCTCCCCGAGCGTGGGCAGGGCCTTGATCTCGACAGGCTCGGCCGACGAGAGACTCGCAAAAGCCGCGGCCAGGTCGCGGAACAGCCAGGGCCGGCCGAGGCAGCCGCGGCCGATCACGACGCCATCGACGCCGGTCTGCTCGACCATGCGCAGCGCGTCCGCGGCCTCCCAGATGTCGCCGTTGCCCAGCACGGGGATGCTGGTCACGACGGACTTGAGCTCCGCGATCGCGTCCCAGTCCGCCACGCCGGAGTAGGCCTGCGAGACCGTGCGGCCGTGCAGGGCGATGGCCGCGGCGCCGCTCTCCGCGGCGATCCGGCCGGCGTCGAGGTAGGTGAGATGGTCGGCATCGATGCCCTTGCGGGTCTTCATCGTGACGGGGACGCCGTAGGGCGCCGCAGCGTCGACCGCGTGCCGGACGATCTCACCCAGCAGGTTCCGCTTCCACGGCAGCGCTCCCCCGCCGCCCTTGCGGGTGACCTTCGGGACCGGGCATCCGAAGTTGAGGTCGATGTGAGCCACGCCGTACTCCGCGCAGAGGATCTCGGCGGCCTTCCCGACGTAGGCGGGGTCGGTGCCGTAGAGCTGGACCGACCGCACCGTCTCGAGCTCGTCGAAGACGAGCATGTCCTTGGTGTGCTGGTCACCCTCGACCAGCCCGCGCGAGGTGATCATCTCGCAGACGTAGAGGCCCGCGCCCTGCTCGGCACACAGCCGCCGGTACGCCGCGTTCGTGATGCCGGCCATCGGCGCGAGCACCACGGGCGTGGCGATCTCGAGGTTGCCGAGCCGAAGCGTCATGCCGCCATTCTCCGATGCCCCTCGGCCCGGCGCCGAATCCGCAGGCGGCCGCCACGACGCGCGCCTCAGGCGGCCGGCCGCGCGCCGAGCGTGACGGCGGGACCCCGCCACACGATCGCCGAGACGTCCTGAGTCGGACGGAACGCGGCGCCCACCAGCGCCCCGCGGCTCGGCACGAGGTAGACGAGGCACACCGCCGTGCTGGCCCCGGCCCCGAAGGGCTTCGGCAGCAACCGGTCGTGGCACGGCTTGAAGGTCTCCTTGAAGACGGACGGCTCGACGAGCTGGTCCGCCGCGCTCTCGCCGTACAACGGCACGGGGACTCCGGCGAGGTCGGAGGAGCCGACGTTGGTGATGTGGGCATGCACGAAGAAGGGTGCGTACGTCTTCGTGCGGGCATCGACCCGCCAGTCCCGGAAGCTACGGGCGAACGTTGTCCGCTCGAGGCTGTCGACGCTGATCCGCAGCGTGCCCACGACGCTCTGCCGTGGTCGCCAGGACACCGTCGCCGTCTCCCCCAGCGCCAGGTCAGTGCCCGGCTCGGTGAGCACGGGGCCACTCGGCGACTCGGCGGAGGTGGAGGAGGACCTCGACGGCGTCGGGGCCGCGCCGCGGGACGAGGCCGCTGCCGAGCCGCTGCTCACGCCGCCCGAGGTGCTGTCCGAGGAGCTGTCCGATTGGCCGGAGCAGCCCGCGAGGAGGCCCAGGGCGACCAGGGCCGAGGCCAGGACCGGCGCCTGCGGCCGGGCCACCTCAGCAGCCCAGCAGCCGCTCGGCCAGGTAGGCCGGCACCCGGTCGAGCGAGACGCGCTCCTGGGCCATCGTGTCGCGCTCGCGGATGGTGACCGCCTGGTCGTCGAGGGTGTCGAAGTCGACAGTGATGCAGAACGGCGTGCCGATCTCGTCCTGGCGTCGGTAGCGCCGGCCGATGGCCCCGGCGTCGTCGAAGTCGACGTTCCAGCTCTTGCGCAGCTCCGCCGCGAGGTCGCGCGCCTTCGGGGACAGCTGCTCGTTGCGGCTCAGCGGCAGCACGGCCGCCTTGACCGGGGCCAGGCGCGGGTCCAGCTTGAGCACGACGCGCTTGTCGACGCCGCCCTTGGTGTTCGGTGCCTCGTCCTCGGTGTAGGCGTCGACGAGGAAGGTCATCAGGCTGCGCGAGAGCCCGGCGGCCGGCTCGATGACGTACGGCGTGTAGCGCTCGTTCGTCGCCTGCTCGAAGTAGCTCAGGTCGGTGCCGGAGTGCTTCGAGTGAGTGGTCAGGTCGAAGTCGGTGCGGTTGGCGATGCCCTCGAGCTCGCCCCACTCCGACCCGGGGAACTCGAAGCGATACTCGATGTCGACCGTCCGCGTCGAGTAGTGCGACAGCTTCTCGGTCGGGTGCTCGAAGTGGCGCAGGTTCTCGGGCTTGATGCCCAGGTCGGTGTACCAGGCCGTGCGCGTGTCGATCCAGTACTGGTGCCACTCCTTGTCCTCGCCCGGCTTGACGAAGAACTCCATTTCCATCTGCTCGAACTCGCGAGTGCGGAAGATGAAGTTGCCCGGCGTGATCTCGTTGCGGAACGACTTGCCGATCTGGGCGATGCCGAACGGGGGCTTCATCCGCTGGCTGGTCAGCACGTTGTTGAAGTTCACGAAGATGCCCTGAGCCGTCTCCGGGCGCAGGTAGTGCAGGCCCGACTCGTCCTCGAGGACCCCGAGATAGGTCTTGAGGAGGCCGGAGAAGTTGCGGGGCTCGGTCCACTGGCCGCGGGTGCCGCAGTTGGCGCAGGCGATGTCGGACAGCGGCACGTCGTCAGGGTTGCTGATGCCCTTCTTCTCGGCGTACGCCTCCTGCAGGTGGTCGGCGCGGAAGCGGTGGTGGCAGCTCAGGCACTCCACGAGCGGGTCGGTGAACGTGGCGACGTGGCCGGATGCCTCCCACACCTGGCGCGGGAGGATGACGCTGGAGTCCAGGCCGACGACGTCGTCGCGGCTGGTGACCATCGAGCGCCACCACTGCCGCTTGATGTTCCCCTTGAGCTCGACTCCGAGCGGGCCGTAGTCCCACGCGCTCCGGGTGCCGCCGTAGATCTCGCCGCACGGGTAGACGAAGCCCCTGCGCTTGGCGAGGGAGACGACGTTGTCGACGGTCGATGCTGGCGGCTTGGCCACGGAGGTCCTGCTTCCATGTGAGGTGCGGGTGAGGTCGGCTCGGTGAGAGGCCAGCCTATCGAGTCCCCCGCTCACGCACGGCGTCCGGGCGCCGGTGCTGGCACCGCCGAAGCGGGTGTGGATTGACAATGATTCTCACTGCGAGTGAGAATCATTGTCATGTTCCGAGTGCTGGCCGCCGTGACGGTCGCGGTCACCGCCGTGGCGGGGCTGACCGGCTGCGCGGCGTTCTCGGAGAAGGCCTCCACCCCACACGACGGTCACATCGACGTCGTCACCGGCTTCTATCCGCTGCAGTTCGTCGCGCAGCGGGTCGGAGGAGACCTCGTGCGGGTGAGCAACCTGACCCACCCGGGACAGGAGCCGCACGACCTCGAGCTCACGCCGAAGCAGACCGCCGAGACGGCACTCGCCGACGTCGTCGTCTACGAGAAGGGCCTCCAGGCCTCCGTGGACGCCGCCGTGCAGCAGTCCGGGGCGGCGAAGGTCGACGCCGCGGAGGTCGCCGGGCTCGAGCCGATCAGCCACGGCGGGCACGACGACGCGTCGAAGGACGGCGAGCAGCACGGCCAGCTCGACCCCCACTTCTGGCAGGACCCGCTCAAGCTCGCCAAGGTCGCCGACGCGCTCGCGGACCGGCTGGCACGGCTCGACCCGGCCCACGCGCCGACGTACCGGGCGAACGCCGAGTCACTGGACGCCGACCTGCGCCGGCTCGACCAGGCCTACGCCGCCGGCCTCGCCCACTGCCAGCGGAACACGATCGTGGTCTCGCACAACGCATTCGGCTACCTGGGCCGGTACGGCCTCTACATCGAGCCGATCGCCGGCCTCTCTCCCGACGCGGAGCCGACGCCCGCCGACCTCGGCCGCCTGCACCAGCTGATCACCTCCGACGGCATCACCACTGTCTTCGGCGAGCGGCTGGTCCCGCCAGCACTCGCGCACACGCTCGCGAACGACATGGGAGTCGCCTCTGTGGTGCTGGACCCGATCGAGGGCCTGACCGACCAGACCGCCCACGACGACTATCTGTCCCTCATGCGCACCAACCTGACGGCCCTCGAAGCCGCGAACGGATGCCGATGACCGCCCCGACCGCGTTGCCGCTCGCTCTGACCGGAGGCGTCGTCGCGATCGGCGGCCGCCCGGTGCTGCGCGGGATCAACCTCACCGTCGCCACCGGCGAGCTCGTCGCCCTCATGGGCGCCAACGGCTCGGGCAAGTCCACCCTGGTGCGAGCGCTCACCGGCCTGCGACCGCTCGCCGGCGGTCATCTCGAGCTCTTCGGCACGCCCCTGGCCGCGTTCGACGACTGGCAGCGCATCGGCTTCGTCCCCCAGCGGGTCGGCGCGACCTCCGGCGTGCCGGCGAGCGTCTGGGAGGTCGTCGCGTCAGGCCGGCTCCCCCGGCGGCGGCTGTTCCGTCCGCTCGGGCGCGCCGACCGTGCCGCCATCGACGACGCCCTCGAGATCGTCGGCCTGGCCGACAAGGCACGCGACGGCGTCGCGACGTTGTCCGGGGGTCAGCAGCAGCGCACGCTCATCGCGCGAGCCCTGGCCGGTCAGCCGGAGCTGTTCTTCCTCGACGAGCCGACCGCGGGCGTCGACCTGCCCAACCAGCACGCCCTCGCCGAGGCGCTCGCCCAGCTGAAGGCGCGCGGGGCCACGATCGTGCTCGTCGCGCACGAGCTCGGTCCCCTCGAGCCCCTCGTCGATCGTGCCGTCGTCATGCGCGACGGCAGAGTGGCCTACGACGGCAGGCCGCTCACGCACGCCGAGGTCCACACGCCGCACCACGGGTCGCCGTACGACCTGCATGTCGACCACGCTCCCCACGTGGGCTCGCCCCTCGAGAACGACGAGGAGACCCACTCGTGACTCCCACCGAGCTCTTCGGCCTGCCGTTCATGCAACGGGCCCTCATCGCCGCCGTCTTCACCGGCATGGCGGCCCCGGCGGTCGGCACCTATCTCGTCCAGCGCCGACTGGCCCTCATGGGCGACGGGCTCGGCCACGTCGCGGTCACCGGTGTCGCGCTCGGCCTGCTCACCGGCGCCTCACCGACGTGGACAGCCGTCATCGTCGCGGTGCTGGGTGCCGCCCTCATCGAGCTCATCCGGGAGCGTGGCCATGCGAACGGCGACGTCGCGCTGGCGCTCCTCTTCTACGGCGGCCTCGCCGGCGGTGTGCTGCTCACCGGCCTGAGCGGGCAGTCGGCGACACACCTGCAGGAGTATCTCTTCGGCTCGATCACCACCATCTCGATCAGCGACGTCATCGTGACGATGGTGCTCGCAGCGGTCGTGATCGCGGTCGGCGTCGGCCTTGCGCCGCAGCTCTTCGCCGTCGCCCAGGACCAGGAGTTCGCGAAGGTCTCCGGCCTCAACGTGCGCGCCTACAACCTGCTGGTCGCGGTCCTCGCGGCCGTCAGCGTGACCGTCGCCATGCGCACGGTCGGGCTCCTGCTGGTCAGCGCGCTCATGGTCGTCCCGGTCGCGACGAGCCAACAGGTCGCGCGGTCGTTTCGGACCACCCTGCTGGGCGCGATGGTGATCGGCACCTTCGCATCGCTCGGCGGACTGGTGGTCTCCGCGTTCGCCTCGTTCAAGGCGACCGTCGCGCCCGGACCGACGATCGTCCTGCTGGCGCTCACGTGCTTCGCCGTCACCTGGCCGGTCGGCACGCTCCTGCGGCACCGACGGCGGCTCGCTGAGCCCTTCCCGATCGACCCGGAGTCCCCCGCCGACCATGAGACGTGCGAGGACACCCACGAGCACCAGCACGGACCGCACTGCGGCCACCTCGCCGTCGAGCACGGCGACCACGTCGACTACGTCCACGACGGCCACCGGCACGCGGTGCACGTCGACCAGACGGGAGCGCCTCACTATGACGAGCACTGACCGCGGGGCCAACGAGACGCTGCGCCCGACCAAGCAGCGCCTCGCCGTCGCCTCCGCTCTCGCCGAGACCGACGGCTTCCACTCCGCCCAGGAGATCCACGAGCTGCTCGCCCGCCGAGGCGACTCGGTCGGGCTCGCCACCGTCTACCGGACGCTGCAGCGGCTGGCCGAAGCCGGCGAGGTCGACATGATGCGGACCGAGGACGGGGAGGCGATCTACCGTCGCTGCTCCGACAGCCATCACCACCACCTCGTCTGCCGCTCGTGCGGCCGCACCGTCGAGGTCGAGGGCCCTGCCGTCGAGCGCTGGACCAGCGCGATGGCCGCCGAGCACGGCTACGCCGACGTCTCGCACACGCTGGAGATCTTCGGCACCTGTCCGGCCTGCCGCTGACGGCTACCCGGCGCGCTGCCGGCCGTCAGGCCTGGTTCGGGAGCGCCCCGCCGTAGCGGCGGTCGCGGCGGGCGTAGGTCTCGCAGGCTGCCCAGAGATGTCGGCGGTCGACGTCGGGCCAGAGCACGTCGGTGAAGACCATCTCGGAGTACGCCGCCTGCCACAGCATGAAGTTGGACAGGCGCTGCTCCCCCGACGTCCGCCACACCAGGTCCGCATCCGGCAGCTCCGGCACATAGAGGTAGCGCGCGAACGTCCTCTCGTCGACCCGGTCCGCGCTGAGCCGACCGGCGGCGACGTCCTGCGCGATGCGGCGCGTGGCGTCGACCAGCTCGGCCCGGCCGCCGTAGTTGACGCACATCGTCAGCGTGCAGACGTCGTTGTCCTGGGTGAGCTCCTCGGCGATCTGCAGCTCCTTGATGACCGAGCGCCACAGCCGCGGTGCCCGCCCGGCCCAGCGGACGCGCACGCCGAGCTCGTTCATCTCGTCGCGCCGGCGTCGGATGACGTCGCGGTTGAAGCCCATGAGGAAGCGCACCTCGTCGGCGGACCTGGTCCAGTTCTCGGTGGAGAACGCGTAGGCGCTGATCGCCTTGACTCCCAGCTCGATCGCGCCCTCGACCACGTCGAACAGAGAGGACTCGCCCGCCTCGTGCCCCTTCGTGCGAGGCAGCCCGCGCTCCTTGGCCCACCGTCCGTTGCCGTCCATGATCACCGCCACGTGCGCCGGGACCAGCTCGGGCGGGATCGGTGGCGGCGTCGCACCCGACGGGTGCGGGCTGGGGCGGCGGTGCTCCCGGGTCGGGGCCTGACGGACGGCGCGCTTCACGAAGGACGAGCCTAGGGCTCCCGGGCGGGACCGCTGACGATCAGGGCCGCCAGCACCGTGGTGATCGGCATGGCGAGCACGAGCCCGACGCCGCCGGTCAGGGACCTGACGACCTCCTCGGCGATCTCCTCGGTGCCGAGCAGGTCGAGGAACGGCCGGTCGTAGAGCTGAACCGCCAGCAGGAGGGCGAGCGAGGTGCCGACATAGGCGAACGCGAGGGTGTAGATGGTCGACGCCACGTGGTCGCGGCCGATCCGCATGGCGCTGCGGAAAAGCTCGCCGCGGCGCATGCCGGGTGCCGCGGCCCTCAGCTCCCAGACCGCGGAGGCCTGCGTGATCGTCACGTCGTTGAGCGCTCCGAGCCCGGCGATGACGACCGAGGCGACCAGCACCTCCTGCAGCCTCAGCCCGGGCACCTGGGTGACGAGCGTGCTGCCGCCCTCGTCGACGACGCCGGACAGATGGGTGCCGCCGACGGCGTACCAGGCCATGAGCGCCGTCAGCGCGACGCCCGCAAGCGTGCCACCGAGCGCCACACTGGTGCGAAGCGACAGCCCGTGGGTGAGGTAGAGGACGACGTACATGATCGCGACCGCGGCCACGACGGCGACCGGGACGACCGGGTGGCCGCTGAGCAGCGAGGGCAGCAGGAACCACCACACCACTGCCGCAGCGAAGCCGAGACCGACGAGCGCCATCAGGCCGCGCAGTCGCGCCACCGCCAGGACGGCGACGGCGAACACTCCCAGGAGGAGCCAGAGCGGGGCCTGCCGCTCGATGCTGAAGTAGCTGTAGGTCGCCCGCTGACCACTCGTCGCGGGCAGGCGCAGCAGCTCGAGGGTGTCGCCCGGCGAGAGCCCCGAGTCGGAGACCTCGGGCGGCACCTCCACGGTGACCGTGGTGCCCTTCTCGGGGCCGCCGGTCAGTGTGGCGGTGACATGGCCGCAGCGCGATGTGTCGGCGGCGCCGATCTGCGCACACCGCTCCTGGACGCGCGTGACGGTCGCGGAGCGGTAGGTCGCCCCCTTCGCCGTGAACGCCATCGAGCCCTGCAGCTTGTCGACCTTCGCGGAGTCCGGCCACCAGCGCACCACGCCCGCGAGCGTGACCACCGCGACCACGGCGAGCAGCACCGTCAGTGCGAGCCGCGGACCCCGGCCGACGGCCACCTCCGGCGCGGGACCGTGCGCATGACCGTGTCCGTGCCCATGCCCGTGACCAGGTGCGGCCTCGTTCGTCCGGCGGGCGTGACCGCCCGCGTGCTTGCCCGCCACCGCGTCAGCGCTCGACGTACTCGAGGGACCGCAGTCCCCGCTCGAGATGCCAGGCCAGGTAGGCGGCCACGAGGCCGCTCGCCTCGCGCAGGTGACGCGGCTCAGCGGCCTCGACCACCGGCCAGTCTCCGGCCAGCAGCGCGCCGAGCACGGCGAGCGTCTCGGAGGCCGGGGACGCCGAGCCGGGCACCCGGCACGTGGCGCACAGCACTCCGCCGAGCGAGGGGTTGAACCACCGGTGCGGGCCCCCCGAGGACGGCAGAGTCCCGCACCGCGCGCAGGCCTCGAAGCTCGGCGCGTAGCCCGCGACCGACAGCGACCTCAGGAGGTAGGAGTCAAGCACTTGCGAGGGCGTGCGCTCCCCGGAGGCGAGCACCCGCAGACCGCCGACCAGGAGCAGGAACTGCTGCAGCGAGGGCTCGCGCTCCTCGGCGACGAGCCGGTCCGCCGTCTCCAGCATCACCGTCCCGGCGGTGTAGCGGTCGTAGTCGCCGCCGATGCCCGCATGGAAGGGGGTGAGCGTCTCGGCCTGGGTGATGTGGTCGAGCGAGCGCCCCTCGGAGAGCTGCAGGTCCACGTGCATGAACGGCTCCAGTCGCGACCCGAACCTCGACGTCGTACGCCGGACCCCGCGCGCGACCGCACGCACGCGTCCGTGCTGGCGGGTCAGCAGGGTGATGATGCGGTCGGCCTCGCCCAGTTTGTGGGTACGCAGCACGATCGCCTCGTCGCGGTAGAGAGGCACGGGCCTATTCTGCGCTCATGACCCCAGGGGCGTGGACAGGCGCGCAGCCCATGCGCACATCGGAGGATCTGCGCACCGAGGAGTGGCGCGACATCTCCGGCCGGCGAGGCACGCCCCTCGACTGGACCCTGCTGGGGCTCGCCACCGTCTCCGCCCTGCTGCCGCTCTGGTTCCTCTACGCTCCGCAGCCGCCGTCCACGCGCACGGCAGCCGACTGGTATGACCCGCTGCTCGTCGTCGACCTCGTCATCTGCGTCGTCTTCCTCGTCGCGATCTGCGTGCGCTGGCTGCGGTCCCGGATGGGTCGGATCTACCTGAGCCGGCACTGGTGGGAGATCCCGGCGCTCGTCCCCTTCATCATCCCGGCCGTCAACGACCGGCCGTGGATCATGTGGATCCTGCTGGTCGCTCGTGCGGCGCGGTTCGTGGACCGCACCGACAACATCTTCGGCGACCGCTTCACCGCCGCGCTGGTGCAGCGCTTCGCCGACCCGATCGTCGACACGGTCAGGCGCCCGGTGACCGTCGCCGTCCTCGACGAGGTCGCCGACGTGCTGAACAAGGGCACCTACACCACGAACATCAGGCACGCGATCGACGAGAACCGTGTCCAGCTCGAGGCGATGGTCCTCGAGCTGGTCAAGCAGGACCAGATGACCGGCAAGGTCCGGTTCGTGCCGTTCCACGACGACATCGTGCGCCTGACGACCGACACCGTCCTGCGGATCCTCGACCGCGCGCTCGACGACCCCCGCACCGCCGAGCTCGTCAGCGACGTCATCCGCACCACGATCGAGCAGGTGCAGCAGGCGGTGCGGGACCGTCAGTAGGCCTCGATACGCCGCCGCTCGTCCCTCGCGGCGGCTACCCGACCAGCGCAGCCCCGCGGTTGACCGCGGAGATGACCGCCTTGAGCGAGGCGGTGACGATGTTGGCGTCGATGCCCACGCCCCAGTAGATCTCCGGGCCCACCGAGCACTCGACGTACGCCGCCGCGACGGCGTCGCCGCCCGCCGAGAGCGCGTGCTCGGCGTAGTCCAGGACCCGCACGTCCCAGTCATGGCCGAGGCCGTTGATCGCGTCGACGAACGCCGCGATGGGACCGTTGCCGGTGCCCTCGAGCGTGCGCAGCTCCCCGTCGACGTACACGTTCACCGTGAGCGCGTCCTTCTCGCCCGCCGCCGAGGAGGTGTGCACCGAGTTGAGCCTGAGCGGCGTGGCCTGGTCCAGGTACTCCGCACGGAAGATCTCCCAGATCTTCTCCGAGCTCACCTCGCCACCCTCGGCGTCGGTGTGCTGCTGGATGACCCGGCTGAACTCGATCTGCGCGCGACGCGGCAGGTCCAGCTTGTGCTCGGCCTTCAGGACGTAGGCCACGCCGCCCTTGCCGGACTGGCTGTTGACGCGGATGACGGCCTCGTAGGTGCGGCCGACGTCCTTCGGGTCGATCGGCAGGTACGGCGCCTCCCAGTCGATCTCGCCGACCGGGCGGCCCTGCTCCGCGGCGATCCGGTCGAGGTCCTCCAGGCCCTTCTTGATCGCGTCCTGGTGGGAGCCGGAGAAGGCGGTGTAGACCAGGTCGCCCGCGTAAGGGTGGCGCGGGTGGACCGGCAGGTTCGTCGCGTACTCGACCGTGCGACGGATCTCGTCGATGTCGGAGAAGTCGATCATCGGGTCGATGCCCTGGCTGAACAGGTTCATCCCCAGGGTGACGAGGTCGACGTTGCCGGTGCGCTCGCCGTGGCCGAACAGGCAGCCCTCGACGCGGTCGGCGCCGGCCATCAGCGCCAGCTCGGTCGCGGCGACCGCGGTGCCTCGGTCGTTGTGCGGGTGCAGGGAGATCGCGGAGACGTCGCGCCGGGTCAGTCCGCGGCCGAAGTACTCGATCTGGTCGGCGTAGGTGTTCGGCGTGGACATCTCGACGGTGGCCGGCAGGTTGAGGATGATCTCGCGGCCGGGCTCAGGCTGCCAGACGTCGGAGACCCGCTCACAGACCTCGAGGGCGAAGTCGGTGTCGGTCTGGGTGAAGATCTCCGGGCTGTACTGGTAGCCGAAGTCGCCGGTGCCGACGATGCCGCCCAGGTACTGCTCGGCGTACTTGATCACCATCTCGGTGCCGCGGGTCGCGATGGCGATGCACTCGTCGGGGGTGACGCCGAAGACGACGCGGCGGAAGAGCTCGGCGGTGGCGTTGTAGAGGTGGATCGTGGCTCGGGGCGCCCCGGCCAGCGACTCGGCCGTCCGTTCGATGAGATCGTCGCGGGCCTGGGTCAGCACCGAGATCTGGACGTCGTCGGGGATCCGGTCCTCGACGATGAGCTGGCGGACGAAGTCGAAGTCGGTCTGGCTGGCGCTCGGGAAGCCGACCTCGATCTCCTTGTAGCCCATCCGCACGAGCAGCTCGAACATCTGCAGCTTGCGGCCGGGGGTCATCGGGTCGATGAGCGCCTGGTTCCCGTCGCGCAGGTCGGTGGAGAGCCACCGCGGCGCGTGGGTGATCTTCTTCGCCGGCCAGGTGCGGTCGGGGACGTCGACAGGCACGAACGCGCGGTAGCGCTGGAACGGCATGCCGGAGGGCTTCTGCTGGTTGCTGGTGTTGCTCAGGTTGGTCATGGCTTCGCTCGGTCTTCCTCAAGCTGGGAGTGGGCGCCGGGCGCACGACTCAACTCCGCAGCGAGGGGGTCCGGCGTCTCAGGCCCCGCTGCGGCAGCTAAGGAGGAGGCTGCACATCATGATGACCACACCATACCCCAGTCTCCCCGAGTAGGCCGCAGTCGGGTCCGCCCGAGGGGCGGGTGCCGCCTGGCTGCCGCCAGCCGAGCCTCTCGCGTCGGTCTCGGCCGGACTGGTTGACTGGACCCGGCACCGTTGCCTGAGTGCCCCGATCGAAACCGAAGTGAACCGAAGGAGTGCCCCCATGGCGGATCTGGTCGAGCTCGGGCGGGACGAGAGCTGGGACCTGGTGCCCCAGCAGCCGATCTGTCGAGTCGCCTGGTCGACGGGCAACGGACCGTTCGTGCTACCGGTCAACCACGTCGTGCACGGCCGCTCGATCTGGATCCGGACCGCTGCGTACTCCTCGCTGGTGCGCGAGGTCGACGACACCCGGGTCGCCGTGCTGGTCGACTCCATCGACACGAGCACGCGCCTGGGCTGGAGCGTCCAACTGCGCGGCGTCGCGCACGTGCACTGGCACGCCGAGGAGGTGCCCACCGAGGTCCGCACACTGCACACCTGGGCGTCCGGCCCGCGCCCGCTGTGGATCCATCTCACCCCCGACGAGATCCACGGCCGTCGCCTGGTCGCCGGCGACTGAGCCGGACCGGCGGTAGGCAATGGCACGGCTGCTCGTCGTGCACCACTCGCCCACGCGCTCGCTCGAGCGCCTCACGGCGTCGGTGCTGGCCGGCACCTGCGACCCCGAGATCGACGGGGTCGAGGTCGTTGAGCGACACGCGCTCGACGCGACGGCGTCAGACGTCCTCGCCGCGGACGGCTACCTGCTCGGCACCGCCGCCCACTTCGGCTACATGAGCGGTGCGCTCAAGCACTTCTTCGACACCACGTTCCTGAGCGTGGGCGGCGCGCTGGACGACTCAGGCGGCGGCTCCAGCGCCGGCGCGAACGGCCTGACCGCGCGGCGTCCCTTCGGGCTGTGGGTGCACGGTCGCTACGACACGACGGGCGCGGTCCGGTCCGTGGCGGCCATCGTCGGCGCGCTCGGCTGGACGCAGTCGGCGCCGGTCCTCGAAGTGCTCGGAGATGTCGAGGAGGCCGACGAGGAGGCGGCCTACGAGCTGGGGGCGACCCTCGCGGCCCTGCTGGCGTCGTAGGCGTCTCCCTGGGCTCTCCCGACCGGCATCTCTGGGGCGGGCGGCTAGCATCGATCGCCGTGCGTCCCGCCGTCCTCCTGCTCTCACTGCTACTGCCCCTGGCCCTCGTGGCGGGCTGCGGCGGGAAGAACGTCCCGCCGGGCGCCGACCCGGCCCAGGTGGACGCCACCACCGTGCCGAAGCTGGGCGCCTGCCGCAACCTCAGTCGTGCCGACATCGCTGCGCCGTCGAACGCCGGGAAGCTGGTCGCCTGCACCGAGCCGCACGACGCCGAGACCTTCGCCTCCGGGCCGCTGCCGGCGAGCTTCAAGGACGCCGACTACCACGACACCGCGCTCGACGAGTGGGCCTACCGGACCTGCAGTCAGGCGCTCACCCAGCACCTCGGCACGACGGACAGCGTCGTGATGCGGGCCATCCTCAGCTGGGTCTGGTTCCGACCGTCGCAGAAGGCCTGGGACAAGGGCGCACGGTGGTATCGCTGCGACATCATCGGCGGCGGCGCCGGATCGCGGCGCTACCTCGACCTGCCGACGACCACGAAGGGCCTCATGGCCGAGCGCCCCGACGACCACTGGATGACGTGCGCACGCGGCACCGACCCCGACCACGGTGCCAAGATCCCCTGCTCCAAGCAGCACACCTGGCGCGCCGTGACCGTCATCAAGGTCGGCGAGCCCGGGGACGCCTACCCCGGCGACGCGGCGGTCGCCGCCAAGAGCAAGAGCTTCTGCTCCTCCTCCGTCGCGGCGTGGCTGGGCTATCCCACCGACTACGACTACGCCTACACGTGGTTCCACGAGGCGGAGTGGAAGGCCGGCAACCGAAGGTCGGTCTGCTGGGCGAAGACGAGCCAATGAGGAGCCACGCCCGCCTCCTCGTCCCGCTCGTGGGTCTCCTCCTGCTGCTCGCCGGCTGCACCTCAGGCGACCCGAAGGCGGGCACCTCGTCGGGCGGGTCTGCGACCGCGCACGCGACCGCGCCGGCGCCCGCACGGGCGAGTGCCGCCCCGGCGCCGGCCGACCGGACCTGCCACCGGCTGAGCTACGCGCAGGCACTCGCGCCGACCACCACGGACACGCCTGTGCCCTGTCGAGGCGCGCACACCTCCCAGACGTACGCCGTCGGGCGGGTGAGCACCGAGGTCAGCGGCCATCTGGTCGCGATCGACTCGCCCCGCGTCCAGCGGCAGGTCCGGACCATCTGTCCTCGGCAGCTGGGGGCGTTCCTCGGCGCCTCCACCGAGCGGCTCCGGCTCTCGATGCTCCGGCCGGTCTGGTTCACCCCCACGGTCGCCGCCTCCGACCAGGGCGCCGACTGGTTCCGATGCGACGTGATCGCCGTGGCCGGCGACCAGCAGCTCGCCTCGCTGACCGGCACCCTCAAGGGCGCACTCGGCGGCAGCTCGGACACCTACGGGATGTGCGGCACCGCCGAGCCCGGCACGACGGCGTTCCGTCGGGTGCTCTGCCGCGAGCGGCACTCCTGGCGCGCGCTGCGGAGCGTCTCGCTCGGCGGCGGTGCCTATCCCGGCGCCGCGGCGGCGAAGGCCGCAGGGCAGAGGCCGTGTCAGGCTGCCGGCAAGACTGTCGCCAAGGACGCCCTCGACTACAAGTGGGGCTACGAGTGGCCGACGGCCGCGCAGTGGGCCGCCGGGCAGACCTACGGCATCTGCTGGGCCCCGGGCTAGTCCCCAGGGCTCGTCGGGCTGAGACCGGGCCGGCCGCCCTCAGAAGCCGAGCTTGCGCAGCTGGCGGGGGTCGCGCTGCCAGTCCTTCGCGATCTTGACGTGCAGGTCGAGGTAGACCGGCACCCCGAGCAGCTCGGCGACCTGCAGCCGAGCACGGCGGCCCACGTCCTTGAGCCTGGAGCCCTTGTGGCCGATGACGATGCCCTTCTGGGAGTCCCGCTCGACATACAGGCTCGCGTGGACGTCCATCAGCGGCTTGTCCTCGGGGCGGTCCTCGCGCAGCCCCATCTCCTCAACCACGACGGCGATGGAGTGCGGCAGCTCGTCGCGGACGCCGTCCAGCGCCGCCTCACGGATCAGCTCGGCCACGAGGATCTCGTCGGGCGAGTCGGTGAGGTCGCCCTCGGGGTAGAGCGGCGGCCCCTCCGGCAGCAGCCCGAGCAGAAGGTCCGCGAGCAGGTCGATCTGTCCGGCCTCCCCGCCGGCCTTGCTCGAGACGGGCACGATCTCGGCCCATTCGATCCCGAGGTCGTCGCCGAGGGCCGCGATGTCGAGGAGGTGCTCCCCGATCCGCTCGGGGCCGACCAGGTCGGTCTTGGTGGCCACCGCCACTCGCTTGATGTGCTTCTTCAGCTTCGCGACGCTCTCGGCGATGCGCCGGTCCCCCGGTCCGATCTTCTCGTCGGCGGGGAAGCAGATCGCCACGACGTCGACCTCGGTCCAGGTGGCCTCGACGAGGTCGTTGAGGCGCTCGCCCAGCAGCGTGCGCGGGCGGTGCAGGCCGGGCGTGTCGACGAGGATCAGCTGCCCGTCGGCGCGATGGACGATGCCGCGGACGACGGTGCGGGTCGTCTGCGGCTTGTCGGAGGTGATCGCGACCTTGGTGCCGACCAGGGCGTTCGTGAGGGTGGACTTGCCAGCGTTGGGGCGGCCCACGAAGGAGACGAACCCGCTGCGGAACGTGGTGGGGTCCTCGCTCATCGATCGGCCTCCTGCCGCGCCTCGTCGTACTTCTCCCAGATCTGCTCGTCGCTGAGCCCCGCCGCCTTGCCGGCCCGGTAGATCGGGCCCGGGTCGACGGCCCGTGGCTGCCGTCCGGCGCTGTGGCGCCAGTAGCCCATCACGTCGTAGGCGTGGCTGGGGAGCCGACGCTCGCGCATCAGGTGCTTGCGGATCGCGCGCATCTGCGCGGACTCGCCGGCCATCCAGAAGTAGCCCTCACCGGCGGGCCATGGCAGCGACTCCACGGTCGCGGCCAGTCCGTCACCCACTCCGGTGGACCAGGTGACCTCCGCCGAGCCCGGCAGGTAGCCGGCGAGCTCGTCGGTGTCCGGCACCTCGGCCCAGACCCGGGTCGGGAGGCCCTGGGCCGCGGCCGTCTCAGCGATCCGTGCCATCGCGGGCAGGGCCGTCAGGTCTCCGACCAGCATCAGCCACTGGGCGCCGTCCGGCAGCTCGAAGGAGCCCTTCGGCTCGCTGATCGTGACGGTCTCCCCCACGATCTGCTCGCGTGCGGCCCATTCGGTCACCAGTCCCGTCTCGTGGACGACGACGTCGAGGGTGAGTCGGCCCGCGCCCTCGGGCGAGCCCGTCGCCCTGACCGTGTAGTAGCGCGACTGGAACTGCCCCGGCACCACGAGACCGACCCACTCGTCGGGGATCTGCGTGGAGACGAACGCCGGCACGTCGAGCAGGATCCGCACGAGGTGTGGCGACAGCTGCTCGCGGCCGACCACCTCCGCGGCGTACTGCTCGGCCCTGACACTCACGGTGCCAGGCTAGCGAGCCGCGGGCTCACGCCCCGAACTCGTGGCGAAGCGGGTAGCCCGAGACGCCGTCGACGGTCTTGCTGGCCAGCACGTGGTGCAGCTGGATCTGGTTGCGCTCGAAGCCGAGCCGCGAGCCGGCCATGTAGAGGCCCCAGACCTTCGCCGTGCCGAGGCCGACCTCGTCCACGCAGGCGTCCCAGTGCTCGACGAGGTTGGCGTTCCAGCCGGCGAGCGTCTTGGCGTAGTGCACCCGGAAGTTCTCATGGTGCTGGACTTCGAGACCCTGGTCCTCCACGGCCGTCACGATCGTGCCCGAGCCGATGAGCTCGCCGTCGGGGAAGACGTAGCGGTCGATGAACGCGCCCGCCGTGGCACTCTGCCTGTTGTCATCGCGGGTGATGCAGTGGTTCAGCATGCGGCCCTGCGGCTTGAGCCGGTCGCGGATGAACCCGAAGTAGGCCGGGTAGTTCTTCACGCCGATGTGCTCGGTGAGGCCGATCGAGCTGACGGCGTCGAAGTCGGACTCCTCGACGTCGCGGTAGTCGGAGAACCGCACCTCGGCGAGGTCGTCGAGGCCCTGTCGCTTGATCTCCTCCGCCGCCCAGCTCGCCTGCTCCCGCGAGAGGGTGACGCCGAGCGCCTTGACGCCATAGTGCTTCGCGGCGTGGCGCACCATGCCGCCCCAGCCGCAGCCGATGTCGAGCAGGCGCTGGCCGGGCTTGAGGTCGAGCTTGCGGCAGATGAGGTCGTACTTGTGGGCCTGCGCCTCCGCGAGGCTGGCGTCCTCGGTCGGGAACACCGCGCAGGTGTAGGTCATCGAGGGACCGAGCACGTACTCGTAGAACGTGTTGGAGACGTCGTAGTGGTGGTGGATCGCGTCGGCGTCACGCTCCTGCGAGTGGCGACCCCACTTCGCGAGCGCCGCGACGTTGCCGCGCAGGCCCTCGACCTTGTGTCTCCACGCGGGCAGGTGCTCCTGCGGCGGCGGCTTCGGCGGGTTGAAGTTCGAGATCCCGAGGCTGCGCACCAGAGCGACGACGTCGCCGATCGACGGCCGCTTGAAGTCGGTCTTCTCGAGGATCAGTGACAGCAGCGGGTAGGGGTCACCCGGATGGGTGCCGTGCAGCTCCAGATCGCCGCTCACGTAGGCGCGGGCCAGCCCCAGATCGCCGGGGGCGGTGAGGATGTAGCGCAGCCCACGCTCGTTGAGGACCTCCAGGCCGTACGGCGAGTCGAGGTCCCCGGCCTCGCTGCCGTCGAAGGCGCTGAGCCGGAGCGGCAGGCCACCGTCGAAGAATCCGTTGATCGTTGCTGCGATGTTCTCCTGGGTCACCGCTTCTTCACCGCCTTCTCGTAGAGGCTCGTGAGCCTGTCGTGGGGGTCGTAGGTCGCCTTCACGGCCGCCAGGTGGGCACCGTCGTAGAGATCGTCGAACGTGGCCTTGTCGTAGAAGGCCTCGGAGTAGAGGGACTTGTGGCCGCCGAGCTCGTGCACCTTCGTCTCGATGGCGCGGTTCTTCGGACCCTGGGTCGCCTCGGGCCCGACGTGGACCGTGCCCCAGAACCCCGCGTTGACGTAGAGCTCGCCGGGCGCGAGGGGGTAGGACGGCCACTTCCGGTGCGCGACCAGCGGACACAGCCAGACCGGCCGCATGCCGACCTCGTCGTCGAACCACTCCAGGAAGGCGGGCAGGTTCTCGACCGGGACCTCGATGTCCTGCACCACGCGCTCACGCAATGGCCGACCGGCACGCCGGTCGAGCCGGTCGGCGATCGCGAAGCGCCGGTCCAGGCCCAAGAGTCGCATGTAGACGTCGCTGCGACGGTAGCGGCGCGGCCAGATCCGCCTCAGCAGCGGGTGCTGCGCGCCGAAGGCGCCCGAGCACCAGAACCAGTCGGTGTCCCAGCGCCACAGATAGTCGTACATGGTCAGCAGGTCCGACCCTGCCCCGTTCTCGGCGCGTTGCTGGAGGGAGCGGTAGTAGATCTCTTGCCCGGCGTAGTCGGACGGGGTCGCGCCGCGGGTGTCGTCGGTCCAGGTGGCGAGCGTCAGGTAGTACTCCCCCGGCGCGAACGCGACGCCGTCGAGCCCGTCGACGCGCGTGCCGTCGTGCTCGCGCGTCGCGGTGACCTCGGCCATCGTCTTCGCCAGCTGCCCGGCGTCGTCGAAGCGGACGTGACGCAGTCGGACGAAGCTGGGCACCCGCTCCAGCTTGATCCGCAGCCGCGTGGCGTAGCCGAGGCTGCCGTAGGAGTTCGGGAACGTCTCGAAGAGATCGCGGTGGTCGCCCGTCGGTGTGGCCGTGACGACGTCGCCGGCACCGGTGAACACGTCCATCTCCAACACCGACTCATGCGGGAGGCCGTTGCGGAAGCTGGTCGACTCGATGCCGAGACCGGTGACGGCTCCGCCCAGGGTGATGGTGCGCAGCTGCGGAACGACATACGGGATCAAGCCGTGCGGCAGCGTCGCGTCGACGAGGTCCTCGTAGGTGCACATGCCTTGGACGTCGGCCGTCTGTGCCTCTGCGTCCACCTCGATCACGCCGGTGAGCCCGCTGACGTCGAGCCCTGGAGCGGTCGAGGCGTCGCGAGCGCGGAAGAGGTTGGTCGTCCGCTTCGCGAGCCGCACCGGCGCCCCCGCGGGGATGGCGTCGTAGGACGCGCGCAGCCGCGCCACCGCGTCGTCGTGCTGCCGCCAGGCACTGGACTCGATGGCGCCGGTCGTCACATCGCTTAACCTACTCTGCCCGCGCCTCGCTCGAAGGTCCCGGGTGGCTCACGATGCCGAGGGACCTCATCGGCTCCCTTATCCTCGTCGCGCCCCACACCCCCGCGATGAACCAGGAGATCCCGGTGTCCACCGCTGCCGAGCGTGACGCGATCGCCAACCTGGCCGAGAAGGCCTGGCCCTACTTCGAGAGCAACCAGGTCAAGTGGCGCAGCAAGCCCGTGACGCAGGCGCGTCTGGCTCTGGCGATCGAGGCGCTCCTCGACCACATGCGCGCCAAGAAGTCCGACATCGCGACGATGACCGGGCTGACCGCCTACCGGGAAGAGGACGGCATCCACATCACCATCGAGATCGGCACGCTCCCACTCGAGTGAGGTCTCGCCAGGTCGAGGATCCTCAGCCCTGACGGGCGAACGACTCGTGGTTGCGGATGACCTCGGCGATGATCACAGCGAGGAACTTCTCGGCGAAGACAGGGTCGAGGCCGCTCTCCTCAGACAGGCGTCGCAGCCGCTCGATCTGCACCGCCTCGCGGCTCGGGTCGGCCGGTGGGAACCCGGCCTGCGCCTTGAGACGACCGACCTGCTCGGTGCACTTGAACCGCTCCGCCAGGAGGTGCACGAGGGCTGCGTCGAGGTTGTCGATGCTGGCTCGCAGTCGCAGCAGCTCGGCCTGGGGATCGTCCGGCGCACTCACGCCTGCCATCCAAGCATCTCCAGGCCTCCGACTGTGACGGGTCTCGGGTCCTGAGCGCGACGCCCGAGATGCCCGGGTGTCGTCAGGTCTACCTCAGCTCTGCGTCGTCGCGGCGATCGCGCCTCGAGCGTCGCCGGCGTGGACGGTCACTCCGGACCCGGCGAAGTCGCGGACGATCGCCAGGTCGTCCTCACTGACGGCGCCCTGGCCGAGCACGACGACCGCCTCCAGTCCGGTGGATCCGGACGCGACCGCCATCGCGACACAGACGCCGACCGCCGAGACCGAGAGCGACGGGAGCGCGACCGTCGCTGCGGCGTATGTCCGGCCGTCCTGGTCGCGCACGGCAGCGCCCTCGGCGGCTCCCGTCCGGGCGCGTGTCGCGCGGGCGAGAGTGACGAGCTTCTTGTCCTCGGCGCTCAGCTCGGCCGTCGCGGGAGTGGCCTCAGTCATGGGTGTCAGGCTCCTTGTCGAGTCGTTCGATCAGCACGGTGCCGATCCGGTTCCGGCGGCCGGCAGTCTCCTCGGCGGTGAACCGTAGTCCGTGCGCCTCGACGACCGACCCCGGGATCGGGACGAGGCCGAGATGCTTGGCCATGAGCCCGCGCACGGAGTCGATGTCCTCCTCCTCGACGTCGACACCGACGAGCTCGTCGAGGTCGGCGACCTGGAACCGGGCCGGCACGCGCACGCGGCCGTTGTCGAGCAGCTGCGGGGAGTCGTCGCGGGCGTCGTACTCGTCGGTGATCTCGCCCACGATCTCCTCGAGGATGTCCTCGATGGTGATGAGGCCGGCGGTGCCGCCGTACTCGTCCACGACGATCGCCAGGTGCTGGTGGCGGGCCTGCATCTCCTTGAGCAGCTCGTCGACCGGCTTGGACTCGGGGACCCAGAACGGCGGGCGCATCACCTCCTCGACGCGCTGGGTGAACTCGACGTCGGGCGCCTCGAAGTCACGCCGGACGATGTCCTTGAGGTAGGCGATGCCCACGACGGCGTCGAGGCTGTCGTCGACCACGGGCACTCGGGAGAAGCCGCTGCGCAGGAAGAGCGACATGGTCTGGCGCAGGTTCTTGTGGCGCTCGATGTAGATGACGTCGCCGCGCGGGACCATCACCGCGCGGGCGGTGGTGTCGCCCAGCTCGAAGACGGAGTGGATCATCCGCCGCTCGTCGCCCTCGATCAAGGACGAGGCCTCGGCGAGGTCGACCAGCTCGCGCAGCTCGGTCTCGGTGTTGAAGGGTCCTTCGCGGAAGCCCTTGCCCGGCGTCAGGGCGTTGCCGACCAGGATGAGCAGCTTCGGCAGCGGCCCCAGCACGCTCGTGATCGCGGTGACCGGTCCGGCGGCGAGCAGTGCGACCCGCTCGTTGTGCTGACGCCCCAGCGTGCGCGGCGCGACGCCGATCGCGATGAAGGAGACCACGAGCATGACCG
Source organism: Nocardioides sp. AN3 (assembly GCF_054653495.1). NCBI lineage: Bacteria > Bacillati > Actinomycetota > Actinomycetes > Propionibacteriales > Nocardioidaceae > Nocardioides > Nocardioides sp. AN3. The sequence goes on from NZ_BAAIGC010000018.1 coordinate 39,119, forward strand.
CCAGGGCGGTGAGGACCGTGGGCCACCAGGCGCCGCCATAGAGGTCGGAGAGCTCGAGAGCGACGAGCACGGTCGCCGCGACCTCGCACAGCAGGCGCAGGAGCAGGACGGTGTTGAGGTAGCGAGGCGGGTCAGCCAGCAGCGTCACCAGGCGCTGGGCGCCGGCCTTCCGCTCCTCGACGAGCTCCTCGGCGCGGGCCGGCGAGAACGTGCCGAGGGCGGCGTCGGCGGCTGAGAACAGGCCGGCGAGGACGACGAGCAGGGCCGCTGCGAGGAGCAGCCAGAAGTCGGACATGATGAGGGCTGGGTCGGCTGGTGACGTCGGTGGAGGAGATCGGTCGCTGAGGTCGCCTACTGAGGCGCCTTGGCCTGGGAGCCCCACTCGGCCAGGATCTCGGCCTGCAGGCCGAACATCTCGCGGTGCTCGTCCGGCTCGGCATGGTCGTAGCCCAACAGGTGCAGGATCCCGTGGGTGGTCAGGAGCTCGATCTCGGCCACGGTGCCGTGACCGGCCGTCTCCCCCTGCCGCTCGGCGATCACGGGGGCGATCATGAGGTCTCCGAGGACGCCCTCCTCGGGCTCCTCGTCGAGCAGGCCGGGGCGCAGCTCGTCCATCGGGAAGGCCAGCACGTCCGTCGGTCCCTCCTTGCCCATCCACTGCTCGTTGAGCTGGGCGATCGTCGCCTCGTCGACGAGCTTGACGCAGAGCTCGGCGAGCGGGTGGACGCGCATCCGGTCCATGACGAACCTGGCGAGCCGGGCCAGATGGTCGACGTCCAGGTCGGTGCCGGACTCGTTGAGGACCTCGATGCTCACGGGTGGCGCTCCTCCTGGGCGTCGTGCTCGTCGTAGGCCGCGACGATCTTCCCCACGAGGCGGTGGCGGACGACGTCGTGGCTGGTCAGTCGGTTGAAGCTGATGTCGTCGACGTCGTCGAGGATGCCCTCGACCACGCGAAGTCCCGACCGCTGCCCGTTGGGCAGGTCGGTCTGGGTGATGTCGCCTGTCACGACGATCTTGGAGCCGAAGCCCAGTCGCGTGAGGAACATCTTCATCTGCTCGGGCGTCGTGTTCTGCGCCTCGTCGAGGATGATGAAGGAGTCGTTGAGCGAACGGCCCCGCAGGAACGCCAGCGGCGCCACCTCGATCGTCCCGGACGCCATCAGCTTCGGGATGATCTCGGGGTCCATCATGTCGTGCAGCGCGTCGTAGAGCGGCCGCAGGTAGGGGTCGATCTTCTCCGTGAGCGTGCCGGGCAGGAAGCCCAGCCGCTCCCCGGCCTCGACCGCGGGACGGGACAGGATGATGCGGTTGACCTGCTTGGACTGCAGCGCCTGCACCCCCTTCGCCACCGCCAGGTAGGTCTTGCCGGTGCCGGCCGGGCCGATGCCGAACGTGATGGTGTGCTTGTCGATCGCGTCGACGTAGCGCTTCTGGTTGAGCGTCTTGGGCCGGATCGAACGGCCGCGGTTGCTCAGGATGTTGAGCGAGAGGACGTCGGCGGGGCGCTCCTCGGTCTCGGCGCGCAGCATGCCGATGATCCGCTCGACCGCCTCGGGCGAGAGGCCCTGACCGGTGCGGATGAGGGTCACCATCTCCTCGAGCAGGCGCTCGATGAGGGCGATCTCCCCGGGCTCGCCGTGCAAGGTGATCCGGTTGCCGCGCACGTGCACGTCGGTGTCGAAATGGGACTCGATCACTCCCAGGTGCTCATCGGCAGGGCCGAGGACACTCACCATGTCGACGCTGTTAGGCACCACGACGGTGTGCTTGGTGGTCAGCTGCTGCTGGTGGGTCTCGGTCACGTGAGCTTTCTGGTCGACGGCGGGGGCACTCCCTCTCGGGGCCTCCATGCTACGCGCAGACAACGTCCGGGCCCACGTCCTTTGTTCCGCCTGTGCACCAGTGCCCTCTCGGACCGGCACCTCAGACCGGCAGCGCGGTGATCCCGCCCGCCAGCAGGTGCAGGTGCGTGTGGAAGATCGTCTGGCCCGCCCCTGCGCCCGTGTTGAAGAGCAGGTTGTAGGCGTCGTAGCCCTCGTCGCGAGCGATCGCGGCCGCCGCCGTCACGAGCTCTCCGATGATCGAGGGGTCCGCCTCGGCGGAGGCCGCTGCGTTGGGGCGGTGGTCGCGCGGAGCGACCAGCACGTGCACGGGTGCCTTCGGGGCGATGTCACGGAAGGCGACGAGACGGTCGTCCGCGTGGACGATGTCGCCGGGGATGTCGCCGGCGATGATCTTGCAAAACAGGCAGTCCGCGTCGGTGGCCACGCTGAGCCCACTGGTCACGCTGTTCACGGGGAGATGGTGTCACACTGGTCCCATGCGAAACAGCCCCGTGCTCGTCAACGGCACCCTGCTCCGCCGTACGTCCGTCCTCGCCGTCGCCGCCGTGGCGACACTCGCCCTTGCCTCCTGCGGCAACGACAACCCCTCCGAGGCCCAGGACCCAGCGGCCGCGCCCACCACCAGCATCCCGCCGACCACGAGCGCGCCTGCGGAGCCCACGCAGACGGCCACGGCGACGCCGAGCGAGACGCCTTCCTCCGCAGCCGCCTCGGCCGACACCCTCATCACGCTCGAGGCACCCGCCGACCACGCAACGGTCTCGGGCTCGTTCGACGCGAAGGGCACGGCCAACTCCCCCGAGGCGAACGTGCCGTGGCAGATCCTGGACCTGAGCGGCAAGAAGGTGGTGGACGGCTACTTCACCGCCGAGGGGTGGATGGACAAGCTCTACCCGTACGCCGGGACCGTGGACGTCTCGAAGCTCGCTCCCGGCGCGTACACGTTCGAGGTCAGCGTCGACGACCCGTCCGGCGGTGAGGGCAAGCCTCCTCAGAAGGTCGATCGCGCCATCACCGTGCAGTGAGGCTCACGCGGCACCGACTGAACCGGACCCTGCTGCACCGCCAGCAACTGCTGCAGCGCAGCGCCGACTCGTCGGTGACACTCGTCGAGCGCCTCATCGGCCTGCAGGCGCAGGAGTCGCTGCCGCCGTACCTCTCCCTCGCCGCACGGCTCGACGACTTCGACCCGGCGGAGGCGAGCGACGCGCTCGCGGAGGGTCGGCTCGTGCGCCTGCTCACCATGCGGGGCACCATCCACCTGCTCACGCCTGAGGACGCGGCGGTGCTGCGGCCCTGGGTGCAGCCTCGCATGGAGCAGGAGCTGCGGGCGTCGCAGAACGTGCGCTCGGTGCGCGATCTCGACCGTGGGCGCTTCGACGAGGCGCTCCGCCTCGCGCTGGCGGATGGCCCGTTGACCCAGCGGGACCTCGGGGCCGCTCTCGCGCTGTCGTTCCCCGGCGCCGATCCGACGGCCCTCGGCGGCCTGGCCCGCCTGGCGGCTCCCCTGGCCCAGCTGCCACCGCGAGGGTGCTGGAAGTCGTCTGGCGGGGTCGTCTACGAGTACGTCGACCGCTGGACCGGCGTGCCCATGGCCCAGCCGGACGTCCCGGCCCTCGTACGTCGCTACCTCTCGGCGTTCGGTCCTGCGACCGCCGCGGACGTCACCGCCTGGTCGGGCGTGACGCGCCTCGGCCCGGTGCTCGCCGGGATGGAGGACCTCGTCCGCCACGAGGACGAGACCAGACGGATCCTCCTCGATGTCGCGGATGCACCGATCGCGGAGGAGGACGAGCCAGCGCCGGTGCGCCTGCTCGGGACCTACGACAACCTCTGGCTCTCCCACGCCGCCCGCGACCGCGTGACCGAGCCGGAGAAGCGTCGCGCGTGGATGGGCAGCAACGGCGGCGTCGGGAACGTCATCCTCGTCGACGGCTGGCTCGAGGGGATCTGGCGTGTCGAGGACGGCCGCGTCGTCGTGCGAGAGCTGCTGCGCACGCTGACGTCCGGCGAGCAGGCAGGCCTCGAGGAGGAGGTCAGCCGCGTCGAGCAGCTGCTTGCCCGCTGACGCTGAGCACGACGTGGAGGCCTTCGGGCGTGCCCGGCCAGTGCCGCTCGATCGTCGCCGAGCCGGCCGCCCGGATGACGCCGCGCAGGACGATGACGACCACGATCACATCGTCGAGCTGGCCGACGACCGGCAGGAAGTCGGGCACGAGGTCGATCGGCAAGACCACGTAGCCCAGGAGCCCCCACAGGGACCAGCGCACCCGGCGAGGGAGGCTCCGGTCGACGGCCAGGCGCTTCACCAGTCGAAGAACGTCAGGGAGCAGGCGGAGGACGTCGGTCGCGCTGAGCTTGACCGCGCTGCGTCGCGACCCGACGTAGAGCGCGATGATGAGAAGGAGCCAGACGAGCACGAGGCTCGCGGCGATCGCCACGGCTGCCTGCCAGACGGTGGTCACCCCCCCATGATTCCTGACGCAGCCGCGGGACGTCATGCGGAGAGAGCAAGCGCTTGCTCTGTCCGCATGACGTCGCGGCCGCCTCAACCCCAGCGCGACGTGCGAGCAAGGAGCGCGGAGACGGCAGCGAGGCCGGCCGTGGAGGTTCGCAGGACCTCGGCCCCGAGGCGGACCGTGACCGCCCCGGCCGACTCGAAGGCATCGACCTCCTCGGGCGAGAGGCCGCCCTCGGGGCCCACCACGACAACGACCTCGCCTTCAGCGGGCAGGCTGACCGCGGCCAGCGGGGTGCTCGCCTCCTCGTGCAGCACGACGGCGAGCGGCGCGGCCGCGACTCGGCCGACCACGTCGCTGGTCGAGGCCAGCGGCGAGACCGCGGGGAACCATGACCGGCGCGACTGCTTCGCCGCCTCGCGGGCGGTCACCCGCCATCGCGCAAGCGACTTGTCCGCGCGCTCGCCCTTCCAGACCGCGACCGAGCGGGAGGCCGCCCACGGCACGATCGTCGAGGCTCCGATCTCGGTCAGGACCTCGACGGCGAGCTCTCCCCGGTCGCCCTTCGGCAGGGCCTGGACGACCGTGAACGCCGGCTGCGGGACAGGAGCCTCGGACACGGCCGTCACCGTCACGGCGAAGACCCGCTTGCCGGTGGTGGCCACCTCCCCCACCACCGCGACGCCGGCGCCGTCGGTCAGGACGACGGACTCGCCGACCCGGAGGCGGCGTACGGCGACCGCATGGTGCGCCTCGTCACCGTCCACCGTGACCGACGACCCGGGAACGACGCCCGACAGCGACGGGACGAGGTGGACGGGAAGCGACATGAGGGTCGAGCCCTCAGTGCCCGTTGAAGGCGTCTCGCAGACGGCCGAAGACCCCACGCGACGACGCGCGGAGCTGACCGGACGGCTGAGTCTCGCCGCGAAGCGCCGCGAGCTGCTGGAGGAGCTCCTCCTGGGCCGGGTCGAGCGCGGTGGGCGTCTCGACGATCACGGTGACGATCAGGTCGCCGCGGCCACCGCGCAGACCGGGGACGCCGTACGCCCGGATGATCTGGTCCGTCCCCGACTGCGTCCCGGGCTTGATGTCGAGGTCGAACGAGGTCACGAGATCCGGAGAGGAGTCCTCCGAGGCCAGATCCGCCTCGAGCGTCGGCAGCGTGAGCACCGTGCCGAGAGCGGCTGCGGTCATGGGCACCGTGACGTGGCAGTGCAGATCGTTGCCCTGACGGGTGAAGACCGGGTGCCGCGCGACCTGGATCTCCACGTACAGGTCCCCCGCCGGCCCGCCGCCCGGACCGACCTCGCCCTGGCCGGCCAGCTGGACGCGTGTGCCGTTGTCGACGCCGGCCGGGATCTTGACGGTGAGGGTGCGCCGGGTGCGGACCCGACCGTCGCCACTGCACTCGCGGCAGGGCTCGGGGATGATCGTGCCGAAGCCGCGGCAGGCGGCGCAGGGGCGCAGGGTGCGGATCTCCCCCAGGAACGAGCGCTGCACGTGAGCGACCTCGCCGGCGCCGCCACAGGTCTCGCAGGTGACCGGCTTCGAGCCGGGCGCCGCGCCGTCGCCGTGGCACGTCTCGCAGGTGACGGCGGTGTCGACCTTCAGCTCCCGGGTCACGCCGAACGCCGCCTCGGCGAGGTCGACCTCGAGCCGGATCAGGGCGTCCTGACCGCGTCGCACGCGGGCGCGCGGCCCGCGACCCGCGGCCGCACCACCCTGACCGCCGAAGAAGGCGTCCATGATGTCGGTGAAGGAGAACCCGGCGCCGGCACCGAAGCCGCCGCCGAACGGGTCGCCGCCGCGGTCGTACGCCGCCCGCTTCTGCGGGTCGGAGAGGATCTCGTAGGCGTGCGAGACCTCCTTGAACCTCTCCTGGGCGACCGGGTCGGGGTTGACGTCGGGGTGGTACTCCCGCGCCAGCTTGCGGTAGGCCTTCTTGATCGTGGCGTCGTCGGCGTCGCGGTCGACGCCGAGCAGCTCGTAGGGGTCCAACGCTGTGTTCTTCTTCCTTGATCTCAGGCTTTGATCTCAGGCTGTGGTCTCAGGCATCGATCTCAGCCTTCGTCGAGGATGCGCGAGACGTATCGCGCCACCGCTCGCACGGCCGCCATCGTGCCGGGATAGTCCATCCGGGTCGGCCCGACGACGCCGAGCGACGCCAACGCCTCGTCACCTGGCCCGTAGCCCGTCGTGACGACACTGGTCGAGGACAGCTCCTCGTACGGACCCTCCGCACCGATCCGGACCGTCACCAGCCCACCGGACGTGGCCTCGCCGATCAGCTTGAGCAGCACCACGTGCTCCTCCAGCGCCTCCAGCAGGGGGCGGACGGAGGTGTCGAAGCTGTCGCCGTACCGTGCCAGGTTCGAGGCTCCGGCCACCGCGATCCGCTCATCGGAGCGGTGGTCCGACATGGCCTCCACGAGCGTCTCCACCACCGCGGACGCGATGCTGCCGTGCGGCCCGAGCTGGTCGGGAAGCGCCCGGAGGGCGGAGGCGGCCTCCGCGATCACCTCGCCGGTGGCGGCTCGGTTCACATGGGTGCGCAGGTCGACCAGGGACTCCTCGTCCACCGCCGCGGGCAGCTCCACGAGGCGCTGCTCGACCCGCCCTGTCGAGAGGATGAGGACGACGAGCAGCCGGGTCGGCGCGAGCGCCACGAGCTCGACGTGGCGCACCGTCGAGCGGGCGAGGATCGGATACTGCACGACCGCCACCTGCCGGGTCAGCTGGGAGAGCAGCCGCACGGAGCGCTGGACGACGTCGTCGAGGTCGACGGCCCCGTCGAGGAAGCTCGAGATGGCACGCTTCTCTGCCTGGCTCATCGGCTTCACCGTGGTGAGGCGGTCGACGAAGAGCCGGTAGCCCTTGTCGGTCGGCACCCGGCCCGCGCTGGTGTGCGGCTGGGCGATGTAGCCCTCCTCCTCGAGGACGGCCATGTCGTTGCGGACGGTCGCCGGCGACACTCCGAGGCCATGCCGCTCGACGAGCGCCTTCGACCCCACCGGCTCCTCAGTGGAGACATAGTCCTCGACGATCGCACGGAGCACCGCGAGCCTGCGGTCGTTCTGCATGCGGCACCTCCTTTGCGCGACCGGCCCGGACGCCCTCGCGCCCTGGCACTCACCCGACTGGAGTGCCAATGCTACTAGGCGGTCCTCTACCCTGCTGCGGTGAGGGACACGGGCTTCCGCGAGATCGCCGACCGGATCTGGCTCGCGCGCTATGAGTGGTGGGACGTCAACATCACCCTGGTCGGCGGGTCGACGGGGCTCCTGATGGTCGACACGCATGCGTCGACCCGAGCGGCGCGGCAGGTCATCGACGACGTACGCCGGCTCGGGGTCGGTGGCGTCACTCGGATCGTGAACACGCACGAGCACTTCGACCACACCTTCGGCAACGCCGAGCTGCGGCGTGCGTACGGCGACCCCCCGATCCACGCGACCGACACGGCGGCTGCCCGCACCGTCTCCTCGGGCGAGCGGGCCAAGGAGCGGTACGGCGCCGATGCGGACGACCCGCGCGCCGCCGAGATCGCCGAGACCGACATCGTGGCGGCGGACCGGACCTTCGCCAGCGTGGCCGCCCTCGACCTGGGCGACCGACTGGTGGAGCTCGCGCACCCCGGCCGAGGCCACACCGCCGGCGACCTCGTGGTGCGCGTGCCGGACGCGGACGTGGTGCTCGCCGGCGACCTCCTCGAGGAGTCGGGACCGCCCGTCTACGGCGACGACTCTTTCCCGCTCGAGTGGCCGACCACGATCGACGTGGTGCTGGGCATGCTGACGGCGTCCTCGGTCGTGGTGCCAGGGCACGGTCTCCCGGTCGACCGCGCCTGGGTCGAGCAGCAGCGCAACGACCTGGCGTGGGTCACGGCCAACATCCGCGAGCTCGCCGGTCGCGGTGTCCCGGCGGCGCAGGCCGCCGAGGCGACCGAGTGGCCATGGCCGACCGACGGCTGGCGGTTCGCCGGCGCCGTCGAACGCGGCTACCAGCAGCTGCCGCGCTCGGCACGCGGTCTGCCTCTGCCACTCGCCTGAGAGCTCCCGCCCGGAGCCCCGCGTGTTGTCCCTGGGACCCCAGTGACAGCTGGGACAATGGGCCCATGCCTGATCGCTACGGAGCCGACGTCCTCGCCACCGACTGGCGCGCACCGAAGCGCGGCCGCGCCGTCGAGGCGCCCGCCGAGATCGGGGCGGTTGTCGAGGAGGTAACAACCGAGTGGTGCGGCGAGATCGTCGCGGTCGACCGCGACCTCGGCACGCTCACCCTGGAGGACCGGCGCAGCCGCCGGCGCTCGTTCCCCCTCGGTCCGGGCTTCCTGCTCGACGGCAAGCCGGTCATCCTCGTCGCACCGGTCCGCGTGCCCGCGCCGACCGGCCCCAAGCGCACGGCCTCCGGGTCGATCGCCGTCGCCAACGCACCGGCCCGTGTCGCCCGAGCCAGCCGCATCTTCGTCGAGGGTCGCCATGACGCCGAACTGGTCGAGAAGGTCTGGGGCGACGACCTTCGGATCGAAGGCGTCGTCGTCGAGTTCCTCGGCGGTGTCGACGACCTCGCGGACCACCTGGTGCACTTCAAGCCGGGGCCGCAGCGGCGCGTCGGGGTCCTCGTGGACCACCTCGTCAAGGGATCCAAGGAGTCCCGGATCGCCGACGGCATCGTCCGCTCGCCCATCGGAGCGCACGTGCGGATCGTGGGCCACCCCTTCATCGACATCTGGCAGGCGGTCAAGCCGGACCGGCTCGGGCTGCGGGCCTGGCCGACCATCCCGCGCAACATCGAGTGGAAGAAGGGCGTCTGCCAGCACCTGGGCTGGCCGCACCGGGACCAGGCCGACATCGCCCGCGCCTGGCAGCACATCCTGTCGAAGGTGAAGTCCTACGACGACCTCGAGCCCGCCCTCCTCGGCAGGGTGGAGGAGCTCATCGACTTCGTGACCATCGACCCTCAGTAGGGGACGGGTCAGTAGCCGACGCGGCGGTCCTCGCTCGGCATGAGGATCCACAGGACGATGTAGGCGAGGACCTGCGGCCCGGGCAGCAGGATCGACAGCACGGCGATGATCCTGACCACGGTCGGGTCCCAGCCGAAGCGGCGGGCGATGCCGGCGCAGACGCCGCCGATCATGCGGCCTTGGCGGGGGCGGTAGAGGGTTGTGGCGCTCATGTCACCGACGGTAGGCCCCCGGTCGCGATCGCTCCATCCGGGTCAGCCCTGCGCTGACCCTGGGGCGCCCCTGACTGTTCACGGCAGCAGGTCCCGCACCACGCCGTCGGCGAGCAGGCGCCCCTGCTGCGTGAGCACGAGCCGGTCTCCGGAGACGACCAGCCCCCGCTCGACCAGATCCGGCACGGCCGCCCGGCCGGCGTCGTCCAGCTCCTCGAGCGGCAGGCCCGTGTCGAGGCGCAGCTCGAGGAGCACGCGCTCGACGTGCCGATCCTCAGCGCTGAGCACCTCCCGCGCGTGGGCCGGGCTGACGCCGGCGGCGATGCGGTCGGCGTACGCGACCGGGTGCTTGACGTTCCACCACCGCACGCCACCGACGTGGCTGTGGGCGCCCGGCCCGATCCCCCACCAGTCGGCGCCGGTCCAGTAGAGGAGGTTGTGGCGGCACCGGCTCGTGTCGTGACGGGCCCAGTTGGAGACCTCGTACCACTCCAGCCCGGCCTTGCGCAGCCGCTCGTCGACGAGGAGGTACTTGTCGGCGAGGTCGTCCTCGTCCGGCATCGCCACCTCGCCTCGCTTGACGCGGCGTGCGAGCGCGGTACCGTCCTCCACGATGAGGGAGTAGGCCGAGAGGTGATCCGGCTCGCAGGCGAGCGCCGCCTCGACGCTGGTCTCCCAGTCGGCCAGCGACTCCCCCGGCGTGCCGTAGATGAGGTCGAGGCTCACCTGGTCGAAGCCGGCCTCCCGCGCCCACCGCACCACGTCGGGGACCCGCCGCGGGTCATGGGTGCGGTCGAGGGTCGCCAGCACATGAGGGACGGCGCTTTGCATGCCGAACGAGAGGCGGTTGATCCCACCCTCGCGCAGCACCTGGAGCGACTCCGGGGTGACGCTGTCCGGGTTGGCCTCGGTGGTCACCTCGGCGGCGTCGACCAGACCGAGCTCGTCGCGGATCGTTCCGACGACACGGGTCAGGTCCTGGGCGTCGAGCAGCGTCGGCGTGCCCCCGCCGAAGAAGACCGTCTCGACGGGCACGTCGGCCGTCCCGAGGACGCGGCGCGCCTGCCGGATCTCGGCGATGGCCGCGTCCGCGTAGGTCCCCCGGCTGGCGCCCGGGTGCCCACCGACCGGCCCGAGCTCGAGCGAGGTGTAGGTGTTGAAGTCGCAGTAGCCGCACCGCACCGTGCAGAACGGCACGTGCACGTAGAAGCCGAGCGGTCGAGTGCCGAGACCCTCGAGCGCCGACTCCGGCAGGCTGCCGTCGGTCGGGACGGGGTCACCGTCGGGCAACGCGGAGGGCATGCCTCCAGTATCCGGCGCGCGCGGTCAGCGGCTGAATCGCCAGGAGAGACGGCCCTGCTCACTGGTCGGGATCGCCGTCAGCGCGATCGCCGTCACCGGGTCGGCACCGGTGATCTCGAGCCGCCACCAGGTGGTGCCGGCGCATACGGCGAACGTGGTCGACTCTGCCGCGCCCGCGAGCACCCCCACGACCTGCGGCGATCCGCACGCCCGAGCCATCGCGAGCGCGCGGTCGAACGACCCCCTCGCCGCGTCACCGAGCCCGAGGAGATCACCGGCGAGATCACCAGGGAGCTCACCCGCGACCGCGCGCGTCGCTACGGACATCAGCATCTCGGAGGGGTCGGGGACAGCGACGATCTTGAGCGCCTGCACCGCCGGGCGGAGCGTCGGGGCGACCTTGATCTCGAGGTCGTAGCGCCCACGCTCGGCCGGGACCGACCACGCCGCCCGACCGAGGCCGTCGGCGTACGCCTCGGTCCGTCGACCCGTCGGCCGGCCGATGAGCTCGCGCGCCGCGGAGAGCTGCTCGAGCCGCTCGGCCTCGGGCACGTCGAGCGCGACGTTGGCGGTGAACAGGTCGTCGGTGAACGGTTCCTGCTCGCACGCGAGCTTGGCGGTGACCGCATCAAGGAGCGCGGGCGTCGCGGTCGGCGGGGCGGCCGACGTCCGCTCACGCGCGACGAGCGCCCGGAGCGCGTCGCGGCAGGCCTCGACGGGAGCCGCATAGGTGCCGTTGGCCAACGCGATCACGCCGAGACCGGTCTCCGGATGCCAGCGCATGTGGGAGCCGTAGCCGGGATAGCCGCCGGAGTGCTGGACGACGGTCCCGTGGTCGCTGTGCTGCTCGACGAAGAGCCCGAAGCCGTAGCCCGTCGCGCTCGCGGTCAGCCCGGCTCCTCCGGCCGGCACGTCGACGGCGAGCGTGCCGGAGACGTCGACGAGGCGGTGCAGCTGCTGCATCTCGCGGCGGCTCGCGGCGTCCAGCGGATGCGGGCGGTCGGGCCGCCAGAAGGCATCGGTGAGACCGCCGACCCAGCGGGCGAGGTCGCGCAGCGAGCTCTGCAGGCCGCCCATCGCCGAGAACGTGCCGGGCAGCACCGGCGGCTCGACGACCCACTCCCCGCCTCGGCGGTGGTGGCCGACCACCAAGGCGGGGCCGACCTCACGGACGTCGTACCTCGTCGCCGACATGCCCAGCGGGCCGACCAGCTCCTCGAGCACGAACGCGCGGAACCCACCGGGCCGCTCGAGCACCGCGTCGATGACACGTCCGAGGAGGGCGTAGCCGAGGTTGCTGTACTCGAACCGCGTGCCCGGCGTTGCGCCGACCGTGAAGCCGCCGGCGAGGAACGCGCCGAGCTCGTCGGGTGTCTGCGGCTCGTTGCGGTCGCCCCACGGGTCGTCGGTGACCAGCCCGCCGCTCATGGTGAGGAGGTGGCGGATCGTCAGCTGGGAGGCGAGGTCGGGTCCGAGCTCCGGGACGTACGCCGAGACGAGATCGTCGAGCCGGAGAAGGCCGCGGTCACGGAGCAGCAGCACGGCGCTCGCGGTGAACGACTTCGTCATCGACGCGATGCGCTGGACGCTGTCGATGGTCGGCGGCGTCTGCGCGCCCAGCCTGGTGGTGCCGAGCCCGGCGGCGTGGACGATCTCACCGTCGCGCACCACGGCGTAGACCAGTCCCGGCGACTGGTCGCGGGCGTGCTCCGCGGCGAACAGGTCGTCGACGGTGCCGAAGTCGAGCGCGTCGGATGCGGTCATGCGTCGATGATGTCGATGTCGTACTTCTTCATCACCGGATCGACGGTCACCAGTGGGAGCCCGAGCAGCTGTGCCTGCGCGACGATCATCCGGTCGAACGGATCCTTGTGATGGAGAGGCAGCCCGGCCGCTCGCACCGCATCATCCAGGTCGATCGGCGCAACGGTTGTCGCCGAGTCGCGCAGCCGATCGCGAAGGTAGACGTCAGGTGGTTGCGGGAGGGCCAGCTTTCCGACGTCGTACTTGATCGCGATCTCCCAGACGGTCGCCGCCGACACCAGCCTGTCATTGTCCGCCGAGGCGAGGAGCTCCAACACGGATGCGCGCACGCGGCTCAGGTCGGTCTGCATCCAGAGCCACACACGCGTGTCGATGAGATAGGCACTCACCCGTAGAAGCTCTCGATGACGTCGTCCAGGGGCTGGTCGAAGTCCTCGGGCACGACGAAGACGCCGGCGTCGAGGCCCAGCCGCGGGGTGGGGCGCCTGTTGATCGGAACCAGGCGAGCCACCGGTTGGCCGCCCCGTGCGATCTCGATCTCCTCGCCGGCGTCGACCAGGCGCAGGAGTTCGGACAACCGGGTCTTCGCTTCGTGGACACCGACCGTCAGAGCGGCGGACTTAGTCATGGACTTAGTTTACCTGAAGTCGCGCGAGCGGTGCCGCGCCTGCAGCGCCTGCTCGGCGCTCGGGGCGACCTCGCCGAGCGGGGCGAGACGGTCGGCGGCGAGATTGGTGACGCCGTCGCTGCGCTCGAGGATGCCGCGCACCAGCATCGACGACGAGGAGACCGCGATCTTGCGGTGCCGACGCCAGAGCCCCTGGGTGCAGATGACGTTGAGCATCCCGGTCTCGTCCTCCAGGTTGAGGAACGTGACCCCGCCGGCGGTGCCGGGGCGCTGACGATGGGTCACCAGCCCCGCGACGGTGACCCGGCGACCGCTGTCGACGCCGGCGAGGTCCTTGATCGAGAGCACCCCACTGCCGGCCAGCTGGGCGCGCAGGTGGGCGAACGGGTGCCCGTCCGGCGTCATCCCCGTCGCCCACAGGTCGGCAAGGGTCAGCTCGACCTCGTCCAGCTCGGGCAGCGGCGGCGCCTCCACCACCGGGGCGGTGCCCGGCAGCTGGTCGGCGGACTCGGTCCACCCGGCCGCCCAGAGCGCCTCCCGACGACCCATGTCCGGTGCGGCGCCCGCTGTCGCCAGCGACTCCAGCTGGTCAGTGGTCAGTCCCGCACGCCGGGACAGGTCGGCGAGGTCCGCGAAAGGACGCTCCGCACGGGCGGCGACGATCCGCTCCGCCGTCTCCTTGCCGATCCCACGCACGGAGTCCAGACCCAGCCGCACCGCGAACGCTCCGTCCCGGCGGTGCGCCGGGGTCGGGTCCGGCGTGCCCGGCACCCATCGTGCGGGCTCGATGTGATCCCGGAGGCAGTCGTCACGGGTCTCGATACGCCCTCGCCCAGAGGCTCGGGCTACTCGACCAACGGAACCCTCGAGAGGCTCCAGGTCGGCCACCGCCCCGGAGCGGAGGAGGTCGGGGCGGCGTACCTCCACGCCATGGCGGCGGGCGTCCTGGGTCAGCGACTGGGGCGAGTAGAAGCCCATCGGCTGCGCCCGCAGCAGCCCGGCGAGGAACGCGCCCGGGTAGTGCAGCTTGAACCACGAGCTCGCATAGACCAGCTTGGCGAAGGACAGCGCATGCGACTCGGCGAAGCCGAAGCTGGCGAAGGACAGGATCTGGACGTACGTCGCATGGGCGACGTCCTCCGGCATCCCCTTGTCATGCATGCCCGTGAGCAGCTGCTCCTTGAGCGACTCGATCCTCTCGACGCCGCGCTTGGAGCCCATCGCCCGGCGCAGCAGGTCGGCGTCGTCGACCGAGAAGTCGCCGAGCACGCGTCCCATCTCCATCAGCTGCTCCTGGAAGAGCGGGACCCCCTTGGTCCGCTCGAGCACGGGGATGAGGAGAGGGTGCGCATACTCGACGGGGTCGCGTCCGGTCGCGCGGCGGACATAGGGGTGCACTGCGCCGCCCTGGATCGGGCCGGGCCGGATGAGCGCGATCTCGATGGCCAGGTCGTAGAAGCAGCGGGGCTGCAGCCGCGGCAGCGTGCCGATCTGGGCACGGCTCTCCACCTGGAAGACGCCGATCGAGTCGGCGCGGCAGAGCATGTCGTAGACGGCCGGCTCCTCCTTCGGGATCGTGGCCAGCTCCCAGTGCTCGCCGAGGTGCTCGTCGACGATCCTCATCAGGTGGTCCAGGGCTGCCAGCATGCCCAGCCCGAGCAGGTCGAACTTCACCAGTCCCATGAACTCGCAGGCGTCCTTGTCCCACTGCAGGACGGTCCGCTTCTCCATCCGCGCACGCTCGATGGGACAGACCTCGCCGATCGGGCGCTCGGTGAGGATCATCCCGCCGGAGTGGATGCCGAGGTGGCGCGGCGCCCCGTGGAACTCCCTCGCGAGCGCCATCACCGGCTCCGGGATCCCGGCATCGTCGGGCGCCTCCACCGTCGTCCAGCTCGAGACGTGCTTGGACCAGGCATCCTGCTGACCGGGCGAGTGACCGAGTGCCTTGGCGGCGTCGCGGACCGCCATCTTGGGCCGGTAGCCGATGACGTTGGCGACCTGCGCGGCGTTGTGCCGGCCGTAGGTGTCATAGACCCACTGGATCACCTCCTCGCGGCGGTCGGAGTCGAAGTCGACGTCGATGTCGGGCTCCTCCTCGCGGTGCTCGGAGATGAACCGCTCGAACGGCAGGCGGTAGAAGACCGGGTCGATCGCGGTGATCCCCAGCGCATAGCAGATCGCGCTCGCCGCGGCGCTCCCTCGGCCCTGACAGAGGATCCCCTCGCCACGGGCGAACTCCACGATGTCGTGGACGATGACGAAGTAGCCGGGGAAGTTCTTGCGGATCACCACCTCCAGCTCGTGGTCGACCCGTGCCCGGGCCCGGGCGACGAGGTCGGGGTCGTGGGCGTACGCCGCGGAGTACCGCTGCTCGAAGCCCTCCTCGACCAGATGCCGCAGCCAGCTCGCCGCGTCGTGCCCCTCCGGGATGCGACGGCTGGGCAGCTCCGGCTTGGCCGCGCGCAGGTCGAAGGCGCACTCGTCGGCGAGCGTCACGCTCCGTGCGACGGCGCCCGGAAAGCGGGCGAACCGCGCCGCCATCTCGTCGCCGGTGCACAGGTGGGCCGCGCCTGCGGGCAGCCAGCCGGCCATCTCCGCCAGCGAGCGACGGGCCCGGACCGCCGCCATCGCGTCGGCCAGTCGGTGCCGCTCGGGCGTCGCATAGTGGACGTTGTTGGTCGCCACCGTCGGCAGGCCGACATCGGCGGCGATCCTGGCGAGGAGGTCGTTGTGGGTCGAGTCGAGCGGCAGCCCGTGGTCGGTCAGCTCGACCGCGACGTTGTCGCGCCCGAATCTCTCCACCAGGCCCACCATCGCCTCCGCCGCGGCCCTCGGACCCGCCTCGAGACCCTGACGGACGGCGCCCTTGCGACAGCCGGTGAGGACCAGCCAGTCGCTGTCCCTCGGACCGCCCGCCTGCTCGGCCAGCTCGTCGAGGTCGTAGACCGGCCGGCCCTTCTCGTCGCCACGCAGTTGAGCATCGGTGATCGCCGAGGCCAGCCGGTGATAGCCGGCCACACCGCGGGCCAGCACGAGGAGGTGGCTGCCCTCCGGGTCGGCGACGCCGAGCTGCGCCCCGGTCAGGCCGAGGGAGAGCTCCGCACCGTAGATCGTCCGCAGCGTCGCCCTCCCGCTCGTCGAGCTCGTCGAGACCCGTGCCGCCTCTGCGAACAGCGGCGCGCCGTAGAACCCGTCGTGGTCGGTGATCGCCAGCCCGTGCAGACCCAGCCGGATCGCCTCGACGACCAGCTCGGCCGGCCCGCTCGCCCCGTCGAGGAAGCTGAAGCTGGAGTGGCAGTGCAGCTCGGCGTACGGCGTCCCGGGTCGCTCCGGCGGGGTGACGGAGGTCGCCTTGAGCCGCTTCTTGCGCGAGACCGGAGCGTCATCGCTGCCGGGCTTGCCCGACAGCCGCCGCTCCAGCTCCTTCCACGGGATGGCGGGGTTGTTCCAGCCCATTTCAGACTCCGCGTCTGTTCGTCGAGGTATGCAGCCGAGTGCGCACTTCCCGTGTGGAGTTCCGCGTGGGAAGTGACTGTTCGGCTGCATACCTCGACAGGCAGGCAGCCGCAGCAGATCTAGTCATACGCCGCCTCCGTCACCCACCCGCCGAGTGCGTCGTCGAAGGTGACCAGCCAGGCGCGACCGTCGGTGGCGACGAGCTGGAAGCGAGCCACCCGGCGACCGCCGCCGGGCTCCCACCACAGCTCCTCCACCGGCCACGGGCCCGCCCAGGCTGCGACCGGCAGCCAGCCCTCGTCACCATCGGAGACGTCGGGACGGAAGCGTGCCGGGGGTGCGCTCACCGCACCACGGCGGCCGACCACGACCGGACGCCCGGCCGGGTCGACCACGGCGGCGGGAGAGGGCTCGGGCAGGACCCGTGAGGGATACGGCGGGGGGATGCTGCCCGGCCAGGGCAGCTCGCGTGGACGCAGCGCCGTCGCGCGCGTCCCCCACGGGACCATCGCCTGACGCTCACCCGGCGACCGGCCACCTTGGAGGACGGGTGCGACGACCGCCTCCGGACCGAGCATCCCCTGCACCCGGGCGATGCCGCGCTCGACACGGTTGTCGGTGCCGCCCCACAGCCCGTCGGCGTGCACCGACTCGGCCACCACCTGCTCGGGCACCAGCCGGACCCGTGTCACCGGCGACCCGATGCGACCGGCCTTCAGCGACCCGACGAGCTGCCAGTGCAGCCGGTCGACGAGGTCGATGGAGGTGAACCAGCGCGGGTGCAGCCAGCGCCGCTCGGAGGCGACGCTCGGCCCTTCGAGGGCGTCCGCCGAGACCTGGATGAGCACGTCGGTGCAGACCAGCTGCCGCTCCCCCAGCTGGGCGACGAACCTCTCAGCGGTGCGCCGTGTGCTGAAGCAGACCGCCTCCGCGTCGGCCAGCGGCGGCTCGAAGTCGACGTGGACGGCGAGCTCCGGCGGAGGCGTCCGGGTGTCGAGCGGCCGCGCGCCGCCGCCGTGGAGCACCCGGTGCACCCAGGCGGCGCGCTGACCGAGCCGCGAGCTCACGCTCGCCGCGGGCAGACCGGCCAGGTCGCCGAGCGTGGTGAGGCCGAGCCGCCGCAGGAGGCTGACCGTCTCCGGCTCGTCGAGCGCCTCGGCCGGCAGGGGCGTGAGGAACGCGGCCGACTCGCCCTCCGGCACGACGACGCTCTCCTGCACGGGCGCGCTGCGGGCCGCCTGCTCGGCGGTGAAGAGCTCGTCGGCGACTCCGACTCGCACGTCGCGGATGCCCAGGCCCACCACGCACTCGGCGAGCACGGCGCCGGCCTCGGTCTCGCCTCCGTAGAACCGCCCGGGCGAGCGCAACGCCACCAGGCCCGGTCGCAAGGGGGCCACGCCGGGTCGCAGCTCCTCCAACGCCGCGAGCACGTCCTCGAAGGCCCGTGCGTCGCGGTCGGGGTCGGCGTCGAGGATGACCAGCTCCGGGCAACGGGACTGCGCGTCGCGGCGACGCATCCCGCGCCGAACCCCGAACTCCCTCGCCGCCTCGTTGACCGCCTCGGCCCGGTTGGCGGCGAAGACCGCGGACGGCAGGTGGTTCGGGAGGTCGCGGACGCGCAGCGCCGCCACCACCGGCCAGTCGGGGCACCAGACGGCCAGGACACGCGCACCTGTCCGCGCGCTCATCCGACGTCTCGGATCTCAGTGGCCTGCTCCCCGGCCGTGCGGAGGGTGAGGCCCGCGTCGGGGAACCACAGGTCCCTGCGCCGGGGCGGGGCCGTGCCGCGCTGGACGGCGAGGGTCACCTGCCGGGCGCGCAGGTGCCCCTCCCCCCGTCCGGCACCCGACCAGCGGGGCGTCTCGACGGCGAGGCGGACGTCGGCACGCGGCCACGGGCCGAGCGAGACGAGCGCCGCCTCCCGCGTGCGCAGCCGCGCCGCCAGCTTGCCGGCATGGGCCTCGCTCACCCGTCCCGGCGGCCGCACCACGACGATGGTGACCACGTCGACGAAGGCGGCGACCGTCTCGAGCCACAGCTCACCGGGGTCGGGGACGAGGACCGTCCTGTCGAGCCGGACGCCCAGTCCCGCCGCGGCCTCGGCCCCGAAGTCGGACATCCCGACCACGGCACCCCACCCACCGACGGCGGAGGGGCCGGCCAGCATGGCGAGGGCGAGGCCTGCTCCGCCGTACTCAGGGGCGACCTGGTAGGTGCCGCCCGCCCGCAGCTGCACGATCCCCGCGAGCGCGGGATGCGTGTCGAGCGGCCTCCCGGCCTCCCCCGGACGGCCCTGCAGCCGGCTGATCCGCTCCCGCAGGCTCGCGATCTGGGCGAGCTTGTCAGGTCCGTCAGCGGATCTCAGCAGGGTCGGTGATGCCACACCCCATCGTCGAACATTTGTTCGAACGATGCAAGATCTCGACAGGCCCGATCAGCGAGAGGCCGGCTCGATCAGCGAGGAGGCCTGCTCGATCAGCGAGAGCCGTCGGCGTAGAACGCCTCCAGGCGCTCCTTCTCGTTGCTCTCGACCACCGTACGCTTCACCTTCATCGACGGTGTCAGCTCCCCCGACTCCACGGTGAGGTCACGTTCGAGGATCTCCCACTTCTTGATGCTCTCCCACCGATTCAGCCGGCTGTTGAGCTCGTCGACGTAGCCCTTGACCATCGCCCGCGCGGCGTCGGAGGTGACGATGTCGACGTACGACCTCCCGGCCAAACCGTTCTCGGCCGCCCAGGCGGTGATCGCCTCGGGGTCGAGGGCGACGAGCGCCACGGCGAAGCTCCGCTCGGCGCCGAAGACCACGAACTGGCTGGCATAGGGGCAGATCGCCTTGAACTTGGCCTCGATCTGGGCGGGCGAGACGTACTTGCCGCCCGAGGTCTTGAAGACGTCCTTGATCCGGCCGGTGATGGTCAGGTAGCCGTCGTCGTCGATCGAGCCCTTGTCGCCGGTGTGCAGCCAACCGTCCTCGGTCAGCACCTGGGCGGTCGCGTCGGGGTTGTTGTGGTAGCCCGCCATCACGTGCGGACCGCGGATGAGGACCTCCCCGTTCTCGCCGATCATCACCTCGCTGCCCGGCAGTGCCGGACCGACGGTGCCGATCTTGTTGAGCTCCGGGTGGTTGACCGTCGCGCCCGCGGCGTTCTCCGTCATGCCGTAGCCCTCGAGGATGAGGATGCCGGCCGCATGGAACCAGGCCGCGATGTCCGGGTTGAGCGCCGCGGAGCCGGAGATGAAGAACCGCACCCGGCCGCCGAACCGCGTCCGGATCTTCCGGAAGACCAGGATGTCGAGGAACGTGTGCTGCACCTGCAGCAGGATCGGGATGGGCTTCTCGGCCGCGACGAGAGCGTCGAACCGCTTGCCCACGGTGAACGCACGGTCGAAGAGCCGCTTGCGCAGCCCTCCCTCCGACTCGACCATCGTGACGATCCGCGCATGGGCCTTCTCGAAGATGCGGGGCGCGGCGCCCATGAAGGTGGGGCGTACGACGGCGAGGTTGTCCACGATCTTGTCGACGCGGCCGTCGACGGCGGTCGGGAAGCCGATCGCGAGCTGCGTCGAGAGCAGCACCTTGCCGAAGACGTGGCTCATCGGCAGCCAGAGGAACTGCAGGTCGTCGGAGTGGAGGATGTCCTGCGCCTTGATCGCCGAGCCCTCGTAGACCCACGAGCGGTGCAGCAGGCGAACGCCCTTCGGCCGCCCGGTGGTCCCGGAGGTGTAGACCAGCGTCGCCAGCTGGTCGGGCGCGATGCCCTTCGCGACCTGCTCGACCAGGTCCTTGTGCTCGGCGGCGAAGACCTCGCCGATCTCCTCGAGGTGCTCGAGGGTGATGACCCGGTCGTCACCCGTGTGGTGCGAGACGGGGCTGCCGTCGAAGAGGACGATCTTGACCAGCTCGGGCAGGTCGGCCTCGAGCAGCTTGGCCAGCTGCGTGGCGTCCTCCGCGAACACGATGCGGCACTCGGAGTCGCCGACGATGTAGGCGGTGTCCTCCGCGTTCGTCGACGGGTAGACCGTCGTCGTCGCGCCTCCTGCGCACATGATGGCGAGGTCGGCCAGGATCCACTCGTAGCGGGTGTTGGACGCGATGCCCACCCGCTGCTCCGGCTCGATGCCGAGGCTGAGCAGGCCGGCCGCGAGCTTCAGCACGCGCTCGCCTACCTCCCGCCAGGTGACGGAGTGCCAGTGGTCCTCGCCGTCCTCGGTGTGCGGGAAGAGGAACGCCTCCTCGTCGGGGGTGGCGGCGACACGCTCGAGGAACTGCACCGCGACGTTCGGCGGCATGTGGTCCAGGAAGCTGGTGTCGGTCGTGGGCACGGTCATGCGCAGAGGTCCCCTTCGGGTTGCTGGGTCGCAGGCACCTTAGACCGCCGCCCTACCCGGGGGTAGCCCCGCGGCGATCCTGGCAGCCTTCACTCGCACCTGCTCGACCAGGCCGTCGATCCTGAGCAGCTCGGGCAGGAGCGAGTGGTCGAGGTTGATGGCGCGGAACATCGTCGACACGGAGACGCCGTGACCCTGTCGGCGGACCGTTGCGATCTCGTCGCCGGCACGGATCTCGCCCTCGACGAGCACACGGAGGTATGGCCCCGGCCGAGCGTGCGCCATGAAGCGCTTGACCCACTGCCGGTTGTCGAAGCCGGACTCCCCCATCCAGCCCTTGAAGTCGTTGCACGGCGTGCGGACGTAGGCGACCTCGAAGACGGCGGAGCCGATCTGCCAGTGGTCGCCGATCTCGGCCTCGTTGACGTCGATGCCCTCGGTCGTCAGGTTCTCCCCGAACTGACCGTCGCGGATCGTCCGCCCGAGCTCGCGCTCCCAGTGGTCCAGGTCCTCACGTGCGAACGCGTAGACCGCTTGGTCGGGGCCGCCGTGGTGCTGGGTGTCGGAGACGACGTCGCCGACCAGACCCCTCCGGTGGGTGCGGACCGAGCCCGTCACCGGCCGCTTGTCGATGGAGGTGTAGCCGAGCCCCGCCCAGTCCTTGTCCTTCGGGCGGCCGACGTTGACGGAGCGGAGGACGGGCACGACGCACATCCTCGCATCAACAGGCTCGCCGGTCCGCCGAATTCACCCCTGGACCGCCTTGGCGATCGTCACGCACCTGGTGAGGAGGTCCGCGTCGTGGAGGCTCTGCCGGGCGAGGTCGAGCATGCGGACGACGACCCAGTCCCGCGCGCGCTCCTCCTCGAGTCCGGCGGCGTCGACGGCTGCGAAGAACCGGTCTCGGATGCCCTCGCGCACGCGACCTGCCAGCTCGTCGAACCGGTTCCACAGCAGGGGCGCCACCTCGTAGTGCGGGTCACCCGAGAGCGGCTTGGGGTCGATGGCGAGCCAGGCCGGCTCGCCCTCCACCCGAGCACCCGCGAGGACGTTGCCGTAGTGCAGGTCGGTGTGGAGCAGCCGGCCGTCGGTGGCGGGGTCCGCGGCGAACGATGCCGCCAGCGACCGGGCCTGGTCGACGAAGCGGGGCGGCAGCGGCGTGCCGGGCGGCAGCGCGGCCAGACGGTCGGCCACGCGGTCGGCGTACCACGACAGGGTGCGCAGCTGGGGAGGCGCGGGCACGTGCAGTCGCCGATAGAGGTCGCCCACGATCTCGCAGGCCTGGACGTCCCAGTGGTCACCGAGGTCGTGAGGACTGAGCCGCTCCAGCACGAGGGCCCGGCGGTGCGGGTCGGCCCGGAGCAGACGTACGGCGCCCTCGCCGTGCCAGTGTTGCAGCGCGAGGTGCTCGTGCTCGGACTCCCAACCCGGCCAGCTGATCTTCAGCACCGCCGCCCCCTCGGCGTCGCCTGTGACCACCGGCATGACCAGCGCCGTACTGCGGTGGTTCGCCTCGCCGTCGGGTGCGAGCTCCCACTCCTCGAGGATCTGCCGGAGGAGACCTGGAAGTCGGTCGAGCCAGGCGGCCCAGTCCGCTCCTCGGGCGGCGTACGCCGACAGGCCGGACCCGATCACGCCCTGAAGACTAGGTCGAGCGCTCACATCGCCGGCGGCCGCAGGTGACCGCGGTGCCCCACGTCAGCGCGTCCCTACACCTGGGCGGGCTGCTCGACCCGCGCCGGGGCGACGTCGAGGAGGTCGGCGAGCAGGTCGCTGTCGCCGGTGACCGTCACGAGGTCGAGACACCGGTCGACGAACAGGGAGTAGATGCCCTGAGGGTCGGCCTCCACGACGACCTGCGGGTCGTCGATCGGACCGTCGACCACCTCACCGTCCACCAACGAGGCGATCTCCTTGCCGACCCGGAACTCGAACCGGCCCGGAGGGGCGAGCGACGCGATCACCGTGTCCATGGCGTTGCTGAGCCAGCCGTCGAAGAGCTCCTCCTGCACCGAGGGCGGCCCCAGCGAGCGGGCACCCCAGATCGCCAGCTCGCGCATGGCCGGGCGCAGGCCGCGACCGTAGTCGGTGAGCTCGTAGACCTTCGACGCCGCCGGTGGGGGCAGCACCCGACGGGCGACGATGCCGTTGCTCTCCAGGTCGCGCAGCCGCGTGGCCAGGATGTTGGTCCCGATCCCAGGCAGCCGGTCGACGAGGTCCGTGTAGCGCTTGGGGCCATGCATGAGCTCGCGGATCACCAGCAGAGCCCAGCGGTCACCGACGAGGTCAAGCGCGTGAGCCATCGGACAGTACTGCTCGTAGCGCTTGGGCATGCATCAATGATAGCACTCACTTCCTCAACGAAATAATTAACTTGCACTTTCGAAGTGCTCGCTCCTACGGTCGAGAACATGACTTCCAAAATGCAAGCAACGCGAGCGGGGGCAGCGGACACCCGGAGGTGGCTGGCCCTCGCACTCCTGTGCCTCGTGCAGTTCATGGTCGTGCTCGACATCGCGATCGTGAACGTCGCGCTTCCGTCCATCCAGGCCGACCTCGGGTTCGCCCAGGCCGACCTGCAGTGGGTGATCAGTGCCTACGCCCTCGTGTTCGGCGGCTTCCTCCTGCTGGGCGGGCGCACCGCCGACATGGTCGGCCGCCGCCGGGTGTTCCTCATCGGCGTGGTCGTGTTCACCCTCGCCTCGCTGATGTCCGGCCTGGCGTGGTCCGAGCCGTCCTTGATCGCCGCCCGCGCCTTCCAGGGGCTCGGCGCCGCGATCATCACGCCGGCGGCCCTCTCCATCCTCTCGACGACCTTCGCCGAGGGCCGGGAGCGCAACATCGCGCTCGGCGCCTGGGGTGCGGTCGGAGGATTCGGCGCCGTGGCCGGCGTGCTCCTCGGCGGCGTCCTGACCGACGCCCTCAGCTGGGAGTGGATCTTCTTCGTCAACGTCCCGGTCGGCGTCATCGGGCTGACTCTCGCGCCGTTCCTCCTGGAGGAGAGCCGCGACGCGCGCGTCTCGAGCTTCGACGTGCCGGGCGCCGTCCTGGTCACGGGCGGACTCTCGTCACTGGTCTATGCCATCACGCAGGCCGGCGAGAAGGGCTGGCTGTCGGCGCAGACCGTCGGCGTGCTCGCCGGCGCCCTGGTGCTGCTCGCCGGGTTCGTCGTCTGGGAGCTGCGTCACCCCGAGCCGCTGATGCGCTTCGGGCTGCTGCAGACCCGCACCGTGAGCGGAGCCAACGTCGCCGGGTTCATCATGGGCACCGCGTTGTTCTCGATGTTCCTCATGCTGACGCTCTACATGCAGCAGGTGCTCGGCTACTCGCCGATGAAGACGGGCGTCGCGTATCTCGCCGTCGCCGGCACTGCCATCTTGTGGTCGGCGGTGGCCGGCCAGCTCGTGACCCGCATCGGGGTGAAGCCGGTGCTGGTGGTCGGCATGGCGATGCTGACGGCCGGCCTGTTGTTCTTCACGCAGGTCTCCGTCGGTGGCAGCTACGTCGCCGACCTCCTGCCCGGCTTCCTCATCATCGGCGTCGGCATCGGGTTCTCCTTCGTCCCGATCTCGATCGCGGCACTCGCCGGCGTGCAGCCGGCCGAGGCGGGCCTGGCCTCCGGCCTGATCAACACCTCTCAGCAGATCGGCGGTGCACTGGGGATCGCCGCGCTCTCCTCGATCGCCACGTCCCGCACCGAGGACGCGGTCAAGTCCGGCTCCCTCCTGCCGGTCGGCCTGGTCGACGGCTTCCAGTCGGCGTTCATCGCCGGCGCCGTCATCGCCGCCCTCGGCCTGGTCGCGGCGCTGACCCTCATCCGGCGCAACGAGCTCGAGGCCGAGCGCGTCCCCCAGCTCGAGCAGGCCGAGCCCGCGGCCGAGGCGGCATGAGCCGAGCCGCTCACAGCGTCATCTCGCAGAACTCCCCGGAGCCGTGGTGTTCCGGGGACTCTGCGTCTCCGCGGACCTTGGTGACCTCCGGCGACCCCCGGCGACCTCCGGGTGACGTCTCGTGACGTCCGGGCGACCTCCGGCGACCTCCGGGTGACGTCCGGTGACGTCCGGCGACCTCCCGGGCCTTCCCAGCGACTTCCCCCGACTTCCCCCGGCGTTTCCGGCGTTTCCGGCGTTTCCGGCGTACTCCGGGGCGCGGATCGGGCTCGTCCCGGCGCCATGCCGCCGAGCGCGACGTGCATCGCTCGGGAAGTGGTCTCAATCGCCAGATCTCCTGGCGGCCGATCGACCCGTTCAGACCAGTTCCGGCCGACGGGCGGTCACTTCTTGGCGGGCTTGTCCCCGGCGGGCTGGGAGGTGGACAGCGCGGCGACGAATGCCTCTTGGGGCACCTCGACCCGGCCGACCATCTTCATCCGCTTCTTGCCCTCCTTCTGCTTCTCGAGGAGCTTGCGCTTGCGGGTGATGTCGCCGCCGTAGCACTTGGCGAGCACGTCCTTGCGGATCGCGCGGATGGTCTCGCGCGCGATCACCCGGGCGCCGATGGCCGCCTGGATCGGCACCTCGAACTGCTGGCGCGGGATGAGGTCCTTGAGCTTGCCGGCCATCATCACGCCGTAGTTGTACGCCGCGTCGCGGTGCACGATCGCGCTGAACGCGTCGACCGGGTCGCCGTGCAGCAGGATGTCGACCTTCACGAGGTTGGCGGCCGCCTCACCGTCGAACTCGTAGTTGAGCGAGGCGTAGCCCTTCGTGCGCGACTTGAGCTGGTCGAAGAAGTCGAACGCGATCTCGCCCATCGGCAGCGTGTAGCGCATCTCGACGCGGTCCTCGGAGAGATAGTCCATGCCGAGCAGCGAGCCCCGCTTGTTCTGGCACAGCTCCATGATCGTGCCGATGTAGTCCGACGGCGACAGGATCGTCGCCTTGACCACCGGCTCGGTGACCTCGGCGATCTTGCCGTCGGGGAACTCGCTCGGATTGGTCACCTCGATCCTCGAGCCGTCCTCCATCGTCACGTGGTAGACGACGTTGGGCGCCGTGGAGATCAGGTCGAGGTTGAACTCGCGCTCGAGCCGGTCCCGGGTGATCTCCATGTGCAGCAGCCCGAGGAAGCCGCACCGGAAGCCGAAGCCCAGCGCGCCCGAGGTCTCGGGCTCATACGTCAGGGCCGCGTCGTTGAGCTGCAGCTTGTCGAGGGCCTCGCGCAGGTCGGGGTACTGGTCGCCGTCGATCGGGTAGAGGCCGGCGTACACCATCGGGTTGGGGTGCTCGTAGCCGCCGAGGGGCTCGCTCGCCGACTTGTGCTGCATGGTGACCGTGTCGCCGACCCGCGACTGGCGGACGTCCTTCACGCCGGTGATGAGGTAACCGACCTCGCCGGCGCCGATCTCGCCGGCCGGCACCTGGTCGGGGCTGATCACGCCCAGCTCGAGGAGCTCGTGGGTCGCGCCGGTGCTCATCATCTTGATGCGGTCGCGGTGGGTGAGCTTGCCGTCGACGACACGCACGTAGGTGACGACACCCCGGTAGGTGTCGTAGACCGAGTCGAAGATCAGCGCCCGCGCAGGGGCGTCCGCCTCGCCGACCGGGGCGGGTGTCTGCTTGACGATCTCGTTGAGCAGGTCCTCGACCCCGAGGCCGGTCTTGGCGCTCACCCGCAGCACGTCCTCGGGCTCGCAGCCGACGAGGTTGGCGAGCTCGAGCGCGTACTTCTCGGGGTTGGCGCTCGGGAGGTCGATCTTGTTGAGCACCGGAATGATGTGCAGGTCGGCACCCATCGCCAGGTAGAGGTTCGCCAGCGTCTGCGCCTCGATCCCCTGGGCCGCGTCGACGAGCAGAACCGCCGCCTCGCAGGCCTGCAGGCTCCGGCTCACCTCGTAGGTGAAGTCGACGTGTCCAGGCGTGTCGATCATGTTGAGCACGAACGTCCTGCCGGCGTCCTCGCCCTCGGTGACCGTCCACGGGAGGCGGACCGCCTGGCTCTTGATCGTGATGCCGCGCTCGCGCTCGATGTCCATGCGGTCGAGATACTGCGCCCGCGCGTCCCGCTCGCTGAGCACGCCGGTGAGGCCGAGCATGCGGTCGGCGAGGGTCGACTTGCCATGGTCGATGTGCGCGATGATGCAGAAGTTGCGGATGATCGCGGGATCGGTGTGGCCAGGCTTCGGTGCGGTCATGATGTCCTCATTGTCCCCGCCGGTGGTTGGCCTTGTCGAAACCGCTAGTACTGGTGGAACCACAAGGACAGGTACGTCGACCCGCCGGGACACGTCACGTCACGGTCCCGCCCGTCCTGGACCCACTGCGTGAGCACCGCGGTGCCGCCCTGGAACATCCGCTCCGGCCCGCACCGACGCAGTGCCTCCGCGCGGGAGGTCTGACCGGCCGCCCGCCACTCCGGCAACCCGAGCCTGAGCTCGCCGACGACGCGCTGCCACAGCGCGCCGGTGGAGTAGACACCGACGGTGAGCCCCTCGTCGGCGTACGCCTTGGCCGCGCCGCGGACCACGGCGGCGTTGGCCACCGTGTCGGATGGCCAGTCGAAGCCTGAGACCGGCTCCACGTCGAGCCACACCGCCGGGGTCTGGAGACCGGCCGCCTGCATGGTCCGGACGTTGAAGAGCGCCTGCTGGTAGCCGACGTTGGCCAACCGCCCGAGCCTGTCGCTCGGATCGAAGGGGCCCTGGTCGCCGAGCTCGGCGACCTGGCCCCGCTCGGCACGGCTGACGACGGAGTAGGCGCCGGTCATGAGATGCCGGCTGCTCGCCCAGGCGACCTGGTCGGCCAGGCAGGGGTTCGCGTGGAACCCGGGACCGTTGGTCAGCCCCAGCACCACGAACCGGGCCGAGGGCAGCGGCATCGGGGCGCCCTCGGACCGCTTCTGCGGGATGCCCATGCCCTTCGGGCACTGGGGCCAGCTCGCGTCGGCGCCCTCCACCGCCCCCTCGTTGCTCGGGGTCGGCAGCACCGGGATCGTGATGGTCGGGGTGGTCGTGTCGGGCAGCGTCGACAGCGGGTTCGCCAGCGGGGTCGCCAGCGGGGTCGCCAGCGCGGACGACGACGGGAGAGTCGTCGGTGAGGTCACGGGCGACGTCACTGGCGAGGTCAGTCGCGACGGCGACGTCGACCCGGCGTCGGAGCCAGCCGCGGTCGACGGACCGATGCTCCCCGTCGGCTCGGTCGCCTCGATGGTCGCGTCCACGGTCGCCGGACCGGCGCAGGCACTCAGCAGCGACGCCGCCAGCAGCGCCGCGACCACTGCTCTCACCGTGCGCCCCCTGCCTGCCGGCGGTTGCGCACCGCCGATGGATCGATCCTCGCATGCCGTTCGACGCGACGTGGCCCACTCGTGTGGAGCCGACCTTTGCGTCAGGGGCGCCCGGATGTCCGAAGATGGGCTGGTGACCCTGGCTCACCCGACGACCATCCCGCACGGCCGCACCGCCCGACGCCTCGACTGGGTGCACCTCCCCCCGATGGTGCGGCGTGCCGTCGAGAGGAAGCTCGGCTCGGCCGTCGTCGAGGCCGAGTCCCAGGACGCCGGGTTCACGCCCGGGTTCGCATCGGTGCTGACCTGTGCCGACGGCTCGCGGCACTTCGTCAAGGCGGCGTCAGTGAAGGCCCAACGGATGTTCGCCGACTCCTACCGCGCCGAGGCACGCAAGTTGAGGACGCTTCCGCCGTCGGTGCGGGCCCCCCGGCTGCAGTGGGTCCTCGATGACGACGACTGGGTGGTGCTCGGCATCGAGTACGTCGCCGGTCGGGCGCCCCACCGGCCGTGGACGCGCGGGGACCTCGCCGCGGCGAGCACGATGCTGGTCGAGACGGCCGCCGCGCTGACGCCGGCACCGGGCCTCGGAGTCGACAGCTTCGCCCAGGAGTTCGCCGACTTTCCGGCGTACTGGCAGGAGCTCGGCGACGTGGCCCACGCCGAGGAGGCCGCTGGGCTCGCTGCGCGCTACGCCGAGGTGACCGGCGGTGACACGCTGGTGCACACGGACGTGCGCGACGACAACCTGATCGTCACCGAGGACGGTCCGGTCTACCTGTGCGACTGGAACTGGCCCGTGCTGGGCGCCGCGTGGATCGACTCGCTGCTGCTCCTCATCGGTCCGCGCGGCGACGGCCTGGACGTCGAGGCTCACATCGCCGCCCACCCGCTGCTGTCCACCGTCGACCCCGAGGCGATCGACATCGTGCTCGCGCTGGTCACCGGCTACTTCCTGCGCTCCGCTGCGCAGCCGGCGCCGACGACCTCGCCGTGGATGCGGGAGGGCCAGCGCTGGCAGGGTGAGGTGTGCTGGACCTGGCTGGCCCAGCGGCGCGGCTGGATCTGAGCCCTGCGATTTGAGGGGTGTCCGGCGCCGCTGGTAGCCTTCATGGCTGCGTGTTCGAGGCCCCTCCCCTCTCATCCCACGAGTGGCCGGGAGAGCGCGCCCGAACCGAAACCACTGACGCGAAGGACAGCTAGTTCCCCATGGCGAACATCAAGTCGCAGATCAAGCGCAACAAGCAGAACGAGAAGGCGCACGAGCGCAACAAGGCGGTCAAGACCGGCCTGAAGAGCGCCATCCGCAAGTTCCGCGAGGCCGCCGCGGCCGGCGAGAAGGAGACCGCGGTCAAGCTCGGTCAGGACGCCGCGCGCAAGCTCGACAAGGCTGCCTCCAAGGGCGTCATCCACAAGAACCAGGCCGCCAACCGCAAGTCGGCGATCGCCAAGAAGGCTGCCTCTCTCTGACGCTCGCTGAGCGGACGCAGATGTCCTCACACGTTGGCCCCGGCGGGATTCCGCCGGGGCCTTTGTGTGTGGGCATCTGCGTCCACTCACCGTGATCGGAGCCCGGTGATGGTCAGGACCAGCCTCTCCAGCGTGTACGCCGGGTCGCTGGCGGCCCCCTTGAGGTCCGCATCAGCCTGGGCGACCGCCCGGATGGCCGCCCCGAGCGAGGCTCCGTCCCAACCGCGGGCGACGGCCGGCAGCTTCTTGAGCTGGTAGGGGTTGATGTTCTTCCGGTTGCCGCCCACATAGTTGGCCAGCGTGCGCAGCTGCCCGGCCACGCTGCTGAGCAGGTACACCGGACTCGTGCCCGAGTCCAGCGCCCACCGGACCCCCTCCATCGCCTGGAGGCGTCGGCCGGCCAGCAGGGCGTCGGCGATCTCGAAGTTCTTGACCTCGGCCCGACCCCCGAAGTACTGCGCGACCTGCTGCTCGCCGATCGCGACACCCGGGAAGTCGCTCACCAGCTGGTCGACGGCCGAGGCGAGCATCCGCAGGTCCTCCCCCACGGCCTGCACCAGCGCGCCGGCAGCCTCAGGGTCGACGCGCGCACCTCGCGCACGCCCCTCGGAGACGACGAACTTCGGCAGGTCCCATGGCTTGACGGGCTCGGACTTCACCTCGGTGACCGTCGGCAGCTTGCGCAGCTTCGTGAGCACGCCGCCGCCCTTCGGTCCGCCGCCGTGCACGAGCACGAGGGCCACGTCCTCGACCGGCGCGGACGCGTAGCCGACCAAGCCGTCGACGGACTCGTCCGGCAGGTTCTCCAGCCCACGCACGACGACGCACCGGACACTGGAGAACAGCGACGGCGCCGCCATCTCCCCCAGCGTCGCCAGCGTGAGGTCGGCGGCCAGGGCGTCGCCCAGCTCCGCATCGGCGTCGTAGGCCCGCACCGCCGCCCTGACCGCCGCCACCGTGCGCTCGCTGAGGAACTCCTCCTTGCCGGTCACCAGCGTGACTCGGCCGAGGACGTCCGCCGCACCTGGTCCTGCCCCACGTCCACTCATCGAGCGAAGCCTGCCACAGGACGCCGACAGCCCGATCAGCGCGTGACGACGCGCCGCCCGTCGGCGCCGGCGACCACCGCGACCGAGCCGTCCTCGTCGGTGCGATAGACGTCAGCACCCGCCTTCTCGAGTGGGTCGAGCGTCTGCCGTGCGGGGTGTCCGTAGTCGTTGTGGGCCCCGACCGACGCGATCGCGATCTCCGCGTGGAGCGAGAGCAGCCAGTCCTCGTCCTGGTAGCGGCTCCCGTGGTGCGGGATCTTGAGCACGTCGACGCGGAGGCCGGCCAACTGACGAGCCAGCACCTGTTGGCCCTCGGGCTCGATGTCACCGGTGAGCAGCAGACGCACGCCGCGGACCGTGACCAGCAGGACGACGCTCGCCTCGTTGGCCGTGGACCCGTCGCCGGGTCCACGCACGGGCGAGTCGGGCTCCGGCCACAGGACCTGCACCGTGGCGTCGCCCAGTCGGCGGGTCGAGCCGTACCCCGCCTGCCGGACCGGCACACCCGCGCGAGCCGCGGCCCGCGCCACCTCCTCGACGCCGAACGGGGGATCCGCCAGCCTGGTCGTCTCGATCGCCCCGACCCGGCGACCGGCAAGCACGCCCGCGATCCCGTCGACGTGGTCGGCGTGGTAGTGGGTGAGGACGAGCAGCGGCACCGACCGGACACCGAGGCCGTCGAGGCAGCGCCGTGTCGGTGCCGGGTCCGGGCCGGCGTCGACGACCAGAGCCGAGTCGGGACCCGTCCGAACGACAAGGGCGTCGCCCTGCCCGACGTCGCAGACCACCAGCACCCAGCCCGACGGCGGCCACCCCAGCGACGGCGGTCGCACGGCCACCACGACCACCAGCACGAGCGAGACCACGACGCCCCGCGCGCGGCTGCGCACGACGTGGGGCCCCACCAGAGCGATGCCGATCGTCGCAACGGTGAGGAGGGCGAGTGCGCCGGCTCCGGTCCCCCAGCCGATGCCGGCGGCCGGCAGCCCTGCCGCGTGATGGGCGACGAGGATGATCCAGGAGACACACCACGACGCCGCGGTTCCGGCGAGCCTCCCGAGAGGGTCCCAGACGAGGCCGAGGACGCCGCCGAGCAGACCCAGCACCGTGGCCGGCCCGACGAGAGGCTCCGCGAGCAGGTTCGCACCGACAGCGGCCAGACTGACCTGGCCCGAGATGGCCGCCACCAACGGCGTGCAGGCCAGCTGGGCGGCTGTGGGGACGGCGACCGCCTCCGCCAGCCATCGGGGCAGCCAGTGGGCCAGGGCGTCTCGCCAGGGCGGCCCGAGGACGAGGATGCCTGCTGTCGCCAGCGCGGACAGAGCGAAGCCGATCGAGGTGGCGAGCGCCGGATCGAGCAGCATGAGACCGACGACGGCTGCGCCCAGGCCTCGCAACGCTCGCTGGCGCCCGTTGGCGCCCATGGCCAGCAGCCCCACCGAGCCCATCGCGGCCGCACGGACGACGCTCGGCTCCGTCCTCGCGAGCAGGACGAAACCGGCGATGCCGAGGGCACCCACGACCGAGAGCCAGCGCCCTCGCACCCGGCACCATCGAGCCAGCACCAGGAGGAACCCGACCAGGAGCGTCAGGTTGGTGCCGGACACGGCGAGCAGGTGCGTGAGCCCCGTCGCGCGGAAGTCGTCGGCGAGCGCCTGGGGCACGTCGACGGCGTCCCCGTCGACCAGCGCCGGCACCAACGAGCGGGGCTCGACGGGGCGGTGCGCCACCGACCGACGGATCGCCGCGCGCACGGCGGCCGCCCCGCGCCACCACGGGCTCGGTGCACGCAGGATCCGCACCGGACCGCGAGGAGTGAGCACCGCGGAGTCGGCAGGGTCGTACGCCGCCCCGAAGCGCCCCTGCACCGCGACTTGCGCGCCGAGCGGCAGCCGACGCCATCCGTCGTCGCCGAGGACGACGACGGGAGCGCGCAGGGTGAGCACCTCTCCCCTCGTCTCGACAGATCGGACCACCAGCCGGAGGGTGATGGTGGACCCGAAGCGCCCCTGCACGACCTGTGGGTCGGACGCCACCGTCCCCGTGACCAGCGCGGCTGCCCGGTGCTTCGCCATCGCCGCGACCGGACTCGCGGCGACCTGGTGCTCGCGGACGAGCCCCACCACGACGACCGCGGTGAGGACCACGCCGGCCGCCACCGCCAGGAGACGCCGGGAGCCGCATAGCAGGGTCGCCAGCACGCCCAAGGCGCCGAGCCCCGCCATCGTCACCACTCCGGCCACCAGCCGATCCGCTGTCGCCAGCGCCGCGAGCAGCCCTCCGCACCACGCTGCCGCGCCCAGGGCGGGAAGCCGCAGATCGGCCGTCACTGGACGGACACATGCGGAGCAAGCTTGCTCAATGTCGCTTCGCCGATGCCGTCCACGTCGAGGAGCTCGTCGACCGTGCTGAACCGGCCGTGCTGGGTGCGATAGTCGAGGATCGCCTGCGCGGTCACCGGCCCGATCCCGGGCAGGCTGTCGAGCTCCCCCACCGTGGCGGTGTTGAGGTTGACGGGGGCACCGGTCGGCGCGACGCCGGTGCCCGTGACGCTCCCCGCCCGGCCTCCTGACCCGCTTCCTGCCCCGCTCGCAGCCCCGGCTGGTGGGACTGCCGGTGCGCCCACCAGGATCTGCTCGCCGTCGACGAGCAGCCGAGCCCGGTTGAGCCCGTCGAGGTCGGCTCCCGGGCGGGCACCGCCAGCCGCCTCGATCGCGTCGACGACGCGAGAGCCCGCCGGCAGATGGATGACGCCGGGCCGGCGGACCTTCCCGGCTACGTCGATGGTCAGCGTCGCTGGCCCCCCGGTCGGTGGCGGCACGCTGGTGTCACTGGGCGCCGCCGCGGCCGAACCCCCAGGCGACGCCGCAGCCGATGCGTCCACCGATGCCCCCGCTGCCGCGGCCGCCGTCGTCCCTGCCGACGGCCCCGCTGCGCCGGACGCCCCGGCGCTGAGCGAGACCAGCGGCGAGGCAGTCGCGTCGGTCACCGCCGGCACAGCGTCGGGCTCTCCTCGCAGCACCGACCAGCAGGTGATCGCCAGCCCGACTGCGACCAGCAGCGCCACGACCGTCACGTGCCACGGGCCGATGCTCACCCGACCCTGCAGTGTCTCGGGCACCAGGCCGGCCGCCCGGTCACGCAGCCACTCCACCACCGCCGCCGGGCGACGCTCGACGTGGCGCCCGGGAACCGGCACAGCTGGCGGCCGCGAGCCTCGGCCCGAGAGCGGGCCCGCGACTCTGTCCGCCGACAGAGTCCCGAATGCGCCCGCGAACGGGTCTGTTGGCGGGTCCCCGAGCGGGTCCGATCGCAGGTCGTCGAACGGGTCCGCGGGAGGGGGCCCGAGCGGGTCCGCTCGCAGGTCGTCGAACGGATCGTCGAACGGGTCCTCGGGCGCCTCGGACTCGGCGCGCAGAAGGTCCAGTCGTCGGGCGAGGGCATCAC
The DNA here is from genome assembly GCF_054653495.1 of Nocardioides sp. AN3. NCBI lineage: Bacteria > Bacillati > Actinomycetota > Actinomycetes > Propionibacteriales > Nocardioidaceae > Nocardioides > Nocardioides sp. AN3. The sequence goes on from NZ_BAAIGC010000018.1 coordinate 73,281, forward strand.
GGTGCTCGGATCCGGGGCGCATGGGGTCACGCTAGGAACACGCGCGGTGGAGCACCCTGCCCCCGCCCGCGGCCTGGGGACAGGCGGGCCGACGAGGTCGCTGGGGACGACGAGTGGCGCTCAGCCGGGCGGAGAGACGCAGACCGCGATCATCCCGGGGCCGACATGGGCGCCGAGAGCCGCGCCCAGCTCGCCGACACGGACGCGGCCGACGAGACGCTCGCCCAGTCTGTCGGCCATGGCGTCGGCGAGCGCCTCCGCACGCTCCTGGTTGCGCAGGTGGGCGACGACGACCTCCACCCGAGGGTCGTCCGCGCACGCCTCCAGGGCGAGCTCCTGCAGGCGGGCCAGGGCGCGGGTCGACGTACGGACCCGCTCACGCGCCACCACGCGGCCGCCTTCGATCGCCAGCAGGGGCTTGACCGCGAGCGCCGACCCCAGCATCGCCGCCGCGGCGCCGATCCGTCCGCCCCGGCGCAGGTGCTCGAGGGTGTCGACGTAGAAGTAGGACGTCGTTGCCTCCGCCCGCTGCATCGCCCGGTCGGCGGCCTCCGCCGTCGTCGCCCCGCGGGCGAGGGCGTCGGCCGCTGCGAGGGCAGCGAAGCCCAGGCACGGACCCACGGCTCGGGTGTCGACCACCGTGACGGGCAGCGGCGCCGTGCGCGCGGCGAGCTGGGCCGACTCCAGCGTCCCGCTCATCTCTCCGGACAGGTGGACGGCCAGCACCTCGTCGACGCCGTCGTCGGCGAGCCGGCGGTACAGACCCGCGAGGGCCGCCGGTGCGGGCCGGGAGGTGCTGACGGCGGTCCGCGAGGCGAGTGCCGCCGCGATCTCCTCCGGACTGGTGCCCGGGTCGCCCTCCTCCAGCTCGTCGGAGCCGATCACGACGTGCAGCGGCACGACGACGATGCCGGCTGCCTCCGATAGCTCCGGCGGCAGCATCGCGCTCGAGTCGGTGACCACCACGACGCGCTGCCCCATGCCGGCGACACTACCGGCCGCCGTGTCCTCGAGGACCCCTGTCGCGTCATGCGGTCCGAGCAAGCGCCTGCTCCCACCGTCTGACGTCCCGCCGCACGCGGGTGTGCACGTCAGACGACGATGTTGACGAGCTTGGGCGCCCGCACGATCACCTTGCGGACCGGGCGCCCGTCGATCGCACGGACGACGGCCTCGTCGGCCAGCGCCAGCGCCTCGAGGTCCGCCTCGCTGATCGACGGGGAGACCTCGAGACGACCCTTGACCTTGCCGGCGATCTGGACCACCGCGGTCACCGTGTCCTCGACCAGGAGCTCGGGGTCGACCACCGGCCAGCCCGCGCGGGCGACGGTCGGCGTGTGGCCGAGCCGCTCCCACATCTCCTCGGCGGTGTAGGGCGCCACCAGCGACAGCAGGATCGCCACCGCCTCGGCAGCCTCCCGCACCGCGGGGTCGGCCGGGCCGCAGCCGGAGTCGATCGCCTTGCGGGTGGCGTTGACCAGCTCCATGGTGCGCGCGACGACCACGTTGAAGCGGTAGCTCTCCATCAGGTGCTCGACCTCGTGCAGCGTCTTGTGCGTGACGCGGCGCAGCGAGACGTCGCCGTCGGCGAACGAGGTGCCCGGAGCCGAGGTGACGTCCCCGGAGAGACGCCACGCCCGCTGGAGGAAGCGCACCGATCCGCTCGGCGAGACGTCGGCCCAGTCGATGTTGTCCTCAGGCGGCGAGGCGAAGACCAGCGTCAGGCGCACGGCGTCGACGCCGAAGCGGTCGATCTGCTCGCCCAGGTTGACGCCGTTGCCGAGCGACTTCGACATCTTCTTGCCCTGGTTGATGACGACGCCCTGGCCCATCAGCCGGGTGAAGGGCTCCTCGAAGTCGACCATGCCCATGTCATGCAGGACGTAGGTGAAGAACCGGGCGTAGAGCAGGTGCAGGACGGCGTGCTCCAAGCCGCCGACGTACTGGTCGACGGGGGCCCACTCACGCACGGCCTCGACGTCGAACGGCCCGTCGGAGTAGCGCGGGGAGCAGAAGCGCAGGAAGTACCACGACGAGTCGACGAAGGTGTCCATCGTGTCGCTGTCGCGGGTGGCCGGACCGCCGCACCGCGGGCAGTCGACGTTCGCCCAGTCGGCGACGGCCGCCAGTGGCGAGACGCCCTTCGGCTTCAGGTCGGCGCCGCGCACGTTCTCGGGCAGCCGCACCGGCAGCTGGTCCTCGGGGACCGGCACCTCGCCGCAGGCCTCGCAGTGGATGATCGGGATGGGCGCGCCCCAGAACCGCTGGCGCGACAGCAGCCAGTCGCGGAGCCGGAAGTTCACCGTGCCGGTCCCCCGGCCGTCCGCCTCCAGCTTCGCGATGATCGTCGAGATGCCCGAGGCCTTGTCCGCCAGCCCCTCGAGGGCGGGGCTGTTGACGTAGGCGCCGTCCCCCGTGGTGGCGACATAGGTCTCCTCCGGGTTGTCGGTCCCCGGCACGTCGATGACACGCCGGACGGGCAGCCCGAACTCCTTCGCGAAGTCGAGGTCGCGCTGGTCGTGGGCCGGGACGGCCATGATCGCGCCGGTGCCGTAGTCGGCCAACACGTAGTCGGCCGCCCACACGGGCACCTGCTCGCCGTTGACCGGGTTCGTCGCGGTCACGCCGAGGTCGACGCCGGTCTTCGGCCGGTCCGTCGCCAGACGGTCGATGTCGGAGGCCTTGCGCACGTCCTCCAGGTACGCCGTCAGCGCCTCAGCCCGGTCAGGGGCGACGATCCGGGCGGCCAGCGCAGCATCGGCCGCGACCACCATGAACGTCGCGCCGTACAGCGTGTCCGGTCGGGTCGTGAAGACCGTGACCTTCTCGACCTCGCCCGAGGCGAGGGTGATGTCGAAGTCGACATGAGCACCCTCGGAGCGGCCGATCCAGTTGCGCTGGGAGTGCACGACCCGCTCGGGCCAGCTGCCCTCCAGCACATCGAGGCCGTCCAGCAGGCGCTGCGCGTAGTCGGTGATCTTGAAGTACCACTGCGTCAGCTCCTTCTTCGTCACCACCGCTCCGCAGCGCTCGCAGGTGCCGTCGGCCAGCACCTGCTCGTTGGCCAGCACGGTCTGGTCGTTGGGGCACCAGTTGACCGGGGAGTTCTTGCGGTAGGCCAGACCGCGCTCGCGGAACTTCAGGAACAGCCACTGCGTCCAGCGGTAGTACTCGGGGTCGGACGTGTGCAGGCGGCGCGACCAGTCGAAGGAGACGGCATACTTCTGGAACGAGCGGAGCTGGGTCTCGATGTTGGCGTAGGTGTAGGTGGCCGGGTGCTCGTCGTTGCGGATCGCGGCGTTCTCCGCCGGCAGGCCGAAGGAGTCCCAGCCCATCGGGTTGAGCACGTCGTAGCCCCGGTGCCACCAGTACCGCGCGATGACGTCGTGCAGCGCCATCACCTCGGCGTGCCCCATGTGCAGGTCACCGGAGGGATAGGGGAACATGGTCAGGGCGTACCGCTTCTCGGCGCCCGTGCGCTCCCCGGCGCGGAACGGGTCGAGCGACTCCCACACGGGCTGCCACTTGGCCTGCAGCGCGTCGGGGTCGTAGACGATCTCGTCCTGGGTCTGTTCCTGCGTCATCTCTCGTATCTCTCGCTCATCGGATCCGTCGGACGAATCCCGCTGTCCCGCTGTGGTGAGTCCCCTCATGGCATGAAAAAACCCCTCACCCAGGGAGGGGTTGCCGCGCTGCGTCCGGCCCCGAGAGGGACCGGTGGTGGTCAGCGCGGCCGGCCAAGCAGAAGGATCGTGGTCCGCACGCGCCCAGACTACTCCACCCCTGTCGCCGTCAGCCGGGGTGGCGACGCGCCGCGAGCATGGACCTGTTTGTGTCGGCCTCATGTGCCGTGTCACACTGTCTGCGCCCGCCGGCCTGGGAGGCACGGCGGCGGAGCGAAGACCCCCCCATTTCGCTCCGCTGCTCTCTCAGGTCGGCGGTGCGCGTTCCTGCACAGGGAATGTCACACGAGCCGGTCTCGTTGTGACTCTCATGGCCACCACCGATCTCACCGCCGACACCTTCGAGCAGACCGTCGTCGACAACGACATCGTGCTCGTCGACTTCTGGGCGTCCTGGTGCGGCCCGTGCCGTCAGTTCGCTCCCGTCTATGACGCCGCCTCGCAGACCTATCCCGACATCGTCTTCGGCAAGGTCGACACCGAGGCCGAGCAGGCACTGGCCGGAGCGGCGCGGATCACCTCGATCCCGACCCTGATGGCGTTCAAGAAGGGTCACCTCGTCTTCTCCCAGCCGGGGGCGCTCCCCAAGGAGGCGCTGGCCCAGGTGATCGACGCGGTCGTCGAGCTCGACGTCGACGCCGCTCTCGAGGCCGCGAAGCAGCAGGAGGGCTGAGGCTTACGCCTTCACCGCGGTCTCCACCTAAGGTGACCGCCGTGGACGCGACGGCAGCACCCGGCTCGACCCTCGATGACCTCGACGCGTTCGAGCGCATCCGCGGCATCGACCCCCAGAAGATGGCGATCACCCTGGAGGTGCTCGGTCAGCTCCACCACCTCCCGCCGGACCACGACGACGTGCAGACGGTCAAGCGCGCGACGTCGTACATGTGGAAGCTCCTCAAGAAGTCCCGCCGCGCCGAGATCCGGCTCGAGAAGCAGGCGCACGATCAGGCGGTCATCGAGCGCACAGCGACGGGGTCGCCGATGCGCATCGACGACGAGACGGCCGGCATCCCGCTGGTCTCGAACGCTCCGGGCGCCTTTGCAGGCGAGCTCATCACGGCCCGGGGCTGCTACATCTGCAAGCAGGACTTCACCCTGGTCGACGCCTTCTACCACTGGCTGTGCCCCTCGTGTGCGGCCATGAGCCACGCCAAGCGCGACCAGCGCACCGACCTCACCGGCAAGCGGGCTCTGCTCACGGGCGGCCGCGCCAAGATCGGGATGTACATCGCCCTCCGGCTCCTGCGCGACGGCGCGCATCTGACGATCACGACACGCTTCCCGAAGGACGCCGTACGCCGCTTCGCCGGACTCGAGGACAGCGCCGACTGGCTGCACCGTCTGAAGGTGGTCGGGATCGACCTACGCGACCCCACCCAGGTCATCGCGCTGACCGACGACGTCGCAGCCGACGGCCCGCTGGACATCATCGTGAACAACGCCTGCCAGACCGTACGCCGTCTGCCGGGTGCCTACTCCCACCTCATCGAGGGCGAGAGCGCCCCGCTGCCCGGCGGCATCGAGCTGCCGGAGATGGTCACCTTCGACAGGATCTCCGAGGCTCATCCGGCCGCGATCGCCGGTGCGCTCACCGCACACCCGGTGGCCCACCACGAGGGCGAGTCGGACGCGGCCGCGCTCGCCGCCCACAACGCCGCCACCATGACCGCACTGGCACTCAAGGCGGGCGGTGCCTCCCTGGAGGCTCACCTCGCCGGGACCGCGGTCGACGCCGGCGGCCTGATCCCCGACATCCAGACCAACAACTCCTGGACGCAGGTCGTCGACGAGGTCGACCCCTTGGAGCTCCTCGAGGTGCAGTTCTGCAACTCGATCGCGCCGTTCCTCATCGTCTCGCGGCTGCGCCCCTCGATGCGGGCGGCGCTCGCGCGGGGTGCCCGCCGGGCGTACGTCGTCAACGTCTCCGCGATGGAGGGCCAGTTCGGCCGGCGCTACAAGGGGCCGGGGCATCCGCACACCAACATGGCGAAGGCGGCGCTCAACATGCTGACGCGCACGTCGGCGGGCGAGATGTTCGAGACCGACAAGATCCTGATGACCGCCGTCGACACCGGCTGGATCACCGATGAGCGTCCGCACCACGAGAAGCTGCGCATCGCCGCCGAGGGCTGGCACGCCCCGCTCGACCTGGTCGACGGGGCCGCCCGCGTCTACGACCCGATCGTGCGTGGCGAGGCCGGCGAGGACGTCTTCGGCTGCTTCCTCAAGGACTACTCCCCCTCCCCCTGGTGAGCAGGTGAAGGGTCGCAGTTGCCCGCGGGGTCAGCGACGAGCCTTGTCGGCTCGTCGCTGACCCCGCGGGCAACTGCGACCCTTCACCCGGACGAGAATCCGGGCTCGGCGCTACTTCAGGTCGAACCGGTCGTTGTCCATGACCTTCGTCCAGGCGGCGACGAAGTCCGTGACGAACTTCTCCGTCGCGTCGTCGGAGGCGTAGACCTCGGCCAGCGCTCGCAGCTGCGAGTTCGAGCCGAAGACGAGGTCATTGGCCGTGGCGGTCCACGTCACCTTGCCGGTGGCCGCGTCACGGATCTCATAGACGTTCTCCTCCGACTCGGAGCCCTTCACCTCGGTGCCCGGGGCGAGCAGGTTGGTGAAGAAGTCGGTCGACAGCACGCCCGGACGCTCGGTGAGGACGCCGTGCTGGCTGCCGCCGGTGTTGGCGCCGAGGGCACGCATGCCGCCCACGAGGACCGTCATCTCCGGGGCCGTGAGGTCCAGGAAGTAGGCTCGCTCGAGCAGGAGCATCTCGACCGGCAGCTTCTCGCCCGGACGGACGTAGTTGCGGAAGCCGTCGCCGCGGGGCTCGAGCACCTTGAAGGAGTCGACATCGGTCTGCTCCTGGGTCGCGTCGGTGCGGCCGGGGTGGAACGGCACGGTGACGTCGACGCCGGCGTCCTTGGCGGCCTTCTCCACGGCGGCGGCACCGCCGAGGACGATGAGGTCGGCCAGCGAGATCTGCTTGCCGCCGGCGTTGAAGTCGCTGCGGATCTCCTCGAGCCTGTCCAGGACGGTGGCGAGCTTCTCCGGCTCGTTGACCGCCCAGCTGCGCTGCGGCTCGAGGCGGATGCGGGCACCGTTCGCGCCACCGCGCTTGTCGGTCGAGCGGAAGCTCGCCGCCGATGCCCAGGCCGTCGAGACGAGCTGCGAGACGGTGAGGCCGGAGTCGAGCAGCTTCGCCTTCAGCGCGGCGACGTCGTCAGCGGAGACGAGCTCGTGGCCGACGGCAGGCACCGGGTCCTGCCACAGCTGCGGCTCCGGGATCCACGGACCGAGGTAGCGCGAGACCGGACCCATGTCGCGGTGCAGCAGCTTGAACCACGCCTTGGCGAACGCCTGGGCGAACTCGTCGGGGTTCTCCAGGAAGCGACGCGAGATCTTCTCGTACGTCGGGTCGAACCGCAGTGCGAGGTCGGAGGTGAGCATCGTCGGCTTGCGCTTCGGCGAGTCGGGCGACGGGCCGGGGATGATGGCCTCGGCGTCCTTTGCGACCCACTGGTTCGCGCCCGCGGGGCTCTTCGTGAGCTCCCACTCGTAGCCGAACAGGATCTCGAAGAAGCGGTTGCTCCACTGGGTCGGCTTGTCGGTCCAGGTGACCTCGAGGCCCGACGTGATCGCGTCGGCGCCCTTGCCCGTGCCGAAGGTGCTCTTCCACCCCAGGCCCTGGGCCTCGAGCGGGGCGGCCTCGGGCTCCGGGCCGACGTTCTCCGCCGGGCCGGCGCCATGGGTCTTGCCGAAGGTGTGCCCGCCGGCGATGAGCGCGACCGTCTCCTCGTCGTTCATCGCCATCCGCGCGAAGGTCTCGCGGATGTCGATCGCCGAGGCGAGCGGGTCAGGGTTGCCGTTGGGGCCCTCGGGGTTGACGTAGATCAGACCCATCTGCACCGCGCCGAGCGGGTTCGAGAGCTCACGCTCGCCGCTGTAGCGCTCGTCTCCGAGCCAGGTGTCCTCCGGTCCCCAGAAGATCTCCTCGGGCTCCCAGGTGTCCTCACGACCGAAGGCGAAGCCGAAGGTCTCGAAGCCCATGTCCTCGAGCGCGACGTTGCCGGCGAGGACGAGGAGGTCGGCCCAGGAGATCTTCTGGCCATACTTCTTCTTCACCGGCCACAACAGGCGGCGTGCCTTGTCGAGGTTGCCGTTGTCCGGCCAGGAGTTGAGCGGGGCGAAGCGCTGCTGGCCGTCGCCCGCACCGCCGCGGCCGTCGTAGATGCGGTAGGTGCCGGCGGCGTGCCAGCTGAGCCGGATCATGAGGCCGCCGTAGTGACCGAAGTCGGCGGGCCACCAGTCCTGAGAGTCATGGAGCACCCGCGCGACGTCGGCCTTCAGCGCCTCGACGTCGAGCTGGGCGAACTGCTCGGCGTAGTCGAAGTCCTCGCCCAGCGGATTGCCCGCAGGGCTGTGGGAGTGGAGGACCGTGAGGTCGAGCTGGTTGGGCCACCAGTCCTTGTTCGAGTGCGGTCGACCGCCGGTCTTCGGGGTCGGCGAGTCGATCGCCGGGTTCTCGCTCTCGCTGCCCTGCGCGGTGACGCCGTCGTGCATGACGGGGCATCCGCCCTCAGCCTTGCGCTCGACGCCCTGAGGGCTCTCGTTCTCAGACATGTGCTTCCTTCCAGGGATCATTCACTCAGGAACTTGTGTGGAGCAGTCGGGGCACAGGCCCCAGTAGATGACCTCGGCCTCGTCGATCACGAAGCCGTGGTCGTTGGAGGCGGTCAGACACGGTGCCGCGCCGTGGGCGCAGTCGACGTCGGCGATCACGCCGCAGGAGCGGCACACCACGTGGTGGTGGTTGTCGCCGACTCGGGACTCGTAGCGGGCAACGGATCCGGACGGCTGGATACGTCGGACCAGCCCCTTCGCGGTCAACGTGTGCAGCGAGTCGTAGACCGCCTGGTGGGAGACGTCAGGGATCTCCGCACGCACGGCACCGATGATGGAGTCGGTGTCGGCATGCGCGAGCGTGCGGACGGCGCCGAGCACCGCGATCCGCGGACGGGTGACCCGGAGCCCGACGCCCTTCAGCATCTGCTCGAAGTCCGTCGTCGCTGCCACGTCGCCACTCTCGTCCCTTTTCTTGAACAAGTCAAGAAAAAGGAACGACGTGTCGCGCGAGCTCTTCGGGAGAAGGGTCGCTCAGGGACCCGAGCTCGAGCTCGGGTCGCTGGAAGGTGACGCGCTCACCGACGGCGTGCCGCTCGGGCTGCTGCTGGGATCGGTCGTCGGGTCGGCCACCGGCGCTCCGAGGCCGCTCACTTTGCCTCCGAGATCCTTGACCACGGCGTCGACCTGGGCGGCGGCCTGGTCCATCGTCGAGCCGGTGAGCGAGCCGACGCAGCTGGCGATCGACTGGTCGTGAGCGTCGGAGGTGGCATCGGGGTAGCGCCGCTCGATGCGGTCGGTGCAGAGCTGGGTGAGCTCGTCCTTGGTGGCCGCGACGGGCGGCGTGGCGGTGGGGTCACCCGGGCTGGTCGACGGCTGGCCGCTGGGCTCGCCGGTCGACGGCTCACCGGTCGGCTCACCGCTGGGCTGACCACTTGGCTCACCGCTCGGCTGACCCGAGGGCTGACCACCGGGCTGCCCGCTCGGCTGCCCGCTCGGCGTCGAGGCCGGCGTCGGCGACTGGGTCGGCGCAGCCGCCGATGTGCCGCCGGTGTGGCGGTGACGGTGTCGCTTGCCGTTGGCGGTGTCCGGAGCCCCGGTGGCCTCCGGGGAGGCGGTGGCGGCGACCCATGGATCGGCGCCGAGGGTAGGCACCGCCCGCAAGGCGAGAGCCGTCATCGCCAAGCCGGTGCCGAGGCCCTGCCCGGTCTGGTAGGCGCCGGCGATCTGCATCACCGTGGCGACGTACGACGTGGAGTGGTTGTAGCGCAGCAGCGCCGCCTGCTGCCCCGCCGGTGCCGAGAGGTCCTCGGGGCCGGAGCACAGGTACACCGCTGCCGCGAGGGCTGCGTCGTTGACGTCCTGCGGGTCGCGTCGCCCGTCCCCGTCGGCGTCGACGCCGACGGTCGACCAGGTCGACGGCAGGAACTGCATCGGGCCGACGGCATGGTCATAGGTGGTGTCCCCGTCGAGGCGTCCACCGTCGGTGTCCTTGACCAGGACGGTCCCGGCCCGGCCGGTCAGCGCCGGACCGATGATCGCCGGTGTGGCCTCGCCGACGGCGGAGAGCTGGCTGCCGCCGTGGCGCCCGTGGTCGGACTCGACCCGGCCGATGGCGGCCAGCAGGGTCCAGTCGAGCCGGCACGTGCGATCGGCGGCGTCGATGACCGTGGCGGCACGCTGGTAGGCGGCCAGAGCCACCGGAGGGATCGTGTCGGCGGAGACACTCACCGCCGTCACGCCGATCGAGGCGTGTGCGGTCTTCGCATCACCCGAGACGCTCGCGGGCGTCTGCGCCTGGGAGACCACGATCGCACTGTCCGGCAGGGAGGGTTGCGGGATGGCCGGTGCTGCGGCCTGCGACGAGGCCGAGCCCGCGGCCGGACCGATGAGGACGTCGGGTGTGGGCGTTCGGATGACGCTCACGGTCCACACCGCCGACAGAGCCGCCAGTGGGATCAGCGTGATGGCCTTCGGCAGGTTGCCGATGCGCGGCGTCATACGTCTGGCCCTCTCCCCTACTTTCCCGGCGCTGGCCCCGCAAAGGGCCTCACCGTATCTTTACTCACCACGCCCGTGCCCGGACAAGGCGGACGTGAATCATTCACCAAACCTAGGTGAAGATCGCCCGACAAGAAATCAGCGGCCGCCAAGACGTCGCGCGGTCAGCACGCGGTCGTCCGCGACGTGGCCGGGCTGGTCCTCGTCGACCGCAGCGATGTGGACCACGGCGTCGCCGATGTTGACCAGTGGCGCCCGGTTGAGCCCCACGACGACACCGGACCGGTCGGCGTGGACCAGCCGGACGCGTCGGCCGAGGGCGTCACTGATCCCGCCCAGGCGACGGCCCTCCTCGACGATGTCGCCCAGATGCACGTCGACCTGCAGGATCCCGCTCCCGCGGGCCCTGACCCAGCCGCTCGCTCGCGAGACGACGGGCGCTGGTGCGGACGCCTCCGAGCCGTCGCGGTCGACCTCCTCGTCCTCCGGAAGCATCCCGAGCGCATCCAGCACCCGCAGCACTCCCGTGACTCCGGTGTCGATCGACTCGTCGTCGAAGCGCAGCGCCTCGCCGGCCTCATAGACCAGCACGCGGGCGCCGGCCGCCCGGGCAGCCTGACGCAGGGAGCCGTCGCGGAGCGACGCATGCAGCGCGACGGGGGCGCCGAAGGCCAGGGCCAAGCGCCGGGTCTCGACGTCGTCGAGGTCGGCGCGGATCTGTGGCAGGTTCGCGCGTCGGTCCGCCGCGGTGTGCAGGTCGATGCCGAGCTCGCACTTGGCGACCACCTCGGTCATGAACAGATGCGCGATCCTCGACGCCAGCGACCCTCGCGCCGACCCTGGGAACGACCGGTTCAGGTCGCGCCGGTCCGGCAGGTAGCGATCCCCCGAGAGGAAGCCGAGCACGTTGACGACCGGCACGGCGACCAGGGTGCCCCGCAGGGTCTTCGCGGACAGCTGAGCGAGCACCCGGCGGATCACCTCGACGCCGATGACCTCGTCGCCGTGGATCGCCGCGTTGACCCAGACGACGGGCCCCGGCTCGCGTCCGTGGACGACCTGCACGGGGATGCTGACGTCACCGCCCGTGACCAGGCGCGTCAGCGGGAGCTCGACGGACCTGCTGGCGCCCGCACGCACCCTGACGGCCCCGATGGCGAACGACTCACGTGCCATCGGCGCGTCTCCGGTTCGACCGACGCACCGTCTTGTCCGGTCGCCCGCCGCGATAGGAGGTCGCGACGTCGACGACGTACCCCTGCTGGAGCACCTCGCGCCCGACCAGCATGCGGAAGCCCATCTCGTCGCGGCGAGTGAGGGTGACCTCGGCCGGCACGACCCGGTCGGCCAGGCGGAGGTCGAGGCGCACGACGACGCGATCCTGGGAGTGGCCCGACGAGCTGCGGACGGTGCGCCGGTCGTGCACCGGGACCTCGACCGCGACCGCGTCGGAGGCGCTGCGCTGCCAGGGGTGCACCTCGAAGCGGACCCAGGGCTCCCCGTCCGAGGTGAACTCCTCGAGGGCGAAGGCGTGCAGGGACGACGTACGCGCGCCAGTGTCGATCTTCGCCTTCATCCACTCGACGCCGACGCCCGGCAGGCCGACCCACTCTCGCCAGCCGACCACACTGGTTAGATGAGAGCCGGACACGTCCCCTATCCAAGCAGGGTCCCATCTTGAAGCTCGCCATCCTCTCGCGCGCGCCGCGGTCCTACAGCACTCAGCGGCTCCGCGCGGCCGCCACGGACCGTGGACACATCGTGAGGGTGCTCGACACCCTGCGCTTCGCGATCGACCTCTCCGAGGACGAGCCGGACCTGCAGTTCCGGGGCAAGCGGCTCTCGGTGTACGACGCGGTCGTCCCGCGCATCGGCAACTCGATCACCTACTACGGCACGGCCGTCGTCCGGCAGTTCGAGCAGATGGACGTCTACACCCCCAACACCGCCAGCGGGATCGCCAACTCGCGGGACAAGCTGCGGGCTATGCAGATCCTGTCGCGGCACGGGATCGCGATGCCGCCCACCACGTTCGTGCGCAACCGCGCCGACGTCATCCCGGCGATCGAGCGCGTGGGCGGGGCACCCGTGGTCATCAAGCTGCTCGAGGGGACGCAAGGCATCGGCGTGATCCTCGCGCCGGGGATCAAGGTCGCCGAGGCGATCATCGAGACGCTCCAGTCGACCCGACAGAACGTCCTCATCCAGCGCTTCATCCAGGAGTCCAAGGGCCGCGACGTCCGCGCTCTCGTCGTGGGAGACCGGGTGGTCGCCGCCATGCGGCGCACCGCGAAGGGGGACGAGTTCCGGTCCAACCTCCACCGGGGCGGCTCGGTGGAGAAGGTCGAGCTCGACGCCGAGTTCGAGCGTACGGCGGTGCGGGCGGCTCAGATCATGGGGCTGAAGGTGGCCGGCGTCGACCTGCTCGAGAGCGACGACGGCCCCCTCGTCATGGAGGTGAACTCCTCCCCCGGCCTGGAGGGCATCGAGACCGCGACCAAGCTCGACGTCGCAGGCGCGATCGTCGACTACATCGACAACCAGGTCGCCTTCCCCCAGATCGACGTCCGCGAGCGGCTGGCGGTCTCGACCGGGTACGGCGTCGCCGAGCTCGTCGTGCACGGCGATGCCGACCTCGTCGGCTCGAGCCTGGGCGAGTCGGGCCTGCGCGAGCGCGACATCACCGTGCTCACGCTGCACCGCGGCTCCGTCGTCATCCCGAACCCGTCGGTCCGTCAGGTGCTCGAGGCCGAGGACCGGCTGCTGTGCTGGGGCAAGCTCGAGGAGATGCGGTCGATGATCCCCGAGCGCCCGAAGCGCCGGCCCCGCGTGAAGAAGCTGCCGAAGCACCCGCTTCCCGAAGAGTGAGTGCGCGGGCTCAGTCGGTGCGGATGCGTCCGTAGGCCTGCTGGAGGAAGTCGGCGCCGGCCACGATGCCGAAGACGGCCGCCCCGTCAGATACCCGACGATGCCGTGCCGCTCATTGGGGCTGTCGGTGGTCGACGATGCCATCCGGTCATCGTCGGTGTCGTGTCGTGTCGTGTCGTGTCGTGTCGGGTCGCGGGCATCGTGCGCGGGTACCCCATGTCGGTGTGCCGCTACCCTCGCAGCCCATGAGCAGCATCCGCGCCTGGCTGGAGCGGTCGCTGTGGGAGATCGTGCCACGCGACCACCGTGAGTCCCGGCAGGCGCTGCGACGGCGCCAGGCCGTCACCGCCGTCTTCGCGCTCCTGGGGGCCGCCGTCCTCGGCGTCTCACTGCACATCGAGCCGGGAAGCGTGTGGTTCTACCCGGCGACCCTCGCGCTCGCCGCCGTGTGGGTCGCCGGCGCGTTCTGCTCAGGCCCCCTGCACCTGGGAAGGATCACGTGGCGCGCCGGCCTGGTCCGCCCGGTGGCCTCGCCGATCGGCGTCGGACTCCTGCTCGGCGCGGTGTTCGTGCTCGGCGCGCTCGTCGTGCGCGAGCTCCCCTACCTGGGCGGCCGGGTCGCGGGGGTGCTGGACTACGCCGACGAAGGGTCACGTCTCCTCGTCGTGCTGCTCACGGCCGTCAACGGCGTCGCCGAGGAGCTCTTCTTCCGAGGCGCGCTCTACGCCGCCGTCACTCGCCGACCGGTGCTCTGGACGACCCTCGCCTACACGCTCGTCACCCTCGCCACGGGCAACGTGATGCTGGCCGGGGCGGCGGTTGTCCTGGGCCTCGTCGTCGGGCTGGAGCGGCGCGCCTCCGGCGGCATCCTGGCACCTGTGCTCACCCACGTCAGCTGGTCGCTGGTGATGCTGGTGGCTCTTCCACCGCTCTTCTGAGGGACGGTCCTCAAGCGTCGGGCCGGCGTCCGAGTGCCCGCCGCACCGCCTCGCGGTAGGTCAGCGGGCGGCCCGGCACCACGTCGCGGATCGCGTAGTCGCGCTGCACCACCTCGTTGGACATGGAGTCGATCAGGTTGCGCCCCGTGGTCGGGTCGACGCTGGTGACGAACGAGATCCAGTACGACGACAGCCGAGGCGTCAACACGGGGACCGGGAAGATCGGCAGGTGCCGGCCCTGCATGACCTCCGCCGCCTGCTGCAGCATGTCCAGATAGGTCAGCTGGTCGGCGCCCCCGATCTCGAAGGTGCGCCCGAGGGTCGCCTCGTTGCCCACCACTCCGGCCAGGTAGCGCACGACGTCGTCGATGGCGATGGGCTGCGTGCGGGTGGCCGTCCAGCGCGGCACCACCATGGCGGGCAGGTTCTTCACGAGCTGGCGGGTGATCTCCCAGGAGATGCCGCCCTCCCCCACGACGATCGCCGCACGCAGGGTCGTCACCGGCACACCGGACTCGCCCAGCAGGCGCTCCACCGCCCGGCGCGAGCGCAGGTGGGGCGAGAGCTCGTCCGCGTCGCTGCCGAGGCCGCCCAGATAGACGATCTGCCGCACACCCGCCGCCGAGGCGGCCAGCCCGAAGGCACGCGCGGCCTCCGCGTCGCGGCGCTCGAAGTCGGGGTCGCCGAGCGAGTGGACGAGGTAGACGGCGACGTCGACGTCCGCCACCGCCTCGGCGAGCGTTCCGGGGTCGTGCACATCTCCGTGCACCGCCTTCCCCGGACCCTCGTAGGACTCCGGACGCCGGGTCATCGCCTTCACCTGGTGGCCGTCGTCGATGAGCGCCGGCACCAGCCGGCGGCCGACGAACCCGGTCGCGCCCGTGACCAGCACCGTCGTGCCCACGGTCACGCTCCGATCCGACGACGAGCGACGACGTCGCAGCTCTCCACCTGGGTCATCGCCCGCACCTTCCTCGTCGCGAGCCGCCCCGGTACCCACCCGGATCGGCCTACGCCCACCTGTCAGGACGGCGAGGTCCACCCGACCGCGTGAAGTGGCGGATGGTCGCCTGCCCCATCACACGATGGGCAGCATCCATCCGCCACTTGTCGCCGAGCCGATGGCGGCCCGGCACCCCCGTCAGGCGAGCGCCTTCGCCTTCAACGCGTCGAACTCCATCTGGCTGATGGAGCCTGAGTCGTAGAGGGCCTTGGCCTTCGCGATCTCCTCGGACGGCGAGGCCTTGCCTGCCACCGAGCGGATGTGCTCGTCCTGCGCCTGGCGCAGGTCGGCGTAGGCCTCGGCCTGGCGCTGCGCCATGCCGGCGCCACGCACGATCAGGTAGATGAGCGCGGTGATGAACGGGAAGATGATGAGAAAGACGATCCAGATCGCCTTGACCCATCCACTGACGTCCTTGTCGCGGAAGAGGTCGCCGAGGATGTTGAACAGGATCATCAGGTAGGCGATGAACGCGAACGAGACGATGATGAACCAGATGATGTCCCAGAAGCTCATGGCTTGCCTTTCTCTGCGGCGGCCGTCGAACCGGTGACGTGCCTCACCATGCGCCGATCTTGGGACAGCCTGGTGCGACTGGGATTCACCCGCATCGGGTGAAAGGTCAAGAGGTGCTGCACACAGCGGCCGAAGCGGTAGGACGCCGCGATGTCCAGACGGGGAAGCACACGGGGACGCTCCTTGACACCGCCGTCAGTAGCCGGTGCCCTGCTTGACCTGCTGGCGCTCGCTCTCGTGCGCGCCGCCCTTCTTGTCCAGGGTGACGCAGGCGTCGTTGATGTCGCGCGTGAACCGCTCCACCTGCTCGCGGCTCATGGTCTCCTTGACCAGCGCGCGGAGGATCTTCACGTGCTCGGCGTTCGGAGGCAGGGTGTAGGCCGGCACCATCCAGCCGCGCTCGGCGGAGAGCTGCCAGGCGATGTCGGACTCGTCATACCCGTTCCTGCCCGCGAGCTTGAACGCCACCAGTGGCAGCTGCTCGAGGTCGCTGCCGATGACCTCGAACCGGCCACTCTCCCGCAGGTGGCTGGCCAAGGCGCGGGCGTTCTCCTGCATCTGTCTCATCACGTAGGTGTAGCCCTCGCGACCGAGGCGGACGAAGTTGTAGTACTGCGCCAGGACCATCGCGGCCCCGGTGGAGAAGTTCAGGGTGAACGTGGCGTCGGTCTTGCCGAGGTAGTTCTCGTAGAAGACGAGGTCCTGGGCGAGATCGGTCTCCTCACGGAACACGAGCCAGCCGATGCCCGGATACACGAGCCCGTACTTGTGCCCGGAGACGTTGATCGAGCGGACCTGCTCCAGACGGAAGTCCCACTTCGTGTCGGGGTAGAGGAACGGCCACACGAAGCCCCCGCTCGCCCCGTCGACGTGGATCGGGACGTCCAGGTCGCGCTCCTGCTTGACCCGCAGGAGCAGGTCGTTGATGCCGACGACGTCGTCCTTGTGCCCGGTGAACGTGGTCCCCAGGACGGCCACCACTCCGATCGTGTTCTCGTCGAGATGCGGCTCGACGTCGTCGGGGCCGATCGTGTACTTGTCGGGCTCGAGGGGGATGATCCTCGGCTCCACGTCGAAGTACCGGCAGAACTTCTCCCACACCACGTGCACGTCGGCACCGAAGACCAGGTTCGGCCGGTCGACGGACCCGCCCGCCGCAGCACGGCGCTCGCGCCACTTCCACTTCAACGACAGGGCACCCAGCATGATCGCCTCGGACGACCCCTGAGTGCGGCACCCGGTGGTCGGGCCCGGCGCGTGGAACAGGTCGGCGAGCATCCGCACGCACCGCTGCTCGATCTCGGCCGAGATCGGATACTCGGCGTGGTCGATGAAGTTGCGGTGCAGGTTCTCGGCGATGATCCGCTGCGCCTCCGGCTCCATCCAGGTCGTGACGAAGGTGGCGAGGTTTCGTTGCGGGTCGCCCTCCATCGCGAGGTCCTCCCCCACCAGGCGCATCGCGTCCACCGGAGTCATCCCGGTGTCCGGGAAGTGTGTGGAGGGGACGAGCTGGGTCAGGAAGCGGTTGCCGTACAGCGTCGCGGCCGCGATGTCAGCACTGGTCATGCCTCCTGAGTCAACACAGCCGCGGCCCGGGCGGAATCACCCGCGATGGGTGACCCCCACGCCGAGCGCCCGCTCGCTCATGGGGCCCGAGGAGTCTCACGTCAGGACGTTCACCGCTCTCGCGACGACGAGGCCGAGGACGACCAGGGAGATGAGTGACTCCACCGACATGGCGAGCTTGACCCAGCCGGCGAGCGGCATCGCGTCGGTGGGGCTGAACGCGGTCGCGGAGGTCAGGCCGAGGAACAGGTAGTCGTGGAACTGCGGTCGCCAGCCCGGCGGTGCCAGCTCGGGGTTGAGCTGCTGGGGGAAGGCGATGTCCGGAGTGCTGGGCAGACCGTGGGCACGGACGGCGGAGCCCCCGCTGTCGAGCTCCCAGTAGAGCAGAGCGAAGGCGATGACGTTGGACGCCCAGACCACTGTCCCCGCCGCGAGCAGGGCCGCGGCCGAGTTGGTCAGCTTCCCGCCCTGCACCAGCGTCGCGACCATGAAGCCCGTCGCCAGGAGCGCATCGAGCACCAGGAGGCCGACCGCACCGATCGAGACGCCCCGCAGCGTCCGCGAACGTCGGTCGATGCGACCCGGGTCGCGCACGATGAGGACGATGAGGAGGACCATCTCGACAGCCGGAAGCACCCACCAGGGCGCAACCCGCAGCTCCGAGGGACGCGCCAGAGTGAGCGCGGAGGCGACCACGACTGCGGCGGCCATCGGCCATCGCGGCTCGCCTCGGACGGTCGCGTCGACCATGGGCACGCCCCTGACTCACCCCGCAGCGGAGTGTGTATCGGATCTGCGGCTGGGAGCATGGTGGCACACACCGCGAAGGTGGGGGGACGGTACGTCGTCAGCTGAAGGACACCCAGGACGCCGCTCGGATGTTGGCGGCGCGCTGCTCCAGCAACACGGGGTCCAGCAGGTCCGCGCCCGAGAGGTGGGCCCTCAGGTCGGCGTCCTGGATCGCCGCCAGCAAGGCGAGGCCGTAGAGGGCCATCGGCTGACCGGACTCCACCCAGTCCACCAGCAGGTTGGGGTCCCGCTCATAGCGCGGCACCCGCAAGCCCCGCGCCACGATGAGCCCTGGGAGGTCGTGCCCGACCAACACCCGGGCGGCCTCCTCGGGGACACGCCGACCGGTCAGACGGAGGAAGTGAGCAGCCTGGCTCATCGACACCAGCTGCCGCGCCCTGCCGGCCTGGAGTGTCAGCCTGCGACGGGAGCTCCTGTCCAGCAGGTCCACGGCCACGAGTGTCCCGAGCATGGACAACCCGCACGCCAGCGCAACTGCGCCCGCCAGCAGGTGAACGTCCCAGAGCGGACGACCTCGCTCCCTCGCACCGAGTGCCGACGTCACACAGAGCCCGATCCCGGCGAGGACCATGACGAGAGCCGCGATCTCGATCCGCAGTCGGGGCGATGAAGCTGTGGTCCGCATCAACCCCAGTATCCAGGCCGGACCAGCAGATGCGGGGTGCCGACGGCTCGGCGTCCTCGATGAGCCGCTGAGCCGCACCCGCCTGGGCAGCACCCGTCCGTCGTTCGGTAGCACCGTCAGGCTGACGAGAGATGATGGCCCTTCGAGCGGCGAGTTCGCCGCCGCAAGGGAGAGGACGCGCCCACGATGCCGACGACCCGGTTCACCGTCCACACGAGCTTGTCGCCGAGCGAGGTGCTCGGCGTGTTCACCGACTTCGGTCCCGATCGGGCCAGCCGATGGCCGAACCTCGACGAGGCGCACTTCAAGGTGCACGACCTGGGGCCGGACTGGGCCGAGGTCACCGAGGGCAACGCGATGGGCTGGGAGCGCGAGCGCTACTCCTGGGACGCCGACGCCGGCACCGTGGCGATCGACACGCTCCACTCGAACCTGTGGGCGCAGGGCAGCGGCTGGCGCTACGAGCTCAGGCCGGCGGACGGTGGCACCGATGTGCACGTCTCGCTGACGCGCGTGCCCAAGTCCGTCCTCGGCAGGCTGATCGGGGCGTTGATTCCGCTCGTCGGAGCGCGCACCTTGGGGAGGCAGTTCCAGTCGGTCCTCCGGAAGGCAGAGTCGGCATGAGCGAGAGCGGGGATGTGACGGATCCGCACTGCCCGACGAGTGGCTCCGTCCCGGCTGAGCCCACCGACGGTGCGGCTCGGGGCTCCTACCACCAGAGGGTCTCGGCGAACCGCCTGTCGCCGGGCCGCGACGCGGTCTCGGCGGTCTCGGCGGCTTCGGCGGCTTCGGCGGCCAGGGCCGCCTGGGTCGGCGACTGAGGCCGCCTGGCAACGTCGAGGACGGTCGTGAGCAGGTGGTAGAGCCTCTCGTCGATGTCGGGCGCAGCGGTCTCCGCGATCCCCCGCACCGCGCAGGTGATGAGATGCGGCGCCGAGCGCTCTTGGAACTGCTTCGCCGTCAGTGGCATGTCGTTGACGAACCGCCGGGCCCACGCGGTCGCGTGTGGCACATCGGACATCGCCTGGCGCATGTCACCGAGGCCTACGACCCCGTCCGGCCCCAGCCGGAGCGCCATCTCCTCGCAGCGCAGCAGACCGACAGCGAGCATGCGCTGGAACCGTGCAGGCACCTGCGGGACCACCTCCACCGCCACCGCCGCGGTCAGCTCCACCTCCCACGGCAGCCCGCCGCCGCGGATGCCGACGACAGACGGGATGTGCGGAGCCAGTCGCGCGCGGCCATCGTCGCTGGTGTAGTCGTTCACCATCCGCGCCAAGTGGGCGACCAGGGGGTGGGTGCACTTGGGGTGGTCGCTCCAAGGCTCTCCTGCCAGCACCGAGGCCATCTCCATGAAGCACGCGCCTCGGCGCGGGTTGCGATGCTTCCCGCGTGAGAGGACCGGGATGCCGTCGGGAGTCTTGATAGCGGTCATGGTTTCGCCTCCACCACCAGCATTAGCCCGTAGCTCGTCCGACGCAAGGGTTCGTTGGCCTCTCACGCCGTTCGTCCGGCGAGGGCCCGGTGTCAAGGCCTCGGTGTTCCTCATCGTCACGTCGAGGCACAACCGTGCAGCATCACGCTCGTCGACGTTCACGTCGAGGACGCTCACGCCTCGGCGGTGTGTCGACCAGCCGCCACCAGCCCGTACAACGATCTCGCCGCATGTGAGTGAGCACCACAGAGCGTGCTCGACCGTGCCATGGGCTCGCGCCGCCCGATCGGACGGCCCGCGGTCCGCTACGGCGCCGAAGATCTCTGCTCATGAGCCGAAACGTCGCTGCAGGTCGGCGTAGGCGATCGCGCCATCGAGGAAGCCGAGCGTCCCGGTGGCGAGCAGCTCCCGGCCGGCCCGCTCCAGCATGCTGAACGAGGCCCGAGCCAGGCTGCCACCGAGGCTGACGCGCTTGACACCGAGCGAGAAGAGCGTCGGCGCGTCCGTGGTGCTTGCCAGCCCAGCCACGACGTTGAGCGGCCCGGGAATCGCGCGAGCGAGCCGCCGAATCGTGTTCTCCTCTGCGACACCCGGCACGAAGATGCAGTCGGCACCTGCGTCGAGGTAGCGCACTGCCCGCTCGACGGTCTCGTCGAAGAGGTCCGCCTCGGCCCCACCGAAGTAGGTGTCGGTGCGGGCGTTCAGCACGAATGTGCCTCTCGGTGCAGCGGCCCGCGCGGCTGCGATCCGGTCGACCGCCTCCTCGACGCTGTACAGCCCGTCCGTGTCCGCGTCCTCGATGTTGCCGCCCACGGCCCCGAGGCTCACAGCGTGAGCGACGGTCTCGCCCACATCGTCAGCGGTGTCGCCGTACCCGGCTTCCAGGTCCGCGGTCACGGGCACCTTCACGGCAGCGACGATGCGCGCGACGTGGTCCAGCATCGCGTCACGGTCCAGCGCTCCTCCGTCCGGGACTCCCAGGGACCACGCGATGCCTGCACTCGTCGTGGCGATGGCGGGGAAGCCGACCTGCTCCAGGATGCGTGCGGAGCCGGCATCCCAAGCGTTCGGGAGCACCAAGCCCGGACCTCCGTGGAGGTCCAGGAGCCTTGCTGCCTTGTCGTTCGAGGATCGGGTGGTCACGCCGGCATCATGCCGCGCGCCGGGCCTGCGTGGGCCGCACCACGGCCCGCGGGTCTGACAGACACGATCCGGTGAGCGCACACTGATGCGTGTGGCCGAGCACCTGCTGATCCTTCTGCGACACTCCAAGTCGGACTGGTCGGGCCACGAGGCCGATCACGACCGCCCCCTTGCGAAGCGGGGCCGGCGGCAGGCGCCCGAGGCCGGCCGGTGGCTGGCCGCGAACATCGGCCGGATCGACCTGGCCCTCGTCTCCACCGCAGAGCGCGCTCGGGCCACCTGGGAGCTGGCGTCGGCTGAGCTGGCCGAGCCGCCTGTGACGCGACACGACGGTGAGGCCTACGGAGCGTCTGTCGACGGGCTCCTCGACATCGTCCGCAAGCTCGACGAGGACCTCGGCACCGTCCTCCTCGTGGGTCACAACCCGGGGCTCGAGGAGCTCGCGGAGACCCTCAGTGGCGACGTCGTCCCCTTGCCGACCTCCGCCCTTGCTGTCATCGAGCTCGACACCACCTGGGCTCGCGCCGGGCACTCGCTCGGTGTGATCCAGGCCGCCGGGCGACCACCAGCGACCTGGGCCACGCGAAAGACTTAACCGTTGGGTTCGGAATTTCGCCCGCTCCGGACGCGCCGGCATGGTCTCATCGGAACTGGCGCATGACCCCCGAGCGCCGGTCTCGTTGTTCGGTGAAGCAACGCGAATCCCCCGGTCAGCATCGGAGCCCAGCCATGAACGAACCTGACGAGAGCCGCTTCCTCGCGCACCAAGCCGCCGAGACCCCCACGGTGCGCTTCGGCGACGGTCCACATCCGGCTGGCCAGGCCGTGCGCAAAGTCAGGCAGATCTGCGCGGAACAGCTGGCGGACATGTCAGAGGTCGATCTGCTGCTCGCGCTCGCAGAGACGGGCGACCTCATCGATGTCTATCTCACCTTCCAAGAGCGAGGCGCTGACACAGCCGACGAGCTCAGCAACGCCTGCGCCGACCTCGCCGACATCGAGGACGAGCTGATGCGGCGCGGGTTCTCCCACCGGATCTTCTCCGCCTGACGCGGCTCCTGCCTCCGGCGAGCACCCCGCTCAGGTCGGTCGCGAGCGCTACCCCAGCGCCGCCAACGGAATCGTCCAGAGTCCACGCCCGTGAGTCGCGAGCAGCACCCGACCGTCGGGTGTGACATTGAGATCGGCAGCGATCGTGTGGGGCAGACCCGTGCCGACCCGCTTCCAGGTGCCGCCGGCGAGACCCGAGGCGAACACGCCGACGTCGTCGGCGACGACGAGGCGGCTGCCGACGATCATCACGTCGTTGGCGGGGGCGTCGACGAGGTCGCCGCTGATGTCGTGCCAGCAGGCCCCACCGTTGGTCGTCTCGTACACGTGGCCGACGCCGGGGTCATCCGGCCCGACCATCCAGTGCCGCGCGTAGCCCGACAGCGAGAGGTAGGCATGCTGGGTGTTGGCCGGGTCGGTCGCGATCCCGGTGATGTAGCGGTTCGGCACCGGATCGCAGCCGGCGGGGACGGTGGAGAGGTCGAGCTGGTGCCAGCTCCCGGTGCCGAGGTCGGTGATGACGCCCCGATGGAAGCCCGTCTCGGAGACATAACCCGGCCAGCACGGCCCGCACCAGGAGGCGAAGCCGCTGCCGGCGCGAACGTCGAGAGCGGTGATCGACCTACCGGCCCCGGTGTCGAACTGGGGTGTCCAGTCCGCAGCCGTCGTGTGGAAGCCCTTCGTCGACTTCCAGAGGATCTCGCCTCCGGCGTAGAAGTCGGTCGACACACTGTCGTCCTGCACGAAGGGCGCGATGAACAGGGGGTTCGGGTCGGCCGGCACCGCATCGACGAAGGTGCGACCGCCGTCGTTCGTGACCGCCGGCGACAGGTCGGTGTACTCGGTCA
This sequence comes from Nocardioides sp. AN3, assembly GCF_054653495.1. Classification (NCBI taxonomy): domain Bacteria; kingdom Bacillati; phylum Actinomycetota; class Actinomycetes; order Propionibacteriales; family Nocardioidaceae; genus Nocardioides; species Nocardioides sp. AN3. The sequence goes on from NZ_BAAIGC010000018.1 coordinate 96,390, forward strand.
TGACGTTGTTCGCGTTGGTCGTGTCGACCACCGTCTCGCCTCCGTCACCGCCGAACGGCTGGCTCGCCTCGATCGGGTGGAGCTTGTCGGCGCCCTCGATCAGCTTCGACGTCCCATTGTCCTGCAGGCCGCCCCAGAACACGGTCTTCCCGGTGGACGGATCCACCCCGGAGTCGGCGTAGTAGTACTGCAACGTGCCGAGGTTGCGGTTGTGGTCGGTCCACGAGCCGCCGGCGGTGTGCACACTCGTCGGCCGCGAGAAGACGCCGCCGTCGTTGCCGATCCACACGGTGCCGTTCGCGATCGTCGCGGCGTGCTGGTCGGAGTGGGTCGTGTTCGGGCAGCCGCCGAAGTCCGGGGCGGCGGCGTCGAAACAGGTGAGGGTGAGGTTCCAGTACGGCGCGGCGGTGTTCCACGTCTTGCCGGCGTCCGTGGTCTCGTAGACCTCCTCGAGGCCGACGTACAGGTGGCTGCCGTTCGCGGGGTCGACGACCAGGAACTGGTTGTACCAGGCCTGGACGCCGGGCTTGTACCCCGGCCCGATGGCTCCGGGCTTCTGCGCCGACCCGCTGTTCATCAGCACCGACGGGCTGGCGATCTGGTTGAACGGTCCGCGGACGTCGCGCGTGGACAGGTAGATGCCCTCGAGGTTCGTGCCCCCTCCGGTGTGGTTGAACGCCACCGGATCCTCGACCATCACGTAGAGCTTCGAGCCGTCGGGTGAGTAGGCGATGCTTCCGCGCCCCTGCGCGGTCTGAGGGACATAGCCCTGGGGTGCGAGCGGCCCGGTGAAGGTGCGACCGGCGTCGTAGGAGACATACAGCCCGTTCGTCGTGGCGCCCGCGCGCCAACCGCGGACAGCAACGACTTCCTGCCCGCCCGTGCCGGGGCGCACCGCGACATCGGAGATGAGGTTGAGGACCTGGGCGTTCGGCGTGCCGGTGTTCGCGTCGGGACCGCCGATGACCTTCTGCCAGGTGGGGTCGGTCGGCGCCTTGCGATACAGGCCGTGGCTGGTGGCCGCGAGGAGGACGTCGCCCTCGGCGACGATCTTGTAGGTGGCGGCGCCGGTCAGCTCGTCTCCTCCGACGCGGTGCCAGCTGGCTCCGTGGTCGGTCGAGGCCAGGATGCCGATGCCGGCATAGGAGTCGAGGTTGATCGTCGGCTCGCCGGTGCCGGCGTACACCGTGTAGTGGCTCGGGTTCCCGTCGCTCGAAGGCAGGATCGCGAGCGTGCCCTCGGCCGTCGTGTCTTGGGTGTCGAACACCGGCGTCCACTGCTGGTGAGCCGTGTCAGTCGAACGCCAGACGCCACCACCTGCGCCGGCCGCGTAGACGTCGCCGTTCGGCGCCACCCCGATGCCGGTGATCCGACCGGTGTTGTAGCCGCTCCCGCTGCCGCTGTTGCTGTCCTGGGACAGGTAGCGTCGGTCGTCAGGGAAGTAGCTGTAGGGGCCGAGCTCCTTCCACGGGGTGCTGTCGATCGTGGGAACGTCGTCGGCCACGGACGCCGCGGCGGCGAACGCCCGCGGGTTGACCGCCGTCCCCGGAGCTGCGCGGGGGCCGAAGAACGAGGCCAGCGAGTCAGCCAGCTCCTGGGACTCACCACCGTCCTGGTGTGACTGCGCCGCATGTGCGGGCGCGAAGGCCAAGGCCACCGCAACGACCGCACACGACACGAGGACGAGAAGACGCCTGTGACCCAGGACCATGCCCACCACTCTCCTGCCACCGAACGGGAGGGACCAACGGTTCACATCCTGCGCCCAAAGTGCGCGGACGACCAGAGCGACGTGAAGGGCGCCTCTCCTAGTTGGAGCCCTTCAAAGCTCGGATGGTGTTGCTGACCACCGCGGCGTAGGTGGTGTCCGGATCGGTCTGGATCGCCGGTGCGGTCACGCGCACCGCCCAGAACTTGTAGGGCACGCTCACGCTCAGGTGCTCCGAGTCTTGGGCCGTCTGGGTCTTGAGAGTGCGCCAGGAGCCATCGCCCTGGCGGCCCTGGATCGCGATCGGCCGCTCGGGATGAGCGCAGGCCGTGCACGTGTAGGTGAGGTCCAGCTGGACATCGAGGGTGGCGGACCCCGACTGCCGGGTCCAGGAGGGGGCGCTGAGGTCCGCCGTGGCTGTGAACGTCCCTGGGGTGGGCGTCGGAGACTCCGAGGGTGACTCCGACGGCGAAGGTTCGGGTGACGGGGAGTCCGATGGTGACGGGGAGTCCGATGGTGACGGGGAGTCCGATGGTGACGGGGAGTCCGATGGTGACGGGGAATCCGATGGTGACGGGGAGTCCGATGGTGACGCTGAGTCGGTTGGTGACGGAGAGTCCGATGGTGACGCTGAGTCCGACGGCGACGAGGACGGGGATGGGCCAGGAGCCGTGTCGGCCTGCAGGACGAGGACCCAGTCAGTGTCGCCGGCCGAGTTCGAACCCTGCGAGGCCGAGCTGTATGTCGGACCCGGCGTGGCGGCCCTGGTGGCCCCCGAGGCGGGGTCGACCCAGGTGGCCCGGTAGCCGGGGACCATCATCGACTGGTCGATCGTGATCGTCGAGGGATGGCTCATGTAGATGACGGCCAGGGAGCCGTCCGGCGTACGCGAGGCGGTCACGTATTTGTCCGAGTCGTCCAACAGGTACGTGCCGGACCCGCCTGAGACGATCGGGGCGATGTGGGTGCCGCGGCCGGCGGTCACCAGGTCGCTGGAGGTGTCGGCGATCAGGCGTTGCCAGCCGGGCAGCGCCCGCCAGTAGCTGGTGATCGCCGGGACCTGAGTGTTGTAGAACGGCGCCGACGCGATCTGGTCTTGGGCTCCGCTGCCCCACTGCCACACG
>NZ_BAAIGC010000019.1:0-93872 GCF_054653495.1 Nocardioides sp. AN3
CCCGAGACGACGAGAGCAGTCAGCCGGATCATGACGATGAGACGGTAACCCAGCATGTCTGGTTCCCGGTTGCTCCTGGCGGCCGGTCCCGACGCCTGATCCCGAGGCCCGGTTCCCGCCCGGTTCCCGCCCGGTCTCCGGGCCGCCGGGGCACGCGTGGCAGGGTGGCGCCGTGACCGCCCGTCGACGCACCTTCACCCGCGCCGAGCTGGAGTCGTTCCGCGATGCCACCGTGCCCGACCTGATCGGCCCCGGTCTGCGGCTGCTCTTCGTCGGCATCAACCCGGGCCTGTGGACGGCCGCGACCCAGACGCACTTCGCGCACCCGGTCAACCGGTTCTACCCCGCGCTGTATGCCGCCGGCATCATCACGCAGCCCATCGACCCAGCGGCCGGGATGACCGACGACGACCGCGCGCACCTGGTCGCCCGGGGCGTCGGGATCTCCAACGTCGTGCATCGCGCCACCGCCCGCGCCGACGAGCTGTCCAAGGCGGAGCTCATCGAGGGTGGTCTCCGCCTGCAGGAGCTGGTCCGCCGCGAGCGCCCGCGCGTCGTGGCGGTGGCCGGCATCACGGCGTACCGCTCCGCCTTCGGTCGGCCCCGCTCAGTCGCCGGGCGGCAGCCGCGCGACGATGCCGCGGCGTCGGCGTGGGGAGACGCCGAGGTCTGGGTCGTGCCCAATCCCAGCGGGCTCAACGCGCACGAGACGGTCGCCTCACTCGCCGTCGCCTACGCGGAGCCGGCCCGGGCCGCAGGAGTCCTCCCCGAGGCGTGAGTGCCGCCGGAGGCGTGCGTGTCTCGACCACTGATGGGTGGTCGAGACACTCACGGCTGGAAGGAGGCGCGCCTAGTCATACGGCTGGTCCTTGCCGGCCACGGTGAGCCCGTCCTGCACGACGAACCCGCGGGCAAGGTCCTCCTCGGGGTCGACTCCGACGCGAGCGCCGGGCGGGATGATGACGTTCTTGTCGATGATGGCGTTGCGGACCACGGCGCCCTCACCGATCCGGACGTCGTTCATGAGGACCGAGCCGGTCACCTCCGCCCCTTGGACGTAGACGCCGGGCGAGAACACCGAGCGGACCGCCTCTCCGCCGCTGACCACGACGCCGGGCGAGAGCAGCACCTCATCGACGTTGGAGTGGACCACCTTGGCCGGCGGGTAGGGCCCGTGCGAGGTGAAGATGGGCCACTCGTAGTTGTAGAGGTTGAAGACGGGGAGCGGCGAGACGACGTCCATGTGAGCGTCGTAGTAGGACTGCAGCGTCCCGACGTCGCGCCAGTAGCCGCGGTCACGGGTGGTCGACCCCGGGACGTCGTTGTCCTTGTAGTCGTAGACGGCGGCCTGGTTGCGGCGTACGAAGGCGGGCACGATGTCCCCGCCCATGTCGTGCTTGGACCCGATCTCGTCCGCGTCCCGCGTGACCGCCTCGACGAGCGCCTCGGCGTCGAAGACGTAGTTGCCCATGGAGGCGAGGACCTCGCCGGGGCTGTCGGGCAGGCCGACCGGGTTCTTGGGCTTCTCGAGAAACTCGCGGATCCGCCGCGGGTCGTCGGGGTCGACGTCGATGACGCCGAACTGGTCGGCGAGCTCGATCGGCTGTCGGATGGCCGCCACCGTGCACGGCGCCCCGGAGGAGCAGTGAGCGTCGATCATCTGGGAGAAGTCCATGCGGTAGACGTGGTCGGCGCCGACCACGACGACGATCTCGGGCTTCTCGTCGCCGATGAGGTTGAGGGACTGGTAGATCGCGTCGGCACTGCCGAGATACCAGTTCTTGCCCACACGCTGCTGCGCCGGCACGGAGGCCACATAGTTGCCGAGCATCGTCGACATCCGCCACGTCTGGCTGATGTGCCGGTCGAGGGAGTGGGACTTGTACTGCGTCAGCACGACCACCTGCCGGTAGCCCGAGTTGACGACGTTGGACAGCGCGTAGTCGATCAGCCGGTAGATCCCGGCGAACGGCACGGCCGGCTTGGCCCGGTCGGCGGTGAGGGGCATGAGCCTCTTCCCCTCCCCGCCGGCGAGCACGATCGCGAGCACCTTCGTGCGAGGAGGAACCGCCATGCTCGGAGACTAGCGCTGCACACCCGATCGTGGCGGCGACGCAGTAGGTTGCCTGTGTGCGCGTCGACATCCTCAGCAAGGAGTACCCACCCGAGGTCTACGGCGGCGCGGGCGTCCACGTCGCCGAGCTGGTGAGAGCGCTGCGCGCCACCGGCGATGTCGAGACCGTCGTCCGGGCCTTCGGCGCGCCGCGCGAGGAGAAGGACACCTTCTCCTACGCGGACCTCGAACCGCTCGCCGGCACCAACCCGGCCCTCCGCACCTTCGGGGTCGACCTCGCCATCGCCGACGACTGCGCCGGCGCGGACCTGGTCCACTCCCACACCTGGTACGCCAACATGGCCGGCCACCTGGCCTCCCTGCTGCACGGCGTCCCGCATGTTCTGACGGCCCACTCGCTCGAGCCGCTGCGCCCTTGGAAGGCCGAGCAGCTGGGCGGCGGCTATGCACTGAGCAGCTGGGCCGAGCGTACGGCGTACGAGGCCGCTGCCGCCGTCATCGCCGTCTCGAGCGCGATGCGAGATGACGTCCTGCGTGCCTACCCGGCCGTCGACCCGGCCCGCGTCCACACCGTGCACAACGGCATCGACACCGACCTGTGGCACCCGGGGGAGGACCCCGACCGGGTGCGCGTGCTCGGCGTCGACCCCGACCGGCCGTCGGTGGTCTTCGTCGGCCGGATCACGCGCCAGAAGGGGCTGCCGTACTTCCTGCGCGCGGTCGCCTCGCTTCCCGACGACGTGCAGATCGTGCTGTGTGCCGGCGCACCGGACACCAAGGAGATCGAGGCCGAGGTCGTCGGCCTCGTCGAGGACCTGCGCCGGCAGCGGGGAGCCGGCGTCGTCTGGATCGCCGAGATGCTGCCACGCCCCGATGTCGTCGCGCTGCTCTCGGCCGCCACCGTCTTCGCGTGTCCTTCGGTCTACGAGCCGCTCGGCATCGTCAACCTCGAGGCGATGGCGTGCGAGGCGGCAGTCGTGGCCACCGCCACGGGCGGCATCCCGGAGGTCGTCCAGCATGGGTCGACGGGCCTGCTCGTGCCGATCGAGCAGCTGACCGACGGCTCCGGCACCCCGGTGGACCCCGATGGCTACGTGGCGGACTTCGCGGCCGCACTCAACGAGCTCGTCGCCGAGCCAGCTCGCGCGGCCGAGATGGGGCGAGCGGGTCGCAAGCGGGCGATCGAGGCCTTCAGCTGGGAGGCGATCGCCGGGAAGACGGTGGAGATCTACCGCTCGCTGGTCTGAGCTCCGGCCCACCTGGGTACCGTCCGGCTTGCCGGCAAGACCGGCAGAGCCTCACGAAGGGGAGGAGCCATGACGGTCACGACGTTCCAGGACCTGCCGCTGGCCTCTCGCGACCGCGAGTGGGACGGTGCCGCGGCCGAGAAGCGCGTCCGGGCGTGGACGGGAGCCGAGGAGGAGCCGAACGAGAGGTATCGCGACGCCCACCTGTGGTACGACTCCGACCGCGCCGGCAACTTCACGGCCTACAAGCTGCTCTACGCCGACGTCGTCGATGGGAAGCTCCAGGCCGTGCCCCGCGGGATCATGGCAGCCGCCGGCGTGCTCGACGGCGCTCGCGGCGGCGTCGACATCCCGAAGGGCGACATCGACCGCGTCAAGAGCCACGTGAAGCGCTACTACCGCAAGATGGGCGACGAGGTGCCCTGGGAGGAATAGCCCGACCAGCGGGGGCGCTAGGCGTGATCGAGGGCGGCGAGCTGCGCCCGGGTCGGCACGTACGGCTGGAACCGCAGCGTCATGCCGGCCTCCGGCGGCGTGCGGTTCGCCTTGCGCCCGTTGCACAGACGGCAGGCGGCCACGGTGTTGAGCCACGTCCAACCGCCGCCGCGTGACGCCGGGAGCACGTGGTCGACCGTGCTGGCGTGATGACCGCAGTAGGCGCAGCGCCGTCCGTCGCGGCGCAGCACGGCCTCGCGGCTGTAGGCGGCAGGCCGGTACATCCACTGCATGCGTATGTAGCGCACGAGACGGATGACACGCGGCCACGGGTGCGGCCCGATCATCCTGTCGTCGTGCGCCTCCTCGACGGTCGCGACCTGGCGGAACAGCATGCGAACGGCATGCTGGAACGTCACCTTGCCCAGCGGCTCGTAGGAGGCGTTGAGAAGCGCCACGCTCGTCGCGGCCATGGCACACACCTCCCTCACCCCTCACGGTAGGTGCGTGCCGTCCGAACAGACAAGCGATTTGGTCGAGGCGTCACACGGAGTTCACAAGCGTCGGGACCGCCTCGACCGCTCTCGCTGTGCGCCTACCCGCGCAGCCAGCGTCGCCGCGGGGGCGTCGAGCGCCGCGACGAGCGCATGGAGACGTCGAGGTCGAGGGTGACGAGCTGGCGGAGCCCGGCGTCGAGAACGGGCAAGCCGCTGGTCAGGATCGCGAGCAGGTTGCGGCTGGAGCAGATGACGACGTCGCCGGCGACGACCGGCGCGACCTCGCGTCCGACGAAGCACACGACCGCCACGACATGCCTGGCCTCGACGAGCCCGGTGCGAGCCGCGACCGCCCCGGCGGCCCGGGCCGCTCCGACGACGACGTCCTGACGGACCCCACCGGGGCGCAGCTCGTCACGGGCGCTGACCCACGGACGCTGGCGAGACTCGACCACGAACACGCCCTGCGGTCCGACGGCGACCTGGACCGGCGTACGCCGCCCGGAGAGCCGCACCGGCTCGAAGACCGTCCACTCGCTGCTCGGCAACGCGCCGAGGATCGCAGACGTGGCTCCCTCACCGTTGGTGCGTGGGCCTGCGAGGGCCTTGGTCGGCCACTCGCGCGAGTCGTTCGTCATGTGCGTGTCCCTGCTTCCGCGTGAGGGATGACCGTAAGCCGGGACGGTCCCGGACGGGAGCCCTTTCGGCGAAATGTCCTCCCATCGGACTACGGGTCACCGGCGCATCCGGGTCATACGGCAGGCTTCACCCATGAGCCCCCGCCTCGCGCCGCGCACACGCGCCTTCGGAGCGATCCTCCGGCTGATGGGGTCGGAGCCGGCGACCCCGGAGCGGATGGTCGAGCTGCGGGCGAAGCGCGAGCAGCTGCGTCGTACCGCGGTGGGGCGGTTCGTGTTCGGCCGCCCGGCGTCGGGCGTCGCGACGACCGACGTCGAGATCGAGACCGGCTCTCGGCTCCACGTCCACCGGCCGACGGGCGTCGCCGGACCGCTGCCGATCGTCGTCAACTTCCACGGCGGCGGGTGGTGTCAGGGCACACCCGAGCAGTCGGACTGGCTGGCCAGCCACGTCGCCGAGCAGGCACGCTGCCTGGTCGTCTCGCCGACCTACCGCCTGGCGCCGGAGCACCCCTATCCCGCCGCCGTCAAGGACGCCTGGGCCGTGCTGGAGTGGATCGAGAAGCACGCCGGCGAGCTCGACGGCGACCCCGCCCGGATCGCGGTCATGGGGGACAGCGCCGGCGGCAACCTGGCGGCGGTCACCGCCCTCATGGCACGCGACAGGGGCGGCCCGGACCTCCGGGCACAGGTGCTGGTCTACCCGGCCGTCGAGATGTATGAGCGCTATCCGTCCGAGGACGCGAACGCCGACGCGCTCGTGCTGACCTCGCGGGGAATGCATGCCTTCGCCCACCTGTACATGGGTGAGGCCTACGGGGTCGAGGACTGGGAGGCCTCCCCCGTCCGCGCGACCTCGCACGCAGACCTCCCACCGGCGCTGATCCTCACCGCGTTCCACGACCCCCTGCGCGACCACGGCAGGACGTACGCCGAGAGGCTGCGGGCCGCGGGCTCGGCGGCTGAGCTGCGCGACTACGGCCCCGGCATCCACGGGTTCGTGTCACTGCCGGGCGTGGTGCCGGTGGCCCGAGAGGCGCTGCGCGACGTGGTGAGGTTCCTGCGGGAGGCGCTGTGACGAGGCCGTGACTCGGACGTGTCAGGACCGACCAGGACCGACCAGGACCAGATGACCAGGGACCCTAGTCCCGTCCTCAGCCGATCTCGTGTGTGCCGAGGATCGGTCGGGGATATTGGGCGGAGCGGTCGACCATCGAGCGGGGGGGGCTCGTGCATGTCCAGCGTGACCAGTGTGGGTGAGAGGTGGAGGTGGCGATACCACCTCGCCCTCCTCGCCATCGGCCTCGGCGTGTTCGCCGTGGCCGCGGTCGACGTGGTCCGCGACGGGATCGACTGGCAGCCCGCCCTCGCGATCGTCGTCAGCATGCCGCTCATCGCGGTCGTCGCCCGATTCCCCATGCTGCTCGACAGCGGGTCGGGCGCCATCGAGGTGGGCTTCGACTCCAGCATCCTGATGTTCCTGCTGTGCACCCTCGACCCCTCGGACGCGCTCGTCACCTGGTCGCTCGGCGTCGTCGTCACCCAGGTGACGACGCACAAGCCCCGTGACGTCAAGTGCTTCAACATCGGCCTGGGCATCGTGGCGGGCGGGCTGGCGGCTGCGGTCTACGCCATCGGGACCGACGGAGCCGTCGGCACGCCCCGCGAGCTGGTCGCCGTCGCACTCGCCGCGGCGACGTACTTCGTCACCGACTATGTGCTCTCTGCTCTGTCGGTCGCGATCGGCGCGGGCTCCCGGCTCCGTCACGAGCTGATGCAGCGCGGAACGCTGCTGGCGATCGCCTGCTTCGTGCCGTTGGACTCGCTCGGCTACCTCGGTGCCGTCGTGCAGCGCGCGACCCCGTGGTGGACCCTCAGCCTGCTGGCCGTGCCGCTGGTGACCCTGCTGATCGCCACCCGCGCCGTCACGCGAGGCCAGGAGAACGCTCGTCGTCTGACGGTGCTCTTCTCGGCCGCCGTGCGGGCGCAGGCGTTGGTGGACCGCGAGGCCGTGGTCGACGCTCTGCTGCGCGATGCGCGCCAGCTGCTCAAGCTGAGCGACGTCCTGCTCCGCGACACTCCCCCGCTCGACGGCACCATCGCGGTGCCCGTGCAGCTCGGCGAGGACAGCCGCTGGCTGGTGGCGCGGGCGCAGAACCGGGCCCGCGCCACCATCGCCGGCGACGAGCAGGCGCTGCGGGCACTCGCCGCCGTCGCCTCGGACGCGGTCTCACGGCTGGAGCTGACCGACGAGATGGTGCACGTCGCGCGGCACGACCCGCTGACCGACCTGCCCAACCGCGGCATCCTGCTGGACCGGCTCACGCAGGCGCTGGCCCGACAGAGGACCGACCCCGTCGCACTGCTGTTCATCGACCTCGACGGCTTCAAGCCGGTCAACGACCGCTATGGGCACGCAGTCGGCGACGACGTGCTCGTCAGGCTCGCAACCCGGCTGCGCACCTGCGTCCGCTCGACCGACACGGTGGCCCGGCTGGGCGGGGACGAGTTCGCGATCCTCTTCGAGGACGTCGACCGCATCCTCATGCCGTTGATGTGCGACCGGATCCTCCATGCCGTGGGCGAGAGCATCGACATCGGCGGCCAGCCGGTGCGGCTGGGAGCGAGCGTCGGCCTGGCGTACGGCGTCGCCGGAGACAGCGCCGCCGCTCTGCTCCGCAATGCCGACCTGGCGATGTATGAGGCGAAGACCCGCGGCAAGGGCCGGTATGTCGAGTACCAGCCGTCGATGGGCGCGGTGCGACTGGAGCGCCTGGAGCTGGTCGACGACCTCCGGCACGCGGTCGACGACCGGGCGATCGACGTGGTCTATCAGCCTGTCGTCGAGGTCGCGACCGGGCGGATCGTCGGCGCCGAGGCCCTCGCCCGCTGGCGACGCAACGGCGCGCCCGTGGCGCCCGACGTCTTCATCAGCGTCGCGGAGGAGACGGGCCTCATCATGGCGCTCGGCGACGTCGTCCTCGACAAGGTCGCCGCCGACGCACCCGCGCTTCTGGCCGCCTCCGACGGCGAGTCACTCTCGATCAACGTCAACATCTCCGCTGCCCAGCTGCGGGAGCCGCCGTTCATCGCGAGCGTCGCGCGCACGGTCTCGGCGATGCGGGGCACCTCGCTCGTCCTGGAGATCACCGAGCGGCAGGGCGTCGACCTCGACGACGGCATCCTCGAGGCGATGCGCGCGATCGAGAGCATGGGCGTGGTCTTCGCGATCGACGACTTCGGCGTCGGCTTCTCCTCGATCAGCTACCTGCACGACCTGCCCGCGCAGATCATCAAGGCCGACGCCGCGCTGTCGGAGGACATCGACGAGGATCCGCGCTCGCGCGCCCTGCTGCGCTCGGTGGTGCTGATGGGCCGCTCGCTCGGCTTCGGCGTGGTCGTCGAGGGCATCGAGCGGGAGACCCAGCTGGCCGTCCTCGGCGAGGACGCGCCGGAGGCGCTCGCGCAGGGCTACCTGATGCACCGTCCGATGCCGCTCGCGGACCTGCTCAACGTCATGCAGCGCGACCGCGCCGAGCGCCGGGTGCGAGGCTGAGGACGCTGCCCGGGCGGCCGCTTCGCGATCGTGAGCTGAGGCGCTCAGTGCTTCTCGCAGGCGACCTTGTCGTGGTCGCGGTCGAGGCCCTTGTTGTAGCGCATGGCCTCGTTGTAGAGGGTCGTCGAGTGCTTGAAGTTCGTCACCGGCGTGCCGCTCGTCACGTGGTCGTGGGCGTTGGTCCGACCGACGCCGTGGGGGAACTTCTTGTGCAGCGCGGTGCAGTTCGTGGTCCACGCCGGCCTCGCATCGGCCGCGGGGCTGGCCACCAGAAGCAGTCCGGCGGCCGCGACGGCGGCCGCACCGAGACGAAGAGTCCTCATGGGACCAAGGTAAAGCGATGTGCGTCGCCGGCCACATGGTTCCGGCCGGATCGGGACCTTTGTCCCCCGGCGTGCCGGAGTGTCGGCGGCATCCGTCATCGTGGGGCCGTGCTGAAGCGGATGCTGCCCGGGGTCGTCGCCCTGCTGGCTCTCTCGGCATGCGCGTGAGCCGACCCCGCCTCGCCACCGCGGTGGCATCTCGGCGTCGACGCCAGTGAGCGCACGGCGTTGACGCAGATGCTCGGCTACTGCTGACCCCGATCTGTCCGGTGGTCGTGCCCGACCACAGCGGCTCGGCGGGCATCACGCCGGCTCGACTCCGGCGTGGAGCACCATCAGCACGCCTTCGCGGACCTTCACGTGATATCTCGTCCGCCCCGTCTTGACGACCGTCCCGACCCGACCCTTGAAGTCGCCGGGCGCAATGATCCGAGCCCGGGACCCGACCGCGAGCCGCACAAGCCGACGGCCCTCCAGGATGCCGCGGAGCTCCGCGACGTAGTTGGGATGCAGCGGCGCCGGCCGGCCGCGGTGGAACCACTCGAAGACGCGCTCGCCGGTCGGCCGCGTGCTGCACCGCGCGCAGAGCAGGACCCGCTCGGGCCGACGGTGGCGGTCGACCTCGTGGCCCTCCTGGCAGATCCCGACCCAGGCGCCGGGCACGGCAGGAGCATCCTCCGACACGCACCGCTCGGCCGAGCAGCCGATCCGGCGGGCCGTCGCCACCCAGGTGGGCCCGTGCCCCGCCCGCGGCCCGGCGAGGGCATGCGCGATCTCGTGCAGGATGGTGTCGCGCACCTCGGTCTCCGGATGGAGCTTGGTGATCGGCGCCGACAGTCCGATCACCTTGTCGCGGTGCCGACAGATCCCGGCACGTCGCTTGGCACGGTCGAGCTCGAGGCGCCAGCCGCTCAGTCCGTGCTGGTCCATCAGCTGGCGAGCCAGGGTGCTGGCGTCCTCGAGATCCACGTGGAAGAGGCTAAGTCCCGGCTCCGACATTCACGGGGCGGGCGCTCCGAGGTTGTGGACGCGCGGGCCACACCGGTGTCACCGTTGTCTCCGTGACGCGCACGATCGAGGCCGACTACCTGGTCGTGGGCGCCGGTGCCACCGGGATGGCGTTCGCCGACGCCCTGACCGACCACGCCGAGGTACGCGTCGCGCTCGTGGACCGTCGCCACGCCGCCGGCGGCCACTGGCTCGAGGCCTATCCATTCGTGCGCCTCCACCAGTCATCGGTCTTCTACGGCGTCGCGTCCACCGTGCTCGGTGGCCACGTCCAGCAGGAGGGGCCGGAGAAGGGCCTGCACGAGAGAGCGTCGCAGCCCGAGATCTGCGAGTACTACGAGCACGTGCTCGACCGGATGGTGCGGTCGGGGAAGGCGGAGCTGTTCGGCAACAGCGAGTTCGTCGACGGCAGCGTCGTCTCGCATGTGTCGGGCGAGCGGATGGCCGTCCGGGACGGCTGCCGGATCGTGGATGCCCATCACCTCTCCCCGACGATCCCCGCAGAGACGCCACCACCGTTCGAGGTCGGCTCCGACGTGGCCGTCATCCCCGTCAACGACCTCGTGCGTCTCGAGGATGCCCCGAGCCAGTACGTCGTCGTCGGCTCGGGCAAGACCGCGACCGACGCGATCGTCTGGCTGATGGGTCGCGGCGTGGATCCCGACGCCGTCTGCTGGGTGCGGCCGCGCGACCCGTGGATGCTCAACCGCGCGGTCGTGCAGCCCGACCCCGTCGTCTTCCTCGGCATGGCGGCCGCGATCATGGAGTCCGCGGCCGCCGCGGCGTCGCTGGACGACCTCTTCCTCCGGCTGGAGGACGCCGGCGTCATGATGCGGATCGACCGTGGCGTCACACCCACCATGGCGAAGGCGCCGACGCTCGGCGCGTGGGAGCTCGACCTGTTGCGCAATGTCGAGAACGTCGTACGGCGGGGTCACCTCGAGTCCGTCTCGCGTGGCAAGCTCGCCTTCGCCGACGGGATCGTGTCCGTCGCCGACGACGCCGTCGTCGTGCACTGTGCGGCCGACGGCCTTCCCCGAGCACCGCGCGTCCCGGTGTGGCGGCCGGACGCCATCACGCTGCAGCCGATCCGCGCCGGCTTCCCCTGTTTCGGCGCCGCACTGGTGGGCTACGTCGAGGCGACCCGCTCCGACGACGACGTCAAGAACCGCCTGTGCCCGCCGTCGAGCTATGGCAACACGCTGGCCGACTGGGCGCGGATGAACCTCCTCGGCACGCGGGCGTCGCAGTCGTTCCTCGCCGAGCCCGACATCAAGGAGTGGGCCGACGGGGTCGCGCTCAATCCGGCTCGAGTGCCGGCGGGCTACCCGCCGTCCGACTCTCTCGATGCCGTGCGCGAGCGGCTCGCGACCGCCACACCTCTCGCGCTCGTGCGGCTGGCGGAGCTCACGTGAGCGTCACACCCGCCACACTTCACGGTCCTCGATGGCCAAGTCAGCGGCCGACTGCTCGGGACGTCATGCGGACAGTGCAAGCGCTTGCTCCGTCCGCATGACGTCTTCTGCAGACGACGCCGATCAGGCGACGGGGCGGAAGGGCAGCAGCTCGTCGGCGCCGGGCTGGATGATGCCCACCGAGGACTCGGGGACCTCGTTCCAGGCTCCTGGTAGATCCCGGATCGGCTCGGAGACCACCAGCCGGGTCTCCTCGCCGGCGCGTGCGACGGCCTCGATGTCGGGGTAGAGCGCCTTGAGCCTGCTCACCTCTGAGGAGTAGAACAGCGTGCGCGACTTCCCTTCGCTCGAGTAGCGGAAGATCCAGATCGACTGCCCGTTGGCCGTGGCCACGGTCATCTGGACGGGATGGATGATCCCGTGGTCGGCCGCCACCTTCTCCACGAGCCCGACGGCACGCTCGACCGCCGCCACCGGCTCGTCGGTGAGACCGAAGGAGAGGGCGAGGAAGAACAGCATCTCCGAGTCAGTCGACCCCTCCATGTCGGCATAGATCGTCGGGTCGACGTGGAGCATGAGGTCGCGCTTGATGTCGTGGAACCCGTTGAGGACACCGTTGTGCATCCACAGCCACCGGCCCCACCGGAACGGGTGGCAGTTGCTGCGCTGCACGGCGGTCCCCGTCGAGGCGCGGACATGGGCGAACAACAGAGGTGACCGGACCTGCCGAGCGATCTCGTGGAGGTTCGCATCGTTCCAGGCCGGGTTGATGTTCTTGTAGATCGCCGGCTCGGGTCCCTCGCCGTACCACCCGATCCCGAAGCCGTCGCCGTTCGTCGTCGTCGCTCCCATCTGGGAGTGGAGACTCTGGTCGATGATCGAGTGCATCGGGCGGAAGAGAAGGTCATCCGCCAGGATCGGGTCGCCGTAGTACGCCATCCACCTACACATGCCGGCCAGCGAATCACTGCCCCGCGGCTCGGCGTCTCACCTAGAAGGGGTGAGAAGGGCGATCGCAGGAGCGGACAGGTCTCGGCCCTCGCAGCGTGAGTGAGACGAAGTGCCCTAGCCGCACGGGCACTTCGGCTCTCGCGCCGGCACCTGCGTCGGGCTGACCGTCGAGGAGTCGATGACGAACGTGGCGGTGTCCATCCGCCTCGCACATCGAGGGGGTGCCCATGTCGACACTGTTCACGAGCCCTCACCCGGGCTCGTATCTGCACTGGGGCGTCATCAGCGTCAGCTATACGAACCTCGCGATCATCGCGGTGATGGTGATCGTGTTCGTGCTGGCGCTGCTCGTGCCGTTCGGACGGTCCCGGCGATGACCGCCGACACGCCGGCCACCCGCCTGCCGGAACGCAACTGGACGACTCGCCTGCGCGAGTCGCTCTCGAGGATGGTGCCGCCGGGCCAGCTTCTGCCCGACCGCCAGCCTGTGTACGTCGCCTCGTGGATCTACATCTTCGGCGTGCTGACAGTCACCGCCCTCATCGTCGTCGTGGCGTCGGGGGTCGTCCTGGCGATCGGCGGCGTGGCCTGGTGGCACGTCTCCGAGGTCGGCCACTTCGTCAACTCGGTCCACCTCTGGAGCGTGCAGCTGTTCTTCATGTTCATGGTGCTGCACCTGTGGGGGCAGTTCTGGATGGCTGCCTGGCGTGGACGCAGGGTGCTGACGTGGGTCACCGGCGTGGTGTCCTTCCTGGCCTCCATCGGCACAGCGTTCACGGGCTATTTGGCACAGTCGAACTTCGACTCGCAGTGGATCAGCGCGGAGGCCAAGGACGGTCTCAACTCGATCGGGCTGGGGGCCTGGTTCAACGTGCTCAACCCCGGCCAGATGCTGCTGTGGCACGTGGTCCTGATGCCGGCCGTCGTGGGCATGCTCGTCGTCGTCCACGTCATCCTGGTTCGCCGGCGCGGCGTCGTGCCTCCCATCGATGCGGAGGGCCGGGAACGATGAACGCCGTGACCTATCACCGCCGGCAGCCCCGGGGCCGGACGAAGCGCATCATCCGTGAGTCGACCGACTTCCCAACCCGCAGCTATGACCTCGTCAAGGAGTTCGTGTTCGCGCTGATCTTCGTCACCGTGCTGACGCTCCTCCTGGCCGGAGTGTTCTCCTCCCCGGACATGCGACCGATCACCATGGCGCGATGGGCGCAGGCCGCGCCCAACGACGTCGTAGCCACAGCTGCCAGCGAGCTGGGCGGCACCTCCGCGAGCGCGACGTACGGGGCGCCGTACAACCACGCGGCCGAGGGGCAGACGCTGCTCGGAGTCCCGCTGCAGAAATGGGGAGGCGTCCGGCTGCCGGTCGACTCTGCCCGCCTCGTCCTGGACCCGTTGAGCAGTGGCCAGCCGACACCTGCACTCACGGCCGCGCTCGCGGCGTGGAAGGCGGCGACGCCCGAGCAGCGGACCGCGTGGGCGAACAGCTACGCCGACGCGCTGGCGAAGGCACCTGACGGCAGTCCTGCGTCTGTGGCGGCTGGCGACTACGGGCCGGTTCCGGCCCTGTCCACTGCCTTCCTGTCACTCGCCCGCTCCGGTGGACTCGAAGGCGCGCTGACGTCGTCCGGCGACTTCTACGGCGGCGACCAGACCCGCAGCCTCCTGCTGCTCTCCGACGGCGCCTACCTCGAGGACCAGGCGCGAGCGCTCAACCTCGGCGGAGACCAGTGGGGCATGATGAACGAGACAGGCAACTATCCCGGGCAGCCGTGGATGTGGCTCTACACCTTCTGGTATCAGGTCAAGCCGTTCTCGACCTCGGCCAATGCGGATGCGCAGGTCTGGGCGCTCATGATGGTGCTGACGCTGGGACTCATCCTGCTTCCGCTCATCCCGGGGCTGCGCGACATCCCGCGCTGGATCCCCGTGCACCGGCTCATCTGGAAGGACTACTACCGCAACGACACGCATCGCACGTGAGTAACGCCGCGATTCCGAGTCATCACACGTGACTCAGAAGTTCGACACAACGGGCCGAGGCCATCGAGCCAGCAGACGCCCGTTGCGTCCGTAGCGCGTCCGCCTTTCGGACGTGTCTCAGGAGACGTGCAGCTCGGTGCCGGGGTCCGCACAGGTGGACTGCGCACCGAAGCTGAGATCTGTCGATGAGACCGTCGCCTGCAGCGCGTACCAACCTCCCTGCTCGATGTAGGAGCTGAAGGGCAGTGTGGTGCCGCCGTTCATCTTGTGGCTCGGCGAGTCGAGGATCGTCCCCTTGCAGGCTGCGTCCCTCAAAGCCTGCTCCGTGGCGTACGGACCGTACACATTCAGCGTCACGTCGGCAGCCGGTGTCCCGGACCACCCGGAGAGAGTGACGTCGGCCGTGGCGTTGTCGGGCGCCTTCAGCGTCGTCGGTTTCTGCGCGGTCACGGAAACCGACGCCACCGCCTTGACCGTGGTGGCCGCGTCACACGCCGAGACGGGAAGTGCCGTGGGAGTGCCGGCGACGGCCACACGCCAGATGTAGTAACCGGGGGCGTCGGGCTTCAGGGACGGGAAGGTGTAGTCACCGTTGGCCTTCACCGTCGTGCTCACGGTCCCGACCGCCGGACCCGAGCAGTGCGCCGCTGACTGCGACGTGAACGGTCCGTAGAGGGTCCCCGTGGCGGACCGCGTCGCACCGTCACCGGTCACGCGGGCGATGACCTGGGCCGCCGAACCAACGCGGAGGGGGGTCAGGGTGGCCGTCAGGACCAGCGTCTGTGGACCCCGTACGGCGGCCCGGGTGCTGACCACGAGCGTCCGCCGAACACCTCCTTCGGCCGCTGCCGCCTGAGTGGATCGGATCGGCAGTCTCAGCAGAAGGCGGTGCTCGGGCACCTGCCGCACGGTGGCGGTGATGCTGTGCCAGCCGGGCTGGGAGGCCGCGAAGCGCGCGACCGCCCTGCCGTTGTCACCGGTCACGGCCGGAACCGCCGTGGCGCCCGTCGCGGCGACGCTGACCGGCAGCCCGCCGACCGGCCGGCCATGGCCGTCGGTGACGGTGACCGTCGCCTCGATCGTGCCCCCCGCGTCGGCGTTCGTGGCCGTCACCCGTGCGCGATACGCCCCTGCCTGCCGGCGCGACTGGTCCAGCATGATCCGCGCGAACCGACGGACTGTCGCCGAGTCGGGCGTCTGGTTGATGCGACGCCCACCCTGAGCGCCGTTGGTGCTCCATCGGCCACCGACCAGAAGCGCATCGACGCTCGCATCGACGGCGGCCGCCTGGGTGGCGTCGCGATATCCGCCGTACTTGGACAGGATCCAGGCCGCGCGCTCCGTCTCCACGCGCGTCGCCCCGCGCGGACCACCGAGGTCCTCGACGACCCGAGCGGGTTGGTAGCCCCGGCGGTTCGGCTGCCGGCTCGGGGTGACCAGGAAGACAGGCGTGCTGCCGATTCTGTAGCCGCCGATCCAGCCGCCGGCCGCACGGCCGGTGCGAGGGATCTCGTAGCCGGCCCACCGCTTGGCGGAGTGCGACGCCGAGCCGGCCACCGCAGTGGGCACAGCGACCAGCGGCACGACGCTGAGGAGGAAGGCGACCAGCAGAAGACTGCCGCGCCGGAGAGCCGTCGTGAACGGGAACATGCCTGGCCTCCTCAGCCCACGGGCGCCACTGGCCGGATGCCGGGGTCCTTCGGCTGGCCGGTCGGGCGAGGCCGGGACGTGGGGCGTGGTTGAGTGACGCTGGTGGGATGTGAGCCCGGCGACGCGCTGACGGCCGATCCTGCGGCCGACTGGGCGGTGGGCTGGACGCTCGACGGTGCTGTCGTCGCTGGTGCGGCTGCCTCGATGGTCGTGCCGGCATGGGTGTCCGCGACCACGGGCACAACGGCTGGCTCCTCGGGGATGCGCAGCCGTCCGCTGACAGCGGACGCCACGGGTGAGGTCGCCCACCAGCGGTAGATCCCGGGTCGGAGACCGCTCAGCTTCAGGCGGCGACCCTGGGGACTGCGCACGAGCACGCTGCGCACGATGTTGCTGCCGGCGTCCCCGCGGAGCTCGAGGCGGACCAGCGCGGGCTGCGTGGTCGTCCGGACCAGGAAGGCTGCTCGTCCGGCGACGGCATCAACGAGACGGACCAGCAGGCTGCTCTGGCGCACGTCGCGGTCGGCCGGAAGCACTCCTGTCTGCGGGAGACCCGCGCCCGTCACAGCGGTATCGCCACGACCGGTCGCAGGGCTGCCCGCATGATCAGCGACGGGCGTGAGGCCGACGCCGAGCACGGCGAGCGAGGCGGCGAGCAGCATCGCGGCGACGCCGAGGAGCCGCAGCAGCGCCCGTCGGCGGCGAGCAGGCACGACCGGCTCCTCGGGTCGACCCGGGATCGTCACTATCCTGCGCACGGTCGAGGTAGCAGCAGTGGGGTCGATGAGGGCGGCGAACTCCTGCAGCTCCCTCCCGGCACTGTCGACGCCGACGGCCGGCGCCACGGCCTCAGAACGGGCGGCGCGGACCCCGTCCAGGAGATCGGCGGCCTCGCTCTCCGCTGGATTGCGTGACTCCGCGAGGGCCGGCTTGATCAGCTCCCGGATCGCACGCGACGGCGGGACGCCGAGCTCCTCTCTCACGGCGTGGCGGTAGCGGTCGAACTCGAGGAGGGCGCTGCCGAGGTCGCCGCGACCGAGGTGAGCGCGGATCGCGAGCTCGCCTGCCGACTCCAGGAGCGGGTTGACGTCGCTGGCCGCACGCGCCGCATCGATGCAGAGCTCCAGATCGCCGCCTTCCAGCGCCTGCCGGGCTATCCGCTCCAACGCCTTGACCCGGAGCTGCTCGACGCGCTCGCGCTCGGGGACCACCCACTCGTCGTACCAGCCGGGAAGCAGCTCCTCCCCCACCAGCCGGCCCAGCAGCGCCCCCGCCTCGCCGTCGACGACAGCGTCCTCAGCCGCCGCCGCGGCCCGTCTGAGCTCCTCGACGTCGACCCGGACCTCAGGGTCGAGGCCGATGGTGAGCCGGTCCGCCTGGAGGAGGCCGGGACAGCTCTTCTGCGTCTGGAGAACGGCACGGCGCAGGCTCGCCAGCGCTCGGTCGTCCGTGCTGTCGGGCCACAGCAGGCCGGCGACGTGCAGGCGGCTGCTTCGCCCGATGAGGCCCAGCACGGCGGTGAGCCGCTCCTCGCGGTGGCTGAGACCGATGTCCTCGCCGTCGGCCAACAGCTGCCAGCGACCGAGCAGACGCAGGGTGCAGCGCCGCGCCCGCGCTTCCCTGTGCTGTGTCACCTCTGCCTCCCGAGACCTTGAGGACCTCGTGGTGGCGTCGTGATTCGCGGCGCCACAGTCCGCCAAGACGGCAGATCGATCATGGCAACACGCGCTCGACCGACCGCGGAAGGCAGGGCGGCCATACCCGACATTGGGGACGACACGCGAGCTCGTCTCCGCCCCAGGTCGTCGGGCACACCGCGCCAACCGGGTCGCCTCCACATGCCGCCCAGCGAATCACCGACTGCGGCGGCGGGTCTCACTCAGAAGGGGTGACAAGGCTTGTGCCGTGCTTCCGAGTCATCTGGTGACTCGGAATCACGGCACAAGCCGAGGACCCCGCCCGGATCACTCCGGACGAGGCCCTCGGACTCGATGCGCTCCCGATACGCCGCTGGCGCTCGCTATTCGATCAGCGGACTGTCGATCAGCTGCAGCCGCTCGTGCTGCCGCAGCCCTCGCAGACGTAGCAGGAGCCGGCGGGACGCATCTTCGTGCCGCAGGTGAAGCAGAGCGGGCTGTCGACCGCGGTGCCACTGATGAGCTCGAGGAGCTCGGCGGTGGTGTGCGCGGTCTTGCCAGCGGCCTGCGGCTCGTCGGCGATGACGGCCTCAATGACCTCGGCCTCGGCGACGGCCTCGATCACCGGCTCGGGAGCGGCGATGAGCTCCGCGGCGCCGCCCGTCTCCTCGACGGGCTCATACGAGCCCGTCTCGAGGTAGCGCTGACGCTCGTCGGCGGTGTAGATGCCGAGGGCGGAGCGCTGCTCGAACGGCATGTAGTCGAGCGCCAGACGGCGGAAGATGTAGTCCATGATCGACTGGCTCATCCGCACGTCGGGGTCGTCGGTCAGCCCGGCGGGCTCGAAGCGCAGGTTGGTGAACTTCGAGACGTAGGTCTCCAGCGGGACGCCGTACTGAAGGCCGATCGACACCGCGATCGAGAAGGCGTCCATGACACCGGCCAGGGTCGAGCCCTGCTTGCCGAGCTTGAGGAAGATCTCACCGAGCGTGCCGTCCTCGTGAGCACCGGAGGTCATGTAGCCCTCGGCGCCACCGACGGTGAACGAGGTGGTGCGCGAGACGCGCGACTTCGGCAACCGCTTGCGGGTCGGGGCGTAGACGACCTTCTCGACGACCTGCGTGGCCGCCTCGCCGGCGGCCGTCGTGGAGGAGGCGTTGTCCTTCACGTCGGACTTGGCGTCGGAGAGCGGCTGGCCGACCTTGCAGTTGTCGCGGTAGATCGCGGTGGCCTTGAGGCCGAGCTTCCACGACTCCATGTAGACGTCCTCGATCTCCTCGACCGTCGCCGACTCCGGCAGGTTGACGGTCTTGGAGATCGCGCCGGACAGGAACGGCTGCACCGCCGCCATCATGCGCACGTGGCCCATGGGCGCCAGGGCGCGCTTGCCCATGGCGGTGTCGAAGACCTCGTAGTGCTCGAGCTTGAGGCCGGGCGCGTCGACGACGTGACCGTTCTCGGCGATGTAGTCGACGATCGCCTCGATCTGCTCCGGCTGGTAGCCGAGCTTCTTCAGCGCCCGCGGGATCGTCAGGTTGACGATCTGCATCGAGCCGCCGCCGACGAGCTTCTTGAACTTCACCAGCGAGAAGTCGGGCTCGATGCCGGTGGTGTCGCAGTCCATCATGAAGCCGATCGTGCCGGTGGGCGCGAGCAGCGACGCCTGGGCGTTGCGGTAGCCGTTGGCCTTGCCCGTCTCGACGACGTCGGCCCACGCGTTGGCTGCAGCCCGGATGACCGGGGCGTCGACCGGGTTGACCGTGCGCAGGTCGTCGGAGGCGGCCTGGTGCTTGCGCATGACGCGCTGGTGCGCCTCGGCGTTGCGGGCGTAGCCGGCGTAGGGGCCGACGACACCGGCGAGCTCGGCGGAGCGCTTGTAGCCAGCACCGGTCATCAATGAGGTGATGGCCGCGGCCAGCGTGCGGCCGCCCTCAGTGTCATAGCCGAGGCCGAGCGCCATCAGCAGCGCGCCGAGGTTGGCGTAGCCGATGCCCAGCTGGCGGTAGTCACGCGTGGTCTGGCCGATCGCCTCGGTCGGGAAGTCCGCGAAGGAGATCGAGATGTCCATCGCGGTGAAGACCAGCTCGCAGGCCTGCTGGAAGCGCACGACGTCGAAGGTGTTGTCCTCGCTGAGGAACTTCAGCAGGTTCAGCGAGGCGAGGTTGCACGAGGAGTTGTCGAGAGACATGTACTCCGAGCACGGGTTGGACGCGGTGATCCGGCCGGTCTCGGGGTTGGTGTGCCAGTCGTTGATCGTGTCGTCGTACTGAAGGCCCGGGTCCGCGCACTCCCACGCGGCGACGGCGATCTTGTGGAACAGGTCGCGGGCGTCGATCTCCTCGATGACCTCGCCGGTCATGCGGGCGCGCAGACCGAACTTCCGGCCCTCCTCCACGGCGCGCATGAACTCGTCGGTGACGCGGACGGAGTTGTTGGCGTTCTGGTACTGCACGGAGTGGATGTCGGCACCGCCGAGGTCCATGTCGAACCCGGCGTCGCGCAGGGCGCGGATCTTGTCCTCCTCGCGCGCCTTGGTCTGCACGAACTCCTCGATGTCGGGGTGGTCGACGTCGAGCACGACCATCTTCGCGGCGCGACGGGTGGCGCCACCGGACTTGATCGTGCCGGCCGAGGCGTCGGCACCGCGCATGAAGGAGACCGGGCCGGAGGCGGTGCCGCCCGAGGAGAGCAGCTCCTTGGAGGAGCGGATGCGAGACAGGTTGAGACCGGCACCGGAGCCGCCCTTGAAGATGAAGCCCTCCTCCTTGTACCAGTTGAGGATCGAGTCCATCGAGTCGTCCACCGAGAGGATGAAGCACGCCGAGACCTGCTGCGGAGCCTCGGTGCCGACGTTGAACCAGACGGGGCTGTTGAACGAGAAGTGCTGGTGCACCAGCAGCCAGGTGAGGTCGTGCTCGAAGCGCTCGGCGTCGGCGGGAGAGGCGAAGTAGCCGTGCTCGACCCCGGCCTTGGTGTAGGTCTTCACGACGCGGTCGATGAGCTGCTTCAGGCTCCACTCGCGCTGGTCGGTGCCGACGGCGCCGCGGAAGTACTTCGTCGTGACGATCGTCGAGGCGTTCACCGACCAGAAGTCGGGGAACTCGACGCCACGCTGCTCGAAGACGGTCTCACCGGTCTTCCAGTTGGTCTGGACGACGTCGCGTCGCTCCCAGGTGATCTCGTCGTAAGGGTGCACCCCCTCGGTGCTGAACACCCGCTCGATGTGAAGCCCCGCCCCAGCCGCGCCCTTGCGGGTTGAGCCGCTCACCGTCTCCGTCATGCTTCTTCAGTCCCGTCTCGTGGAAGTGGTGTGGTGCATCTCGAGGAAGTCTTCCGGAGACCACCGACAATGCTGCACGAGCAGATTCCCCACTGTCGTACAACACCGCGGCCGCCCCCGGTATGCCGCTGTGAAAGGCCCGGGCAGGTCGCTTCCCCACCACCTGCCCGGGCCGTCTGTGGTCAGCCCGGCGGGGCTGAGGTGAGCAGCTCGGCGGCCGGGATCGCGGCCTCGTCGACGCTCGCGCGCTCGCTGCGGAGCACCGCGATCTCCTCCTCGAAGTCGTCGGCGCTCTCGAACTGCCGGTAGACGCTCGCGAACCGCAGGTAGGCGACCTCGTCGAGCCGCCGCAGCGGCCCCAGGATGGCCATGCCGACCTCGTGAGCGGGCACTTCGGCATACCCGCTCGCGCGCAGTGCGTCCTCGACCTCCTGGCCGAGACACTGCAGCTGGTCCTCGGTGACCGGCCGGCCCTTGCAGGCCTTCCGGACTCCCGCGATCGACTTCTCGCGTGCGAACGGCTCGGTCGCGCCCGAGCGCTTGAGCACCGTCAACTGCATGAGCTCCACCGTGGTGAAGCGCTTCTCGCAGCCCTGGCACTGTCGCCGGCGCCGGATCGAGCCGCCGTCCTCCGCGACACGGGAGTCGAGGACCTTGGTGTCGGTGTGCCGGCAGTACGGGCAGTGCATCAAGGCCCTCCTCTCGCGTGTCCTGGGGACGAATCTGTGGAGACGGTGTGCGAAACCGGCCCTCGGCTGTGCAGTGGACGCACTCGTTCTGTGCACTAGATGTGGAGAACTACATTCGTGTAACTACTAGATGTAGTGGAACCCTAGTCCGTCCATCGCAAGACGTGTCAAGCGCATCGGCGTGTCGCGCTGGCGTGTTGCGCATGTGACCGGTGGGACCGAAGTGGTCGCCGGTTCGACTCACGTCCGCGCGGGCTCGGTCGAGGGCCGACGCCTCCCCCGGACGGCGCGCCGATGGAGCGGCCTCGCCCCGGGCACCCTCGTGATCGGCGACAATGACGCCGTGACGGAGCAGGAGGGGGCGAGCCGGCCGGCCCGGACAGCCGGGAAACGGTCCGGGGCGCGCAAGGGCGCCCGGCCCCCTCGCCGCGTGAACAGCGCCGCTCTCAGCTATGGGCTCGCGATCGTGCTCGCGGTCGTCGCCTGGGGCTACCTGGTGTGGGCGGCCATCGACTTCGGATCACAGGCGCGGGACGGCGACGGGCGGGCGTGGTGGTTCCTGGCGCTCGCTGCGCTGGGCGCCGTCGCCTGTCTCTTCGTCGGCCTCATGCTGGCCGCCCGACTGCTGCGCGCATTCGGACAGCCGACCGGGCACACCCCGATCCCGCGGGCAGGCGGGGGCAAGCGCGCCGCCCGCTGATTTCTTTTACCAAGCAACCGTCCGAGTGGGTCATGCGTCGCCGACGTACCACCGGTTGGCTCGGGGCATGAGCTCATTCCTCGGAAACCGCGTCGTCGCCGTCATGGCCGGCGCGACCGTCCTCCTCGCCCTCGGGTACGGCGTCGGGCTGGCCACTGCCGCCGGCACGCCATCCTCGGTCGGTGTCTGCGTCACCGCGAAGAACGTCGTCGTGAGCGCGACCCGGAGGTCGAAGTGTCCCACCGGAAGCCACAAGCTGGTCGTCAACGTCCAGGGGCCACGTGGCGCGACCGGCGCGTCGGGCGTCCCCGGATCTCCAGGGCCGTCTGGCGAGCCGGGCGCGCCTGGCCCGTCGGGGCCGCCCGGACCCGCGGGCACGACAGCCTTCGGCACCGGCACCGACTGGAGTGGGGGCGGCAGCCAGGGCTCGGACTGCATCCTCGGCCAGATCACCCTGTCTGCGAACTCGTTCGCGATCGGAACGCCGGCCCGGGGTCAGATCCTCTCGATCGCGCAGAACACGGCGCTCTTCTCGCTCCTCGGGACGAACTACGGTGGCGACGGAGTGACCACCTTCGCACTGCCCGACCTGCGCTCGGCGGCGCCGAACAAGATGGTCTACGGGATCTGCACGCAGGGCATCTATCCGTCGCGCAACTGACAGCGCGCTAGACGTCATGCGCCTTGGCCGCTCTAGCGGCCGAGGCGCATGACGTCCGGTGGCCCCGCTACAGCGCCCAGCTCTCCCCACGCGCCATGGGGTCGTCCTCGAGCAGCTCGCGCAAGCGCCGTAGCACCTTGCCGAGCAGTCGGGACACCTGCATCTGGGTCACGCCGATGACCTCGCCGATCTCCTTCTGGCTCATCTCCTCGTTGAAGCGCAGCCGCACGATGAGGCGCTCGCGAGGCGTCAGGTTGGCCAAGGCCTGCTCGAGCATGAGCCGCACCTCGATGGTCGCCAGGTCGTCGTCGTACGTCGGCAGCAGGTCCGCCAGGCTGGCGCCCTCCTCGACGGCCTCGGTCGGCGCGTCGAGCGATGTCGGGGTGAAGCAACCACGGATCGCCAGCGCCTCGTCGACCTCCCGCTCGGTCACGCCGAGGACCTTGGCGATCTGGGTCGACCGCACCTCGTCGCCCTGAGCGGACGCCTCGTCACGCACCGCCATCGCCGCCGACTGCAGCTCCTGGAGCGACCGGGGCGGACGGACCATCCAGCCGTGGTCGCGGAACCAACGCTTCAGCTCGCCGCGGATCGTGGGGACCGCGAAGGTGAGGAAGTCGTCGGCGACCTCGGGATTGAACTTGTGGGCGGCTCGCACCAGGGCCGTGTAGGCGACCTGCTCGAGATCCTCCAGGGGGACGCCACGGTTCGCGTAGCGACGTGCGAGCGAGCGAGCGACCCCGGTGTTGACGAGGATCACCTGTGCGAGAAGCCTCTCGCGCTCGGCGCCGGCGGCCTTGTGAGCCTCGGCGATCAGTCGGTGGGTCTCGCGCTGGCGCTCCTCGCGGGGAAGCTCTTCGCGAAGACCCTGCCATGTGGGGTTGGCGGTCATGTCCTGAGCATTGCCCTGGCCCTCCCGGCCGAATCCTGACGGGAGGCGAAATGGCCCGGTGGGGTGACGGATCAGACCCCCAACCTCACCCCTGGGGGTGAGAATGACCCGGATCGACGTGCGCCAACATCTTCGCGCAGCCATCCCTCTGCCAAGATGCGCGGAGCCCACTTCCCCACCCGGCGGGCACCGCCTAGGAAGCTGACGACATGGACGACCTCCACGCCCCGACCGATCCCACCTGGGGCTCGCTCCTCCGCGACAACAAGGAGGATGTGCTCGAGAAGTGGACCGCGACGGCCGCTGCCAATGTGGCCGGCCGGATGACGGCCGCCGAGCTCCGTCGCGACATCGACGAGATCTATGCGGGACTCCTCCGCAGCGACGGCGGCGACCAGGCCGACATCCGCAGCAGCTCCTTCGCCGACCTGCGCAGTCTGCTGACCGAGCTCAGCCGCACCCGGGCGCGTCAGGGCTTCTCCCCGACCGAGACGGCGGTCGGCGTCTTCGCACTCAAGGACGCGGTGCTCGACCTGCTCGAGGAGCACGAGGACCTACGCGGCTATCGCGCGTTCGCCCGGCTGTCGCGGCTGGTCGACGACCTCGGCATGTTCATGCTGGAGGCCTACGCCGCCACGCGCGAGGCCGTGATCGCCGAGCAGGCCGAGACACTGCTGGAGCTCTCGACACCCGTGGTGAAGCTCTGGGACGGGATCGTCGCCCTGCCGCTCGTCGGCACCCTTGACTCGGCGCGCACCCAGGTCGTGATGGAGGCTCTGCTGCAGACGCTCGTCGAGACCGGGTCCGACCACGCGATCATCGACATCACCGGGGTCGCCGCGGTCGACACCCAGGTCGCGCAGCACCTGCTCAAGACCGTCCAGGCGGCCCGCCTGCTGGGCGCCGAGTGCATCATCTCCGGCATCCGCCCCCAGATCGCGCAGACCGTCGTCGCGCTCGGCATCGAGTTCGGCGACATCCACACCAAGGCAAGCCTCGCCGACGCGATGCTGCTCGCGATGCGACGCTCCGGGCTCGACGTGGTCACCACCGCCAAGGCCCGCTGATGGAGCGCATCCCGATCCTCCGCATCGGCGACGTGCTGCTGGTCTCGATCCAGATCGACCTGCAGGACCAGATCGCGCTGGCCCTCCAGGACGACCTCAGCAACAGGATCGTCGAGACCGGCGCCAAAGGCGTCCTCATTGACATCTCGGCGCTCGAGATCGTCGACAGCTTCATCGGCCGGATGATCTCCACGACCGCCGCCGTGTCGCGTGTGCTGGACGCGGAGACGGTCGTCGTCGGCATGCAACCGGCCGTCGCCATCACCCTCGTCGAGCTCGGCCTGACGCTCGACGGAGTCCGCACGGCGCTCGACGTGGACCGCGGGCTCGCACTGCTCTCCAGCGCCCTCGACGACAGCCGGGGGGCAGAAGTCGATGACCTCGCCCACGAGTGAGTCCCAGGCGACCCTCACGCTCCCCATCGTCAGCGACGGCGACGTCGTGCGCGGTCGCCAGGCCGTCCGCGACCTCGCCGTCGAGGCCAAGCTGACCCTCGTCGATCAGACCAAGCTCGTGACCGCCACGAGCGAGCTGGCGCGCAACACCCTCGTCTACGGCGGTGGCGGTGAGCTGCGAGCCTCGGTGGTGACCGAGTCCGGACGGACCGGCGTCGCGGTCGAGTTCGTCGACGACGGCCCCGGCATCCCCGACCTCGACCTGGCCCTCACCGACGGCTGGACCAGCGGGTCGGGACTGGGCCTGGGACTGTCGGGCGCCAAGCGGCTCGTCGAGGACTTCGACGTCGAGTCGACTCCCGGTCGCGGCACGCGGGTGCGCATCGTCAAGTGGAAGCGCTGAGACGTGGCAGACGGACTCGCCCCGAGCGAGACCGACGGTGACCTCTGGCTCACGCTCGACGACATCTCGGCCGTCTCCCGCGTACGCCGGCACGCCGCCGCGCTCGCCCAGCAGCTCGGCTTCGAAGAGACGCGGACCGGCGAGGTGGAGATCGTCGTCAGCGAGCTCGCGAGCAACGTCGTCAAGCACGCCCGCGGCGGTGACGTCGCGCTCGGCGTCGTCGTCCGCGACGGTGCGACCCTGCTGCGCGTGGTGACGATCGACTCCGGTCCCGGCAGTCGCGACATCGATGCCCTCATCACCGACGGCGTGTCCACGTCCGGGACGCTCGGCATCGGCCTGGGTGCCGCTCGCCGGCTCGCCACGACCCTCGACCTCTACTCGGTGCCCGCCGTCGGGACGATCGCCGAGGCACAGCTCGCCTCGACGCCGGGTGCCCGGTCGGCGCCGGAGATCGCCTGGCTGACGCGTCCGCTCGACAAGTCCGGCCCCTGCGGCGATGCGGTCGCTCACCGGGCCCTACCCGACGGCCACCTCGTGATGCTGGCCGACGGACTGGGCCACGGGCCGCTGGCGGCTGCCGCCTCGAGGCGTGCCGTCGAGGTGCTGCACACCTCGAGATCGACGGGTCCGGCGACGCTGCTGGCCGAGATCCACCGAGCTCTCGGCACCACCAGAGGAGCGGCCGTGGCCGTCGTACGTCTGGAGAAAGACACGCGACGGATCGTCCACGCGTCGGTAGGCAACGTCGCCGGGCGGCTCCTCGGTGAGGGGCGACCTCGTTCGCTGGTCGCGCAGCCCGGGATCGTCGGCCACCGGATGCCGCGGTTGCGCGAGGAGGTGCAGACCGTCGACGCGACGCTGGCCCTGGTGCTGCACAGCGACGGGCTCTCGGAGAAGTGGTCGCTCGACAGCATGCCCGGGGTGCTGGGGCACGGCGCCGGCGTGCTGGCGGCTGCTCTCCTGCGCGAGGCGGCCGTACGCCGCGACGACGCAAGCGTCCTCGCCCTGCGGATCGTGCCGTGAGCGAGACGATCGGCACGCTCGTGCTGTCCGAGCAGGACGACGTCTTCGCCGCTCGCCAGCTGGCGAGGGTCTGCGCGGAGGAGGTGGGGCTCGACCGGATCGACGCCATCCGCGTGGCCACCGCCATCTCGGAGCTCGGCCGGGAGACCGTGCTCCGCGGCGGAGGCCGGCTCGAGATCCTGTTCGAGCGTCACAGCCTTCTTCTCGACCTCGTCGTCGCGTCCTCTCCGGACTGGGCCACGCTCGCCGCACCGGTCGGACGTCTCGTCGACGACCTGGTGACGCGCGAGAATCGGATCATCCTGGTCAAGCGTCTCCCCCGTCCGGTCGCCTTCACCGCTCAGGAGGTCAGCACGATGCAGCATCGGATCCGAGCCCACTCCCCCGCCACTCCGATCGACGAGCTGCGCGAGCAGAACCACGAGCTCATCACCGCGCTGGAGGAGGTGCGCCGCCAGAAGGACGAGCTCGAGGTGGTGAACAAGGAGCTCGAGGAGACCAACCGCGGCGTCATGGCGCTCTACACCGAGCTCTCCGCCGAGCTGGACCGGACCAACCAGGGCGTCGTGGCCCTCTATGCCGAGATCGAGGACAAGAACGAGCAGCTGCGCGAGGCCAGCGAGGCGAAGAGCCGCTTCCTGCGCAGCATCAGCCACGAGCTGCGAACGCCGGCCAACTCGGTCCTCGGCCTCACCCGCCTCCTGACCGATCCCTCGGGAGCGCCCCTCAGCGCCGAGCAGCTGGAGCAGATCGAGTTCATCCGTGCGAGCGCACGTGACCTCCTCCGCCTCGTCAACGAGCTGCTCGACCTCTCCCGCGCAGAGGCGGGTGCCCTCCGGCCCGAGCTGGCGCCCGTCGACCTGGCTGAGCTGCTCCAGGAGCTGCGCGGGCCGGCCGAGTCGCTGCTGCGGCCCGGCGTACGCCTGATGGTCCCGGACTCCGCCCCCCCTCTGAGGACCGACGTCGACCTGCTGCGCCACGTGCTGCGCAACCTTCTGAGCAACGCCGCGAAGTTCACCGCCGTGGGCACCGTCGAGGTGAGCACCGAGCATCGGGGCGAGGCCGTCGCCATCTCGGTTCACGACTCCGGCGTCGGAGTGGAGCCCGAGGACCTGACGCGGATCTTCGAGGAGTTCTACCAGGTCCGCACCCCCCTCCACACCACTGCGAAGGGGACCGGCCTGGGGCTGCCGTTCGCCCAGCGTGTGGCCAGCGCGCTCGGGGGACGCATCGAGGTCGAGAGCACCCCGGGGATCGGCAGCACCTTCACGCTGCTGCTGCCCGCCGAGGGCACCATGCCCGAGGCAGAGGCATGAGATCCGACCTGCCCCGCATCCTGGTCTGTGACGACACACCTGCGAAGCGCTACGTGCTGACCAGCTGGCTGCGCCGCGCCGGCTACCTCGTGGTCCAGACGGAGTCGGTCGCGGAGGCACTCGAGGTCCTCCGCTCGGAGCCGATCGACCTCGCCGTGCTCGACGTCCACCTCCCCGATGGCAGCGGACTGGAGATCACCCGCAGCATCAAGAGTGACCCCGAGACGTCGTCGACGCCGGTCATCCACGTGTCCGCCGTCGCGATCGAGACGCACGACCGGGTCGCGGGACTCGACGAGGGCGGCGACGCCTACCTCATCGACCCCATCGAGCCCGACGAGATGCTCTCGACCGTGCGGGCGTTGCTGCGCTCCTCGGGCGCACGCCGGAGCGCGGAGGAGCTGGCCACGCGGACCAGTCGGCTCAACCGCGCCGCCGTGCGGCTCCATCTGGCCACCACGATGCCCCGTCTGGCCGAGGCAGCCGCTCGAGCGGCGGCCGAGGTCACCGACGCCTCCACGGCCGTCCTCCTCCGTCATGAGCGCGCCGTCCTGTGGGCCGCCACGTCACCCGGCGACGGGGAGACCACCAGCACCGTCCTCGACAGCTCGCGTGCGAGCGCACTCCTCGCCGCAGGGCGTCATCCACGCGCTCTCGCGTCGGCATCACCCTGGTCGGAAGTCCTCCCGCTGGCCGCCGGCGAGGAATGGTCTCTGTGGCCGGTGCAGTCGGGCGGAGAGCAGCTGGGCTTCGTGGCCGTGCCCTCCTCGAGTCTGAACCCGGCGCTCGAGAACCTGGTCGACCGGCTCGCCCAGCTCACCTCGGTGGCCGTGGACAACCTGCTGGCACTCGAGCGGGAGCATCAGACCGCCATGCTGCTCCAGCGCAGCCTGCTGCCCGCCGTGCTCCCGCAGCCCGTCGGGCTCAGCATCGCGGCGCGCTACCGCGCCTCGCAGCTCCACGCCGAGGTCGGCGGCGACTTCTTCGATGCCTTCACCGTCGACGACGACTGCCTCATCGTCATCGGCGACGTGCAGGGCCACTCCCTCGAGGCGGCCGTGGTCATGGCCGAGCTCCGCTACTCGCTGCGCGCCTATGCGTACGACGGCCATCGGCCCGCGGACGTGCTCGACCGGATCGACGTCCTGCTCGAGCGCAATGACGCCGAGCTCATCGCCACGGCCTGCCTGGGCCGTGTGAGCAGCGACCGTCGCGCGCTCGAGATCGTGAGCGCGGGCCACCTGCCTTTGCTCCTGTGTCGCGACGGCGAGACGACCTTCGTCGAGACCCAGGGCACGCTTCTGGGAGTCGGCATGCCGCACGAGCCGCAGACGATCGAGCTGCGGCGAGGCGACCGGATCGTCCTCGTCACCGATGGTCTGGTGGAGCGTCGTGGCGAGTTGATCGAGAAGGGCCTGGAGCGCCTGGCCGACGCCGTGCGAGCCGGCTCCGACCTCCACACCGAGGACCTGGCCCAGGATCTGGCCACGCTCGGCGGCGCGAGCGAGGACGACGTCGCCATCCTGGTCGTCGATGTGACCGACTGACCTGCCGAGGAAGGCATCAGGGGCGGTGCCGTCTTCCCAGCGGCACCGCCCCTCGCCCCGCGAGGGCCCAGGGCTCCTCGTCGATCCCGCCGGCTGGGGTCGAGGCAGCCGGCGGAAGTCATCTGTCCTGCGTTCCGCGCGTCAGGACGCGGGTGGTCATGGGTGTCCCCCGGGACCGCGGGTGCTCACGATGCCAGCGGGACCCGCAGTTCCTCGCCGGCCTGGAGCGCCGAGCCCTTGAGGCCGTTCAGCTCCTTGATGTGCTCGACCATGTCGGCGGTGTGGCCCTTGACCGCGACGCTCTGGGCGATGTCCCACAGCGTCTCACCGGGACCGACCTGGATGGTCGTGGTCGACTCGGAGTGCTCTGACGCGGTGGAGCCCCCGGCCAGCACGAAGCCCGCGACGAGGGCGACCATGAAGCCGACCAGGAAGACCACCATGCGTCCGCGACGGGTCAGACGGAGGGTCGATTGCCGCGCCATCGGGCGGCGCGGCTGGATCACGCGGGTCGGGGTGAGGATCACGGTGCTCATCGTCAGCTCCTGGGGAAGTAGGGCTTCTTCGTCGGTCGAGAGATGTCTAGCGGCGACCACCGACAGTCCTGCCGATCGCGCCGGTCGATCACCTGTTCGATCGAACACATGAGCGAGAGTAGAACATGCGTTCGACCAGATCAAGGGTCTCGAGCGTTTCTTCTCAGACACGCGGGTTCGAACAGATGTTTGAACTCGGGCACCCGCAAGGACTACGGTGAGCGCCATGAGCACCCAGACCCCCGGCAGGGGCACCCGTCAGGCCGGCGCGGGGCGCCCCGTGACCGAGTTGCCGGACGGCCCGCCCGACGCGACCGGCCTCACGCCGCGCCAGCAGCGGATCCTCGCCCACCTCAAGGACTGCATCGAGCTGCGCGGCTACCCCCCGAGCATGCGCGAGATCGGCGCCGCGGTCGGCCTCACCAGCACCAGCAGCGTCGCCCACCAGCTGAAGGTGCTCGAGGAGAAGGGCTTCCTCAAGCGCGACCCCCACCGCCCCCGCGCCCTCGAGGTCTTCCTGCCCGAGGTGCTCGCCGCGCGGAAGGCGATCAGTGCTGCGGAGGAGACCTCCTTCGACGAGACCGACATCGGGGACACGGCGCCGCCGGCGCAGTATGTGCCGCTCGTCGGCCGGATCGCCGCCGGCGGCCCGATCCTCGCCGAGCAGCACACGCAGGCGGTCTTCCCGCTCCCGAAGGAGCTCGTGGGAGACGGTGCGCTCTATCTCCTCGAGGTCTCCGGCGACTCGATGATCGAGGCCGCGATCTGCAGCGGCGACTACGTGGTCGTGCGGCAGCAGCCGACGGCCGAGAACGGCGAGATCGTGGCCGCGATGATCGACGGCGAGGCGACGGTGAAGACCTACAAGAAGAAGGACGGGAGGGTGTGGCTGCTCC
Organism: Nocardioides sp. AN3; assembly: GCF_054653495.1. Taxonomy (NCBI): domain Bacteria; kingdom Bacillati; phylum Actinomycetota; class Actinomycetes; order Propionibacteriales; family Nocardioidaceae; genus Nocardioides; species Nocardioides sp. AN3. Next base: position 30,823 of record NZ_BAAIGC010000019.1, read on the forward strand.
CCCACAACCCGGCGTACGAGCCGATCGACGGCACGCACGCGACGATCCTCGGCAAGGTCACGGCGGTTCTCCGCAGCCTCTGACCTAGGTGCGGAGAGAGCCAGGGATCACCCTCACTTCTCCCCAGTCGGGAGCAAACGGGAAGAAACTGTCGGCGGGGTGGGGTTACGCTGGCGGACGAAATCTCGGATTCCACGCTTCACGCCCTGAGGGGGGATCGGATGGACTGGCGACGCCTGAGGACGCTGCATGCGCGGCGTTGTGGCGTCTACGCCGGTCTGCTCGAGATCCTGCTGATCGGTGCGCTGTACGTGTTCTACACGGCGTCCCGCATGCTCGCCTCCGGCGACCTCTCCGCGGCGACGGACCGGGCGCACGAGCTCGTCAGGTTCGAGAGCTACATCGGTCTCGGCTGGGAGCGGGCGATCAACGAGTTCTTCGTCGACCACGGGGCCGTCGGCCTGTTCGGGTCGTACTGGTACTCCACCGCCCACTACATCGTCACGCTCGTCGTCCTGGTCTGGCTCTACCTGCGCCACCGGTCGCAGTACGTGACGCTGAGGCGCGCACTGGTCGTCGCCACGGTGCTCGCGCTCGGTCTCTACCTGCTGCTCCCCACCGCACCGCCGCGCTTCATGCCGGGGTTCAGCGACGTGCTCAACCTGCACTCCGCCCAGGGCTGGTGGGGGGCGGACGCGTCGGCACCGCGGGGCCTCGGGCACCTGACCAACGAGCTGGCCGCCTTCCCGTCGCTCCACGCAGGGTGGTCCCTGTGGGTGGCCATCGCGATCTACGAGACCTGCCGGAGTCGCGTCCTGAGGACACTCGGGTGGACGCACGCCGTCATCACGGCCGTCGTCATCGTCGGCACGGCCAACCACTGGACCCTCGACGTCGTCGTTGGCTGGCTGGTGGTGCTGGTGGGATGTGTGGCCGTGGCACCGTTCACGCCTATAGTCGTGCCCCGTCCTACGTCACCCGTGTCTCGGAGACCACATGCGCCTGCGCCGCTCAGCCCTGTCCTTCCTCCTGTTGACGGGGCTCTCCCTCGGAGCGCTGAGCCCGGCGCGGGCGGCTGACGACCCGACACCGGGGCCCGCGGACGCCGGGCAGCAGCTCGTCGACGGTGTTGCCGGCGCCACCGACGCCAAGCCTGACCCCTCCCCGACCACGGAGCCGCTGAGCGAGCCGTCGACGCACGAGGAGGCGGTCGACGACCTCGACGCGGTCAAGGGCCTCTTCGTTCCGCACGTCTCCGCGGCGCCTGCGAGCGATGGCGGTGACGCCACGATGGCGCTGCGCGACCTCACGCTCCACATGGCGGCCCTCACACCGGCTCAACGACTCACCCTGTCGACGCGCGCCTACGACCGGCCGTGGTCGGAGGACTTCCCCCACTCGCCGGCCAAGTGCGACGACGTCGCCAAGGTCTGCGTCCACTGGATCTCCCAGACGGATGCGAACACCTACTGGCCGCAGGTCTACGCCGCCACTGACGGAGCGATCGACCTGCGGACCTGGGTGTCGACCGATGCCTGGGCGGCCACTGCGCTGAAGCGCGTCGCGGAGGTCTCGACGACCTACACGAGGGCGGGATATCGGCATCCGCGCGCCGACGGCTCGCTCGGCGGCTCGAGCGCGACCGACATCTACCTGACCGACCCGGGCAGCGAGGGCCTCTACGGCTACTGCACCGTCGACGGCACCGTCGGGGCCAATGGCGCCTTCCACCCGCACTTCTCGCCGTCCAACTCCCGGGCCTCCGACCTTCCGGCGTTCTGCGTCCTCGACAACGACTACGCCAACCGCGACAGCAGCGGTCGTCCGTTGTTCGGCAACCACACGCCGGAGGAGAACCTGGAGGTCACGGCCGCCCACGAGTACTTCCACGCCGTCCAGTTCGCCTACGACTACCTCGAGGACCGCTGGTTCATGGAGGCGACCGCGACGTGGGCCGAGGACGAGGTCTACACCGACATCAACGACAACGTGCAATATCTTCGGTTCAGCCAGCTGCGCTTCCCCCGCAAGTCGTTGGACGACAACCAGGCGCTGAACGGGTTCCTGCACTACGGCGACTGGATCTTCTTCCGCTATCTCACCGAGCGGATGCCCGCGAAGACGGGCAAGCTGCCCAACCTGATGCTGCAGATCTGGAACCGGGCAGACTCGGTCAAGGGCCCCGACCAGTACTCCATCCAGGCGGTCGCGCGCACGCTCGGAGCGCACGGGCTCGCCTTCCCCCGCCTCTTCGCGCAGTACGCCGCGGCGAACCGTCACCCGGCGACGGCCTACACGGAGGGGCGCGCCAACCACTACCCGGTCGGGCGCCCGGCGCGGACGGTGACCCTGAAGCCCAGCCGTCGGAGCACGTCCGGCACGCCATCGGTCGACCACCTGGCCTCAGCCACCATCCGCCTCGTCCCGGCCAGGCTGTCGGCGAGCAAGCGGCTCCGCCTGTCCGTCGACATGGCGGATCGCAGCGCCGGCTCCTCCGTGGTGGCCATCGTGTACTACAAGGACGGACGCATCTCCTCGCGCCCGATCCAGCTGACCCGCAGCGGCAGCGGCCACCTGCGCGTCCCGTTCGGCAGCCGCAGCATCAGGGCGGTGGAGCTCACCCTGGCCAACGGCAACATCCGCTACCGGCACTGCTCCACCGACGTCGACGGCTTCTCCTGCGGCGGCGTGCCGGCCAAGGACAACGTCGTCGAGAAGTACGCCGCCCGCGTCCTGTGACGCGATCGAGCCGGTCGCTCCCACGCCGTCGACGCGGGGACGTGACCGGCTCGAGGCGTCTCAGACGCCGGCAGGGGAGGCGGACTGGGCGAGCCGCTTGAGCGCCTGCCGGACGAGCGCCGGGTCGGTCGTCGCCCACATCGGCGGCAGGCTGGCCCTCAGGAAGCCGCCGTAGCGCGCCGTGGCCAGGCGCGGGTCGAGCACCGCGACGACTCCGCGGTCGGTCGTGGTCCTGATCAGCCTGCCCGCACCCTGCGCCATCAGGAGCGCGGCGTGCGTGGCGGCGACCTGCATGAACCCGTTCCCACCGGCCTTGTCGGCGGCGCGCTGACGGGCGCTCATCAGCGGGTCGTCGGGCCGCGGGAACGGGATGCGGTCGATGAGCACGAGCTGGCAGGTGTCGCCCGGCACATCGAGACCCTGCCACAGACTGAGCGTGCCGAAGAGCACGGTGTGAGGGTCGCTGACGAACTGGGCCGCGAGCTCGGGGAGCTGCGCATCACCCTGGGCGAGTGTCGTCAGGTGCGGGAGTCGCGTCCGAACGACCTCCGCAGCCGCCTCAGCGGCACGCCGTGAGCTGAACAGGCCGAGAGCTCGGCCGTCCGCCGCATCGACCAGCTCGACGATCTCGTCCTGCTGCGCCGCACCCAGACCGTCGCGACCCGGCGGGGGCAGGTGCCGTGCGACATACAGGATCCCCTGCTTGCTGTAGTCGAACGGACTGCCGACGTCGACACCGCGCCAGGGCAGGACGTCCTCGGTGCGCTGGCTGCCGTCCCTCTCCGTGGGCTTGAGGCCGAGACTGCCGGCAACGCTGTCGAACTCGCCGCCCAGCCGGAGTGTCGCACTCGTGAAGACAACGGTCTTCTCCGTGAGCAGCTTGTCGCGCATGGGCCCCCAGACCTGGAGCGGCGCCACGTGGAGTCGACTCGGCGCCCGGTCCCCTCCCTCGCTCAGCCACAGCACGTCCTGGTCCGATCCGGACGCCATCCGCTCGGCGATCGCGAAGACGTCCTGCACCGTCCCCTTCGCCTGCTGGAAGCCGGCGTCGGCGTCGTCGCCCTGCTTCTTCGGAAAGGACGACAGCGTGGCTCGGGCGGCGTCGCGGACGAGCGCGAGCGCATCGTGGAGGTCCGTCGGCAGCACCTCGAACCGTCCGGGGCTCGCCTCGATCATCGCGACGCGAAGCGCGTCGGCGGCATCGGCCAGGTCCTCGGCCGCGTCGCCCTCGACGTAGCGACGGCTGCGGCGGGCGGCACGCTCGACGTCGGAGGAGGCGAGCTCGTCGGTCGCCGCCTGGGTCACCCGGGCGACCAGCTCGTGCGCCTCGTCGATCACCACCGCGTCGTACTCAGGGATCATCGGGATGCCCTCGATGGCATCGATCGCGAGCAACGAGTGGTTGGTGACGATGAGGTGGCTGCGCTGCGCCTTCTCCCGGGCACGCTCGGCGAAGCACTCCTGACCGAAGGGGCACTTGGCGGCGCCCAGGCAGTCGCGATGGGAGACGCTGACCTGCCGCCACTCGCGGTCGTGGTGGCGCGGGGCGAAGTCGCGCTCGCCCGTGCCGTCGTCCTCGGCCTGCTGCTCGGCCCACGCCCGCAGCTCGAGCACCTTCGTCGCCAGGTCGCCCATCGGCATGTCCATCTGCAGCATGCCCTGGTCGTCGGGCACACCCTCTCGGATGCGATGCAGACAGGCGTAGTTGGAGCGGCCCTTGAGCACCGCGAAGCTGGTGTCGAGCCCACGACCCTTCACCGCCTCGACCAGACGCGGGATGTCGCGCTCGACCAGCTGATGCTGCAGGGCGAGCGTCGCCGTGGCGACCACGACCCGCTGGTCGTGGAGCAGGCTCGGCACCAGGTAGGCCAGCGACTTGCCGGTGCCCGTCCCAGCTTGGACCAGCAGGTGCTCCTCGTCGGCCAGCGCTCGTCCGACGGCCTCAGCCATCTCGATCTGGCCGGCCCGCTCGGAGCCGCCGAGCGTCGCGACGGCAGCCGCGAGCAGCTCGCGCACGGTGGAGGGCTGGGACTCGCTGGGCACCCGGTGAACACTAGTCGCCGGCGCCGACACCGCCGTCGACGCCTCTCCACAGGCACTCCGGCCGCCGTCAGGCCGGCAGGTGCCGCGCGACGAACGCGCCGTACTCGCGTTGGCCGGCGGGCGTGAGGTGGAGCCGGTCGGGGAGGTAGGGCAGGTGCGTGAGCCCGATCGAGGAGACGTAGTCGACGCCTTGGGCTCGGCTCAGCGCGGCGAGCCAGCCGTCGACTCGGCGCGCGCCGGTGAGCCGCAGCGGAGCCGGAGCCGGCCCGAAGACGACCACGTGCCGGCCCCGCAGCCGCGACAGCAGCAGGTCGAAGCCGGCCCGGACCGCGGCAAAGGACTGGTCGTAGTCGTTGAGGCCCCCTTCGACGACGACCAGATCGGCGCCGCGAGTCGTCCCCACGCGCATCGCGTACGAGACCGCGCCGCACGGCGAGGCGCCCGCGCTGAAGCCGGACCCCGAGAACCCGTCCACCCGGACCCGTCCCCGCAGCCGCGACGGCCACGCGCGGTCGGGATGGGTGAGCTTGTAGCCCACCGACCAGGAGTCGCCGATGACGGCGATGCTGCGGCCCGACCCGGTCACCTCACGGAGCCGGGCGGCGTGGTCCGCGGCGAAGCGGTGACACGTGCCGGCATGGGACGCCGAGGCACGGTCGCGCCGCACGACGACGCCGACGAGGACAAGTCCGACGGCGAGGGCGAGAGCGACGGAGACCGAGACGACGGCCCGGCTGTTGGCGCGCGGCACGGCGTCCATGATCCGCACGGATCGTGAGATCCGCATGAAATTCTGAAAAGCCACCCAAAGAGGTGAGGGATGCGGTGACTACACCGCGTAGGCCGCAAGCTCTCCGGCCAGCGCCTCGGTCGCGCGGCCCTTCACCAGCGTGCCGTCGGCGGTGTGCTCGAGGGCGTCGATCTCCCCCTGCTGATGGATCTTGTTCACCAGGTCCCCGCGGCTGTAGGGCAGCAGCGCCTCGAAGGAGACGGCCGGATGCGGCAGATCGGCCTCCACCGCCGCGAGCGCCGCCTCGATCCCCTCGCCGGTGTGGGCGGAGACCGCGATGCTGTGGGGCTCCTCGCGCAGCAGGCGCTGGACGACCAGCGGATCCGCTGCATCGATCTTGTTGATGACGACGAGCTCGGGCACGTCGGAGGCGCCGATCTCGGCGAAGACCTCCCGCACGGCGGAGAGCTGGCCCTCAGGGTCGGGGTGCGAGCCGTCGACGACGTGCAGGACCAGGTCGGCGTCGGCCACCTCCTCCAGCGTCGAGCGGAACGCCTCGACCAGCTGATGAGGCAGGTGGCGCACGAAGCCGACGGTGTCGGACATCGTGTAGACGCGGCCGTCCGAGGTCGTCGTCCGCCGCGTCGTCGGGTCCAGCGTCGCGAACAGGGCGTCCTCGACGAGCACGCCGGCGCCGGTCAGCCGGTTGAGCAGGGACGACTTGCCGGCGTTGGTGTAGCCGGCGATCGCGACCGCCGGGATCTCGTGACGCTGCCGGGAGGCGCGCTTCGTGTCGCGCGTCCCCTTCATCTCGGCCAGCTCGCGGCGCAGCTTGGCGATCCGGTTGTTGATCCGGCGGCGATCGGTCTCGATCTTGGTCTCACCGGGACCACGGCCGCCGATGCCGGCACCGCCGGCGACCCGGCCACCGACCTGACGCGAGAGGTTGCCGCCCCAGCCGCGCAGGCGCTGCTTCAGGTAGGTGAGCTGGGCGAGCTCGACCTGGGCCTGCCCTTCCTTCGACTTCGCGTGCTGGGCGAAGATGTCGAGGATCAGCGCGGTCCGGTCGACGACCTTGACCTTGAGCCGGTCCTCGAGGTTGCGCAGCTGCGAAGGGGCCAGCTCGCCGTCGCAGATGACGGTGTCGGCGCCGGTCACCTGGACGATCTCGGCGAGCGCCTCGGTCTTGCCGCGGCCGATGTAGGTCGCCGGATCAGGCGCCTGGCGCCGCTGGTAGATGGCCTCGAGCACCTCCGAGCCGGCCGTCTCGGCGAGCAGGGCCAGCTCGGCCATCGAGTTCTCGGCGTCCTCGACCGAACCGTCGGTCCAGACGCCGACGAGCACGACGCGCTCGAGGCGGAGCTGGCGATACTCGACCTCGGTGATGTCCTCGAGCTCGGTGCGCAGGCTCGCGACGCGCCGCAGCGCGTGCCTCTCGGCGAGCTCCATGGCGCCGACGGTGGGGTCGTCGAGCAGGTCTTCGGGGTCCTCCCCGGTCACACCGACGTCGCCGGCGTCCATGGCGTCGGGGTCGTCCCAGTCGGCGGTCTCCTCCAGCTCGTCCTGGAGGTCGAATTCGTGTGCGTTCGTCATACGGGACCAAGAGTACGGCGGCACGCCAGCGCCCGACGAATGCTTTCCACAGCCACCGCAACGCGCGCCGGGTCCCAGCGCTCGAGCGCGACACCGGCCTAGTCATTTCGGACTATGCACCCCAGCGCTCACTGAGGTCACACTGGAAACAGCCGCACGACACCGCGCCGCCCGGCACGCGTCGCCGTGACGAGCCTAGGGAGGTCCTGCTCGTGGCCAGGACAAGGTGGACACCGACGGGGCTCTACACCGCGCTCGGGGCCGAGCGCCGCCGACGCGCGGCGTACGTCGTCCTCGTGCTTCTGTTCGCGCTCGCGACCGCGCTCGCGATGGCCGGCAAGGCGGCCGACCCGGTCGGCGGGTTCCCGCAGCGGGTGCGGCTCTCGGTGGCCGGCTCGCAGGCGGTCGTCCAGGACTGGGTCGACGGCCGCTATGCCCTGACCGCCATGGACAAGGCGCTCTGGCTCGACATACCGTTCGCGCTCACCTGGGGCCTCATGCTCGCCCTGGCGGTGCCGCTCGCGGGGCGCAACTATCGCACCGTGTCGACCCGGCGATGGGTCGGCCCGCTCGTGCTGGCCGCGCTCTCGGCGGCCGGCCTCAATGTCGTCGCCGACCTCGCCATGCTGGCGCAGATCCACGACGTGATCGGCTTCGGCTGGCCGCTGGCCGCGGTGGCGGCGTGGGGCGGCTTCCTCATCCTGATCGGCCTGGTCGGCTACGTCGTCGGAGGCTTCGTCTCACGTCTCGTGGGCTCGACGGTCATCGAGGTCCTCCACGACGCCGACGACCCGGACGAGCAGCCGACGGCGTACTCCTCTCTGGACGCACCTCTCGGACTCGCCTTCTCGGGCGGCGGCATCCGTGCCGCCTCGATCAGCCTGGGCGCGCTCCAGGCGCTCGACGAGGGCGACGGCCGGCTCGGCTGGCGCGCGGCCGACCGGGTCACGGCCGTCTCGGGCGGGTCGTACATGACCGGTGCGTGGAGCCTGTCGCGCAGCATGGGTGCGCACCGTGACGACGAGCCGCTGCCGTGGTCCGACGAGGCCGACGGCGGCCCCGGACCCGAGGAGCGCCACCTGCGCGCCAACCTCGGCTACCTGCTGTCCAACACGCCGCGCCGGACGATCCGCGACACGATGACGTCGAAGTCCGACCGCGCGAAGCTCGACCAGGCGGAGCGCACGCCCGGCGTGCTGGCGACCGTCATCACGGGCATCGTCTTCAACTCCTTCGTCTTCCTCGCCCTGTTGTGGACGAGCGCCCAGCTGGCCGGGTGGGTCTACCGCTGGTACTACTCGCTCACCTGCCCCGACTGGCGCGACAAGGCGGCGCTGAGCTTCTCCGCCGACCACAGCTGCCTGGTCGACTCCGCACGACCGGGCTGGCCGGTGCTGGGGTGGGCCGCCACTGGCGTCGTCGCCGTCGTGCTGTGGATCCTGCTCGCGAAGGGGCTCGAGGTCCGCGGCAAGGCGCCGGCGGCGTGGCTGATGGTGCCCAAGTACGTCGCCTACAGCGGCCTCTTCCTCGCCGTCACCCTCGCCGTGCTGCTCGCACTCGTCCCGGCGCTGATGGATCTGCTCTGGGGACCGGTGAGCACCAACAGCGTGCTCACGCACCTGGTCGCCCTGGCCGCCGGGACCGGCTCGGGCGGGGCCGTCCTGCGCCTGCTGCGGCGGCCACTGGCCACCGTGGCGCCCATCGTCGGCGGCGTGCTCTTCGGCGCTGCTCTCGGCTACGTCGGCATCCTGTGGATGCTCGATGCGATGATCGCCGACCCCGACCACCGTCATCACGGCGTGATGGCGGCCTTCATCGTCGGCCTGCTCCTCCTGCACTTCCTGGGCACGATCGAGTTCTGGTCCCTGGCGGCGTTCTACCGCGGCAAGATCCGGGCGGCCTTCGCCACCTACCGGCGGCGGCTGGCCGGCACGCTCGACGCCCGCGCCTACGCCAACGGTGGTGCCGACCGCCCCGGCGTGGTGCCGGAGCCGCTGCTCAGCTCCCTCGACCAGCGCGGGCCGGGGGGCCGAGGCACCCCGCTGACCGTGTGCGCGTCGGCCACCGTCACCGGTCGCGGCGTGCGCACCCATGCCGGGATCCCGGCGCTGAGCGTGACGTTCGACCCCCGCCACGTGCGGGTCTTCGCACCCCTCGAGGGCGACGGCCAGTGGAAGCGATACGAGTGCTCGACGAGCGACATCGAGACGCTCATCCGCAAGCATCGCTGGCCCTGGACGGGATGGCGGCCGCGTCTCACGACGATGTACACGGTCGCGCTGTCCGGAGCGGCGGTGTCACCGGCCATGGGACGCTTCCGGATCGGGCCGATCAGCATGCTGCTGGCCTTCTTCAACGTGCGCCTCGGCCTGTGGATCCCGAACCCGCGGTACGCCAGCACCCTGGCCGCTCGCGGGGTCGCACTCCCTCGCCCCGGGCTCGGCTACCTGCTGAAGGAGTTCATCGGCTTCCACGACCCCAGCGACCTCTACCTCTACGTCACCGACGGCGGCCACTGGGAGAACACCGGCCTGGTCGAGCTGCTGCGCACACGGATGCTCGACGAGATCGTCTGCGTCGATGCCGACTCCGGGCCCGGCAACACGGCCAAGTCGATCTCGAAGGCCATCGACCTGGCGCAGCTCGAGTGCGCGGCGAGCGTCGTGGTCAACCTCGACGCTCTGCGCTCGGACCCGATGCCGACCCCGGGCCGCGACTACGCCACGCGGTCGGTCACCCTGGGTCTCGTCCGGCGCCGGGTGGAGGGACGGGAGCGACTCTCGCTGCTCTGGTACTGCAAGCCCGCCCTCACCACCGACATGCCACCCCAGCTGCTCGCCTACCGCGAGGTCGACCCGACGTTCCCGCGGGTCAGCACCGTCAACCAGTTCTTCCATGTCGCCCAGTTCGCCGCCTACCGCGAGCTGGGGCGCTACAACGCGCGCATGATCCAGCGGGCCCGGGACGTCCTGGCCGAGCGGGTGGGCGACCACCCGACGTACGAGTCGTTCCGGCTCTCCGGCGCCGCCCCAGCCGAAAGCGGCGACGCCGAGCCGGCGGACGTCGACTCCGTGCCCGGCTCCCCCGCCGCCCGATGGGTCCTCGACGAGATCATCGGCCTCATCGAGCAGCTCGGCAGGTCGCGCCCCCGAGACGACGACTACCGCGAGTGGGTGTACGCCGAGATCCGGCACATCCTCAGCGAGTCGACGACGACTCCGGGTGCTGAGGAGGTGCCGACCGCAGCGGTTCCTCGACAACGGCGTCGTCACGCGGCTCCGGCCCCGACTGCGGCCCCGACTGCGGCTGCGGCCCCGACTGCGGCTCCGGCTGCGGCCCCGACTGCCGCCTCGACTGCCGCCCCGACTGCCGCCGGCCTGGAGCCGGCCCCGCGGCGCCGGTGAGGCGCGCCCGGCCTCCCGTGGGCCGCGCTACTTGGGAGGCATCCGGATGCCGCCGTCGACGCGCACGGTCTCACCGTTCATGTAGTCGTTGGTGATCAGCTCGATCACCATGCTCGCCAGCTCGTCGGGCGAGCCCAGCCGCCTCGGGAACAGCACGCTCTCGCCGAGCTTGGCCTTGAACGCCTCCGGCTCGGGCACGAACTCATAGATCGGGGTGTCGATGAGTCCGGGTGCGACGGTGTTGACGCGGATGCCCGCCGCGGCCAGGTCGCGTGCGAGCGGCAGCGTCAGGCCGACGATGCCGCCCTTGGAGGCCGAGTACGCCGCTTGGCCGATCTGGCCGTCGAAGGCGGCCACGCTCGCCAGGTTGACGATGGCGCCACGCTGACCGTTCGCGTCGGGCTCGTTGCGGCTCATCACCGTCGCTGCCTGGCGGACCATGTCGAAGGTGCCGATCAGGTTGATGTCGATGACGCGCCGGAAGGAGTCGAGCGGGAAGGCGCTGTCGATCTGACCGTCGCGGCCGATCGTGCGGACCGCGCTGCCGATGCCGGCGGAGTTCACGCACGCCTTGAGCGGGGCGATCGAGGCGGCCTGCTCGACCGCCGCGGTGATCTGCTCGCTGTTGGTGACGTCGACCTGCGCGAAGACGCCCTTGATCTCCTCGGCGAGCGCCTCGCCCTTGTCGGCCTGCAGGTCGGCGATGACGACCGTCGCGCCGCGCGCGGCCAGCGCCCGTGCGCAGCCCGCACCGATCCCGCTGGCGCCGCCGGTGACGATCGCCGTGCTGTTGGTCAGATCCATGGGCGGGACTCTAGTGGCGGTCGCCACGCAGCCCGGGTGGGGGCAAGGGTTCTCAGGAGAGCCGGGTAGCGTCGCCGCGTGCGACGACTCGGTCTCCCCCACCGCGCCCTGCCCACCCTCGCTGGCCTCGCCGGCGTCGTCACGCTGGCGCCGATGCTCGCCGGGTGCGGCGGGAACGGATCCCACGAGGACGCGTCCCTGGCCGGCGGGTCGTCGTCGTCGTCCGCGGCGGCGTCGGCCGTGCCCTCGTCGGCGCCCGCCTCGTTCGCCCCTGCCTCGCCCACGTCTGCCTCCTCCGCGCCCGACTCGTCCGCACGCATGTCCTCCGCGGCCGCCTCTTCCGCGGCCTCCTCCGCGCCCACCTCTGCCGCCGGGTCCTCCGCAGCACGGGCGGTGAGCCGCGCGGCGCGCGCGGGCGTGACGAAGGTGCTCGTCTTCATGGTGGAGAACCACTCACTCGCCCAGATGCGGGCGGGCATGCCGAAGACGTACGCCTTCGCCTCCCAGCACGCCTATGCGACCGACTACAGCGCCATCCGGCACCCCTCGCTGCCGAACTACCTCGCGATCGCGGCAGGGTCGACGCTCGGGGTCGCGGACGACGCGAACCCGTCGGCGCACCGGCTGACCGGCAACAACATCTTCCGGCAGGCACGTCGGTCCGGTCATACGGCGGGCGTCTACGCCGATTCGATGCCCCGTCGCTGCGCGCTGAGCAACAGCGGGCGGTACGCCGTCCGCCACAACCCCTGGACCTACTTCTCAGCCACCTCGGACCGTGCCGCGTGCCGCAAGCACGACGTGCCCGCCACTCGGCTCGCCCACGACGCCGCAGCCGGCACCCTTCCGAATGTCGGCTTCGTCATCCCCGACCTCATCCACGACGCCCACGACGGCACCCTGGCTCAGGCCGACGGCTGGATCTCGCACCAGATCGGCGTCCTCACCGCGGGCCCTGACTGGAAGGCCGGCCGGCTCGCGATCGTCGTGACCGCCGACGAGGACGACAAGCACAGTGGCAACAGGGTACTGACCGTCGTCGCGACGAGGAGCCAGGCGCGTCGAGTCGTCGCCACGCCGCTGAACCACTACGCGCTGACCGGCTTCCTCGAGGACGTCCTGCATGTCCGCCACCTGCGCCACGCCCGGACCGCCCCGTCCCTGGCCAAGGCCTTCGGGATCAGGATCGGCTGACGGCGCCGCCTGCGGTGGCGGGGTAGTTCGGGACGTTTCCGACTATTACTGATCAGTAGACCGTGGGGAACGTCCCGACCTACCCCCGGCACGCATCCGCCGCGCCACGAGAGACGGTGTCGGCGAGCGGCCCGGGCCTGCCGAGCAGGTAGCCCTGGCCCAGCTGGACGCCCAGCTCGGCCACGCAGTCGCGCTCCTCGACCGTCTCGATCCCCTCCGCGACCAGCCTCGCCTCGGTGAGGTCGGCGAAGAGCACACACGACTTCACCACGGCCTGGAGCTCGGCACTGGCGTCGATGTTGCGGACCAACGACATGTCGATCTTGACGATGTCGGGCTGGATGGTCGCCACCCGGTAGACGTTCGAGAAGCCGGCACCGAAGTCGTCGATCGCGATGAGGGCGCCCCGCGACCGGATGTCGTCGAGCGCCAGCATGACCTCGGGCGAGTGCTCGCCCAGGTCGGCCTCCGTGAGCTCGAGCACCAGGCCGGTCATGTCGGCGGGAAGGACGGCCTGCACCGCGGGAGTGACGAGCGCCGAGGGGCTGATGTTGAGAGCGAGAAGGCCGTTGCCGCTCCAGCCGGCCAGTGCCCGCCCGATCGCCAGCGCCTCCATGGCGGGCCCCGTCCCGTCGCGCATGGCGGCGTCGAACACCTCCCGCGGATCCCGGCCGGCGAACCGGCTGAGCGCCTCGGCGCCGACGACCTCTTCGGTGCGGAGGTCGACGATCGGCTGGTAGACGGCCGTCAGCGACGCCATCTCGGGGCTCTCGTGCAACGGGCGTGTCACCACCGTCGTCACCCCGTCGCGATGCGCCGCGACGCGGTCGCGACCCGCCCGCTTCGCCCGGTAGAGCGCCTGGTCGGCACGGGACATCAGCTCGGCGGGCGCCTCGACGCCGTCCCACGTGGCGACGCCGATCGAGCACGTCTGGTCATGCGACACCTCTCGCCGGAGACGCTCGAGCACCTTCTCGGCATCGTCGGTGGCGAGCTGGGGCAGGAGCACCGTGAACTCCTCTCCGCCGTAGCGGGCCAGGAAGCCTCGACCCTCGAGGATGGAGGCCCAGGCGGCCGTCGTCTCCTTGAGCACGAGATCACCCGCGAGGTGGCCGCGCGTGTCGTTGAACTCCTTGAAGTGGTCCAGGTCCAGCACGGCAGCCGACAGGGGCGTGTCGGTCTCGCGAGCGAGCGCGCACGCACGGGACAGCTCGTGGTCCCAGGTGCGCCGGTTGGCAACGCCGGTGAGGCCGTCCTTCTCGGCGAGCGCGGCGAGCTGCACCGCCTTGGACTGGAGGTCCTGGACCAGGCCCCAGAGCCTCAGGACGACCAGGAGTGCCGCAACGCAACCGCCGACGAACACCACCCAGGAGCTGTGGCCGAAGCCGGTCAGCTGGGCCACCTGACCCGTGACGGGCACCAGGACGAGCGCGAGGCCGAGCAGGCTCACCCGCGTCAAGGTCACCCGGTCGGGCCGCTCCGGCGCCGGCTCGGAGAGTGCATGCGCTGACGGGTGCAGCGCGGCGAAGCCGAGGAGCACGTAGGAGAGCAGGTAGCCGCAGTCGATCCAGGCCGGGTACGGCGCGTCGTTCACCAGCGTGACGACGTAGGTGAGGTCCACGACGAGCAGCGCCGCGACCGAGCCGAGCATCGCCCACAGGGCGACGTTGCGCACCATGCCCACCGTCATGAGACGGAAGGCGACGGCGAGCAGGAGAAGGTCTCCCGCGGGGTAGGCGGCCCCCACGACCTGACTGACGAGCGTGGTCCCCCCGGCGCGTGCGGCGGGTCCGACGAAGAAGACGACCCCGATGACCGTGGCGCCGGTGGTCAGGATCGCGGCGTCGAGGAAGGCGGCGCGGTCACGGCCACGGCGCCTGCCCTGCACCAGCCACCACATCCCGAGGGCGAGGACCGGATACATGGCGAGGTAGAGGGCGTCCGCCGGCGACGGGTAGGGCTGGACATGCAGGACGTTGGCATAGAGCGTCCACAGCAGGTCAGCCGTCAGGAACAGCCCCTGGGAGACGGCGAACGCGACCCAGATCCTCCGCCGAGCGGGTGGCATGCGCCGCGCACCGACGATCGACAAGGCGGTGCCGTAGGCGCCGCCGATCAGATAGATCCACGGGTTGGCCGCGGTCCTGATCAGGGCGGTGAAGACGACGAGGATCGCCAGACCGAGGCCGAGGGCGACGTACGACTGGCGGTCACTGAGTGGCGGCACGCCGCGGCTCCTGACCGCGGACGGGTCTGCCTCGACTCCGATGGCGTCGGTCATGCCTTCTCCTGACACCCTTCCGAGACTCCCCGACGAGCATGGCTGCCGTGCCGTGCTCGCGTCGATGTCCGCGGCGCGTCCGCGGAACCGGTCCCACACCGACAGGTTCGGCCCCGCGCGTGGCGACCTGAGTGAGCGGCAGGCAAAGGAACGCTCAGAGCTCGGTCTCGCCGGCAGCCACGAGCTCGGCCGGACCGGTCAGCAGGACATGTCCGTCGTCCGTCCAGGTCACCCGCAGGCGCCCGCCGGGCACGTCGACGAGGTACGTCGACCCGCGAACCGCGCCGTCCGCGAGCATGACAGCCACTCCGACAGCGCCCGCCCCCGTGCCGCAGGACCTCGTCTCCCCCACCCCGCGCTCGTGCACGCGCATCGCGACGTGCTCGTCGCCCGCGCGCACCACGAACTCCACGTTGACGCCATGCGGGTAGGTCGCCTCGTCGTAGTCGGGGACGGTCACCAGCGGACCGACCGGACCGCCGAGGTCGAGCGAGTCGACGAACGCGACTGCGTGCGGGTTGCCCATGCTGATGTGCTGCGCCGGCCAGGTGTGGTCGCCCACGCCGACCTTGGTCTCGCCGAGGACGGCCGCCTCGCCGAGGTCCACGGTCCACTCCGCGCCGTCGTACGTCAGCGTCTTGTCGCCCCCGCGTGTGGCGATGGTGATCCGGTCGCCGGTGTCGGCGCCGCTCTCGCGCAGGAACTGCGCGAAGACCCGCGTGCCGTTGCCGCACATCTCGGCGACCGAGCCGTCGGCGTTGCGGTAGTCCATGAACCACTCAGCCTCGCTGGAGATGCCGGCCGCGGCCGACCGGATCACCCTCAGCACGCCGTCGCCACCGATGCCAGCGCGGCGGTCGCACAGCGCCCGCACGCGCTCGGCCGTCAGCTCGGCGTGCACCGTGCCGTCAGGGTCCGGCAGGAGGACGAAGTCGTTCTCGGTGCCGTGACCCTTGAGGAAGGGGTAGCTCGCCATCAGTAGAGCCCCTTCGCGTACGACGGCCCGTAGTAGGCGTCGAGCTCCTCGACGGTCCCGGGTGCGTGCTCGACCTCCTGGGCGATGACGGCGCGTCGCGGCACGCGGGCGTCGGGCGCCCAGGTCTCGGGCTGCCACAGGCCGCTTCGCAGGAAGGCCTTCGCGCAGTGGAAGAAGACCTCCTCGATGTCGACCACGAGCGCCAGCACGGGTCGCTTGCCGCGGACCGCCATGTCGTCGAAGAAAGGCGCGTCCGACACGAGCTGGGCTCGCCCGTTGATCCGCAGCGTGTCGCCGCGACCGGGGATGAGGAAGTCCAGTCCGACGTGCGGGTTGGCCAGCACGTTGCGATAGCCGTCGACCCGTCTGTTGCCGGGTCGCTCCGCGAGCGCGATCGTGACGTCGTCGAGGACGTGGACCAGCTGGCCGGCAGGGTCGCCCTTCGGGGAGGCGTCGCAGCGGCCCTCGGCGTCCGACGTCGCCAGCACGCAGAACGGGGTGGCCGCCAGCCAGTCGCGGTCCACGCCGAGCAGTCGGTCCCGCCCCTTGGTGCGGGCCCGCTCGTTCGGCTCGCCGACCAGCTCGACGAGCTCGTCGAGGGTCGCGATCTCGGTCCAGGTCGCTGCGGTCACGCCATGATGGTACGGGTGATCGCTCACGACACGACGCGATAGCGTCCGCAGAGGAACGCCTCATTTCGAGCCACGTCCAGCAGCTGCAGGTCGAGTCGGCGCGGCAGCAGCGGGGCACCGCCTCCGAGCGTCACCGGCGCGAACTGCACCCAGACCTCCTCGAGCAGGCCGGCGTCGGCGAACTGGCCGACGAGGTCGCCCCCGCCGACCAGCCACACGTCCCTGTCACCGGCCGCCGCCACCATCTCGGCGTGCACGGCCGCGACGTCTCCCCGCGCGAACCGCACGTCGGCCCCGGGAATCACCGGCAGGTCGCGGTGCGTCATCACCCAGGCCGGCTGGCAGTAGCCCCACTCCTCGCCGGCGTCGACGTGGTGCTCCTTGATCCACAGGTACGTCGTCGCGCCCATCACGAGCGCGCCGACACCGTCGACGAAGGGGCCGTAGTGCATCGGGCCGTCCGGATCGATCGGCTGCTTGAACAGCCAGCCGAGGTCGTTGTCCTGGTCGGCGATGTAGCCGTCGAGGCTGCTCGCCGTGAAGTACGCCGTGACCATGCAGCCCAGCCTGCACCCGACCACCGACAGGCCGGACCTCTCAGACCTGCGCGACGGCCTCCACCGCCTCGACCGCCCTCTCGACGCGGTCGGCGTCGTCGTAGCCCACCCACACCACGCGGGCGTCCTTGCGGAACCAGGCGTCCTGCCGCCGGGCGAACTGGCGGGTCTTCACCGCCGTGCGCAGCTTCGCCTCCGGGAGGGAGAGCACGCCCGCCAGGTGCTGAGCCACCTCCCGGTAGCCGATCGCGGTGGCGGCCGTGCGCGACTGGGCGAGACCCTCGTCGAGCAGCCGCTCGACCTCCTCGACGAAGCCCGCGTCGAACATCTCCTCGACCCGCTGCAGGATGCGGGCGTCCAGCGTCTCCCGGTCGATGTCGACGCCGATCTGGATCGAGTGGGGGTCGACGTAGGCCTGGACGGGCAGCCGCGCGCTGAACGGGGCGCCCGTGATCTCGACGACCTCCAGGGCGCGCACGATGCGCCGGCCGTTGTCGGGCTCGATCCGGCCGGCCGAGACGGGGTCCACCTCCTGGAGGCGCTCGAACAGGGGCCGAACGCCCCCCTCCTCCAGCTCGCGCTCGAGTCGCGCGCGCACGGCCGGGTCGGTCCCTGGGAAGTCGAACTGGTCCAGGACGGCTCGGGTGTACAGCGCGCTCCCGCCCACCAGCACGGGCGTGCGGCCGCGCTCGCGCAGATCGCTGATCGTCGCCCGCGCGAGTCCCTGGTACTCGGCCACCGTCGCCGGCTCGGTCACGTCGAGGATGTCGAGCAGATGATGCGGGATGCCGCGTCGCTCCGCCTCCGGGAGCTTCGCGGTCCCGATGTCCATGCCCCGGTAGAGCTGCATCGCGTCGGAGTTGACGATCTCGCCGCCCAGGCGCTCGGCCAGGTCGAGGCTGAGCCCGGTCTTCCCCGCCGCCGTGGCGCCGACGACGGCGACGGTCGGGCGAATGGTCGCGGTCGTCGCGTCACGTGCTGCCGCGGGCACCGTCATGGGGTTAGTGTTTCAAACCCGCTCGGCTCTGCTCGCCAGAGCCACCGATGTGACGGAGGTAGGACATGAGCTTCCTCGACAAGGCCAAGGACGCCCTCGAGAAGGCCGTCGACAGCCAGGGCGAGAAGATCGGCGAGGGCCTGGACAAGGCGGCCGACCTGGCCGACGAGAAGACCGGTGGGAAGTACGGCGACAAGATCGACCTCGGCGCCGACAAGGCGAAGGACGCCCTCGACGGGCTCGACGGCAAGGACGACGACATCCGCTGATACGCCGGCGGGCACTCTGGTTACCGGATCATCTTCAAGGGACCCGACCAGGGAGGAAGACGAGATGGACCTCGGTCCACAACCACAGCCCGCCGCCGAGCCCGCCGAGCTCGAGCCAGGGGGGCCCGACGCCCCCGGCCATGAGCCTTCCGGCGTCGTGCGTGACATCCGCGCCGCCTACGCGCCGACCCACAGCGACGACGCGGGCGGGATGGGCGTCAGCAGTGAGCGGATCGGCCACACCGGGCCCGGTCAGCGCGCGGCCAGTGGCGTGAAGGACACCTCCGTCGAGGAGGACCGGGGCTCCCGCGGCATGCCGCCGGAGCAGCGCCCGGGCCAGCGGGAGACGAACCCTGAGGGCCTCGAGCCGCGGGCGGGCTATCCGTCACTCGACCCTCGGTCGACGGACCGGGACCAGGCGTGAGCTAACCGCAGACCGGCGCGTCGGGCAGCGGTGCAGGCACCCCGACGCTCGGCATGCCGAGCGCGACGCCGGTGGACGCCGGCGGCATCGCCTGACGGGCCTCCCAGGCGTCACCGGAGCGGGTACGCCGCACGGACAGCACTGCTCCGTCCGCCTCGAGGTAGTGCGGCGCCCCGCGGGTGATCGCGACCCTGACCACGTCGCCGGGGCGGATCGCGACCGCGTCGGTCGTCGATGAGAGCTCCGCATTGAAGTGCACCAGCCGGTTGTCCGGGGCACGCCCGGAGAGCCGGCCGGTGGCCCCGTCGCGCTTGCCCTCGCCCTCCGCGACCATCACCTCGAGGACGCGCCCCTCGAGCTTCTGGTTCTCCTCCCAGGAGATCTGGTTCTGCAGCGCGGCGAGCCGCTGGTAGCGGTCGGCGACCACCGCCGGGTCGACCTGGTCCGGGAGCTCGGCCGCGGGCGTGCCGGGCCGCTTGGAGTACTGGAAGGTGAAGGCGCCCGAGAAGCGCGCCTCGCGCACCACCTTCAGCGTCTCGGCGAAGTCCTCCTCGGTCTCACCTGGGAAGCCGACGATGATGTCGGTGGTGATCGCGGCGTCGGGGATGGCGGCACGGACGCGCTCGATGATCCCGAGGAACTTCGACTGCCGGTAGGAGCGACGCATGTCCTTCAGCACCTTCGAGGACCCCGACTGCAGCGGCATGTGCAGGCTCGGCATCACGTTGGGCGTCTGCGCCATCGCCTCGATGACGTCGTCGGTGAACTCGGCCGGGTGAGGGCTGGTGAACCGGACACGCTCCAGCCCCTCGATCTCGCCGCAGGCGCGCAGCAGCTTCGAGAATGCCTGCCGGTCGCCGAACTCGACGCCGTAGGCGTTGACGTTCTGGCCCAGCAGTGTGATCTCGGAGACCCCCTCGGCGACCAGCGCCTCGATCTCGGCGAGGATCTCGCCGGGCCGGCGGTCCTTCTCCTTGCCGCGCAGCGACGGGACGATGCAGAACGTGCAGGTGTTGTTGCAGCCGACCGAGACCGACACCCAGGCGGCGTACGCCGACTCACGCTTGGTCGGCAGCGTCGACGGGAAGACGTCGAGGGACTCGAGGATCTCGACCTGCGCCTCCTCGGCGACACGGGCGCGCTCGAGGAGCACCGGCAGGGAGCCGATGTTGTGGGTCCCGAAGACGACGTCGACCCAGGGGGCCCTCTGGGTGATGGTCGAGCGGTCCTTCTGGGCGAGGCAGCCGCCGACCGCGATCTGCATGCCGGGGCGCCTCGCCTTCACCGGAGCGAGGTGGCCGAGGTTGCCGTAGAGCTTGTTGTCGGCGTTCTCGCGCACCGCGCAGGTGTTGAAGACGACGACGTCGGCGTGCTCGCCCTCGGGCGCACGCCCCCGGTCGAACGCCGTGTAGCCCGCGTCCTCGAGCAGCCCGGAGAGCCGCTCGGAGTCGTGGACGTTCATCTGGCACCCGTAGGTGCGGACCTCATACGTGCGCGTCATAGCAGTTCACAAGCCTACGGCGAGGCCGGGGCGCCGCCGGAATCTCCGAGCGCCCTTGTGAGTGTGAGAGTGACTCATGGGTCACTCTCACACTCACAAGGACTCAGCCGAAACGGCCGTTGACGTAGTCGGCGGTCCGGGGGTCGAGGGGCGAGGTGAACATCGCCTCGGTCTCGCCGTGCTCCACGATGACGCCGGGCGCGCCGTGCTCGGCCAGGAAGAACGCGCACTGCGAAGAGACCCGGCGCGCCTGCTGCATGTTGTGGGTGACGATGACGACGGTGACCGAGGAAGCGATCTCGAGGATCGTCTCCTCGACGACGCGGGTCGACGTCGGGTCGAGGGCGGAGCACGGCTCGTCCATGAGCAGCACCCGGGGCGAGACTGCGAGGGAGCGAGCGATGCAGAGCCGCTGCTGCTGGCCGCCGGAGAGGGCGGAGCCCGGCTGCGCGAGACGGTCCTTGACCTCGTTCCACAGGCCGGCGCGGCGCAGGGACTCCTCGACGAGCCGCTCCTTCTCCGCCTTGCCGGCGCGGGTGCCGGTCAGCGACAGCCCGGCCAGCACGTTGTCGCGGATCGACATCGCGGGGAACGGGTTCGGCTTCTGGAAGACCATGCCGATCGCCTTGCGGGCGTCGGTGAGCTGGCGCTCCGGGTCGTAGATGTCGGCGCCGTCGAGGCGGACCTCTCCGGCGAGCGCAGCGCCCGGCACGAGCTCGTGCATGCGGTTGAGGATGCGCAGGAACGTCGACTTGCCGCAGCCCGACGGCCCGATCAGAGCGGTGACCTCGCCCGCCGGCATCGTGAGCGAGATCCGGTCCAGCACCTTGCGGCGACCGAACCACGCGGAGATCGCCTCGGCCTCCAGCGCATACGGCTCCACCGCCTGACGTGCCGCCTGGGTCGAACCGGCCGCAGGACCGGTCGCCGCAGCGGAGGCCTCCGCGGAGTCGGCACCGGCTGCACCGGCTGCACCGGCTGCGCGCGCCGCGCCGTCGCCATCGGGCGCCGCAACGGGCGGCGTCTGGGTGATCGTCATCTCACGTCTCCTGCACGAGCGCCGACCGGAGCCGACGACGCCGTTGGCGTCGGCTCCGATCCAGCGGGACGGGTGCTGCCTACTTCGAGGTCACCTTCACCACGGAGCCCGTGGCGGGAGCGACGTTGGCGTTGCCGAGGAACGCGGCCCTGATGCTGTGCTTGCCCTTCTTCAGCTTGAGCGCGACGGTCGCCTTGCCGCCACGGAGCGCGACCGTGGCGACGACCTTGCTGCCGTCGTAGACCTTCGCCGTCCCGGTCACGGTGCCGCCCGCAGCGGTGACGGTGAAGACGAAGGTCGCCTTCTTGGTCGACCTGACCTTCGTCGGAGCGGTCGTGTTGGCGATCTTGGCGACGGCCTTGGCGACGCTGACCGTCTTCGCAGCCGAGTCCTTCGACGCGACCGACGACGGCGCGGAGCTGGTGAACCGGGCCAGGAGCGATCGAGCGCCGGCCGGCAGCGCCGTCGCGGGCACCTTCACGTTGGCGACGCCGCCTGAGACGGGCGCCGAGGCGATCACACGGCCGGCGTACACGATGCCGACGGTGCCGCTCGCAGCCGGCGTCGAGGACACCGCCACACGGACGGTCGAGGACGTGCCGTAACGGAACGCGGGCCAGGTCGGGCTGACGGTCGGGTTCGCCGCGACGGTGTACGTCGAGGCGCTGCTCTCGGAGGCGGCGTACGCCGTCGTGTCGGTCGGCGTGAAGTTCGCCGCGAGCTGGACGCTGCCGGTCGCGCTCGGCGTCCAGGTCGTCGTGGCCTTGCCGGTGACGGTGTTCACCGCCACGCTGCCGACCTCCGTGCCGTCGACCAGGAACTTCACCGTGCCCGCGGCCGCGGGCGAGACCGTCGCCGTGAGCGTCGTGGACGCTCCGACCTTGCCGACGGCCGGCGAGACGGCCAGCGTCGTCGTGGTCGCAGCGGTGCCGCCCTCGCCGTAGAGGTGCCAGGTGTCGCCGATGACCTTCAGGTCGAGGACGGCGTAGGTCGGCGAGACACCGTGACCGGCCGCACCGGTGCTCAGGCGGAGCTCGTAGACGCCCGCATAGGCGGCATCGGACTGCTTGTTCTCGTAGCCGCCGATGTACTGCCGCAGCGTCAGGCTGCCGGTGAGATCGGCGGCGGGACCGCCGGTGATCTTCGCCGGCACCTGGTCCTGCGTCGTGGGGGCGCTGACGGCGAGACCCGTCCACGAGTCAGGTCCCGTGGTCACGGCATCCGGCTGCGACGGGTAGACGCGCTCGGAGACGACCGACGTGGGCGTGTAGATCCCGAGGGTCGCGCTGGTGTGCGCCGCGGTGTCGCCCGCCGTGAGCGGGCCCGAGCCGACTGCGTACGCCGCCAAGGGCTGGTCGATCGACCCGCTCGTGACGGGCTGGTTGTCCGCGTCGACGAGCGTGATGGTGCCGACCGCATTCGGACTCTTGATGGTGGTGGCCTGCCACGGCGCGTCCGACGCCGCGTGGACCGCGACACCGGTGGTCACGCTCCCGACGGCAAGCGCCGCCCCTGCGACGATCGCGCCGATCGTGTGCTTCTTCACGGATGTTCCTCTCGAAAGTGTGGGTGCTTCTCGGCCCGGTGCAGGACTCAGGAAGGACAGCTCGCGGCGCCGGGCTCGGCGGCCTGCCAGCGGTCGCCTTCGACCTTCAGGTCGACGGCGTCGTACGTCGCCGAGGTGCCGTCGTCGGGGGTGCTCACCAGCAGACGCAGCTGCACCCAGCCGTCCCAGGAGGCGGGGTAGCCGCCCAGGAACTGGGCCAGCGTGATCGAGCCTGCCGGCAGCGCCAGGGTGGGCGTCGTCGCGGAGACGGCACCGGGTGCGGTCAGCGCCAGACCTGTCCACTCGGTGGTCTCGGCACCCTGCCGCGGCTGGTAGGCGAACAGCGTCGCCGTCGTGCCCTCGGTCCGGCCGACCGGCGACGCGCCGACCACCGCCGCCGCCAAGGGACCGCCCTTCACCGAGCCGGACGTGACGGCGTGTCGATTCGCGTCACAGAGCGTGAGCCTGCCCGTGGCGGACGCGTCGGTGTAGGGCGCCCTGTCCGGGCCGCGATGCGTCCACGCGACGACGCCGACCGCGACAGCGACAAGCACGAGCACCGCGACGACGGCAGCCCCGACCAGCAGCGGGGGCCGCCGCCGGCCCGGCGACGGGGCCGGGGTGAGCTCTGGTGTGGTCACGTTCATCGTCGTTCCTGCGATCATCGGTGTCGGTGTCGGTGTCGGTGTCGGATAGGACCGGCAGCCCGGGCGGGGGTGCACCGCCCGGGCGGCCGGCGTCTCGGGGCGGGTCAGCCGACGGTGTAGTTCTTGCCGAGGTCGACGTACTTCGGCGTGAGCCCGAGCGTGGTGAGGATCGCGACACCGTTCGGGCTCGCCACGAACGGCGGCGGCAGGGTGTTGGTCGCCTGCGGGTCCGGGTCCCAGCCGCCGGTCTGGGTGCCACTGCCGTCGAAGACGTTGTCGAGGAAGAGCGTCTGGACCCAGTTGAGCTTGCTGCCCGGCTGCCACGGCTTGGTCGACTTCAGGTCGGACTCACGGAAGACGATGTAGTAGGGAATCGTCGCCTTGAACGCCGACGCTGCGGTCTGCAGCACGATGCCGGTGGTGTCGAGCGGCGTGCCGAGGGCCTGCGAGTTGTAGTCGGCGCTGGGGTAGAAGTAACCCTTGCCGAGCAGTTCGAAGCGGCCCTTGGGGAACGGCACGATCGCGTTCGGCTTGTCCGTCGCGTTGAGCGTCGTGATGGTCGAGGGATCGTTCTGCTGGACCTGGCGGACCTGGCCGGCGCCGGTGCCGAACGGGATGGTGCTGGACGGGCCGTTGGCCGCGGAGTCCCACAGGCCGATCTGGGTGAGGAAGACCTTCTGCACGCCCGCGCCGGTCTGCGGGATGAGCGGCACGATCGTGGCACTGGGGGCTGGTGGCGTCCAGCTCGACAGCGCCGGGTCGCCGGCCTGGACCTGCGCCCACGTCGTCCAGGTGCCGTTGTAGATGTTCTTGAGGTCCGTGTCGGACAGCTGCGCCGGGGCGTTCGTCGTCTGCGCCGTGGCGATGTACTGGTAGTCCTCCGCGAACTGGATCGTGTGCGTGTCGCCGACACCGTTGTTCGTGGCGGCGGTCTGGTTCTTCGCCGTCAGCGCGTTCGGGGTGCGGACGAAGCTGATCCGGTTGCCGTTGGAGGCGTCGCCGTCCTGGATGAAGGCGCTGATGCCCTTGCCGCCGCCGTTGGGCCGTCGCACCGGCGAGGTGCCTGCGCGCAGGGTGACGGTCGGGTTGAGCGCGGCCGAGGCACCCAGCGCCGGGTCGGTGAAGGCGTTGCGCCCGTTGGCGTCGGCAGTCGCGTCGAAGTTGAAGACGCGGTTCTTGTTGCCCGCCGTGTTGTAGCCGGGCAGGGCGCCGTAGCCGTCGGCCAGGAAGTTGACCGAGCTCTGGATGATGTCCGATCCGACACCGACGACGTCGTCGTGCTGCGGGGCGGGATCCGCGTGGACGGGCCCGGTCTGCGAAAGCGCGAGACCGGCGATGGCGAGTGACCCGAGCACGGCCGCGCCGACGCGCGTGCGTCGCTGGAACATGTGGTGCCTCTTTCTTAGCATCAGCAGGTATTAAGTGAACCTTAGCGGTTAACTAGAGAAGATTTATCAACTTTAAAAAGTAGTCATGATGTGGACACCCCTCGATCTCTCAGATCAGGTTCGGGAGGAGTCGGCTGGCCGCCGACGAGGCCACCCAGAGCGCCGCAACGAGAAGCGGCACGCCGGTGGCCCAGGCCGCGTAGGGTGACCACCGGGCGCGCGCCCAGACGACCCAGCCGACGGCGACGAGGAGCAACTGCAGCCCGAGGGCGAGGAAGGCGAACGTCGGGCCGGTGGTGTCACGAGCGAGCGCAGCGCCGGCCGGGTCGGCGGCGCCGACAGGCCCCGCCGCCACAGGCTTCCCCGCCAGATCGGCGTCGACGTAGACGACGCCGGAGCGGGACAGTGGCCCGCCACCGGCCGCGGTGGCGAGCACCAGCCGACTGCCGCCGGCCGCCAGCGACGGCACGGGGTCACCGTCGTGACGCAGGTCGCGCACCCGGTAGTCGAAGCGGCCCTGCACGGTGCGCACGACGACCTGGTCACCGGGTCTCAGGCTCGCGACGCGGCCGAAGGGCGCGCCGAACGAGAGGGAGCGGCCCATCAGGACGCTCACGCCGGCTTGGCCCGGAAGCACCGTGCCGGACACGTGCCCGGGCCCGTGCCGAAGCAGGGGCGAGGTGGTGCCCTCGATGACAACCTCGTGGGCGAGGCCGGTCCGCGGGATGTCCATGACGGCCAGCGGGGCGCCCTGCGTGATGGGCGCTCCGGTCGGCGCCTCCCCCAGCGCCAGGTCGGAGCGGAGCTCGCCATAGAGCGACGCCTGTGCGTGACCGTGCTCGAAGCTGCTGAGCACCAAGAGGTACGCGAAGGCCCACGCCACGAGGAGCGCGACGACGATCGAGACCTCCGAGAGCACCAGACGTCCTTGGTGCTGTCGGTGCGGGAGCTGCCCGTTGTCGACGGACTCCTGCCGAACGGTGGTCGGGGCAAGGGCCGTCATCGTCGGACCCGCTTCCCGGCCTGACGCCACCGAGCGGCGCCGGCCGACGCGGCCCGGCCCGCTCCGGCGGCGATCGCGTCACCCCAGCGGAGACCGGCGCCCAGGACGCCGAGCAGGACCGCGAGGAAGCCGGCGATCGGAAGCCCGAGGCGGCCGAAGCCGGTCGATGCCGCGACGGTGCGGACCTGGTCCGAGGCGACCGGCGTCGAGCCTGCTGCCGCCGGGGCAGAGCCCGCCGGCGAGGAGGCCCTGGGCACGACGGCGGCCGGAGCGGTGAGGCCCGCCGGCACGGCACCCGGCCCCGTGACCGGCGGCGCGCCGGTCACGCCGGGCGCGCCGGGCGTGGAGGAGGGACGGGGCTCGGCCGAGAGCTCGCAGCCCGTGGCGCCGACGACGGGGACGTCCCCGCGTTGGGCGGCCACGGCCTTGGCGGCGCAGGAGGTGTACGCCGCGAACGCACCGAGACCCGTGCTCTTCGTGATCGGCAGGGTGCCTGCCGGCAGCTCGCCGACCGCGATCCCGGACGTCTGGCCGGGCCCGGCCGCATAGGTGAGCAGCTGCGCGGCCCGGCGGGCGGTGTCCTTGCTCAGGCCCGTGGTCGGGACGGTGGCGTAGACCGGCATGGTGCCGGGGTAGGCCCGGGCGCCGCCGGCCGTGTGGAGGGCGTCGTACGGCAGGGTCCACAGCCCGTGGTCGGTGTCGGCCCGGAGCAGGGCAGCGCCGGCGGCGAGACCGTCACGGTCGGGGGCGACGAACCGGCGTCCCGAGGCGTCGTCGAACTGCTCGCCGAGGGGCACCGAGCTCGTCGTCTGCAGGCTGGCGGCGTCCAGGCCGTATCGACTGACCGCCGTCAGCGGGACCAGACCGAGCACGAAGCGGTGTCCGGGGATCTGGCGGCTCTGCTGACGCAGCTTGAGCGTATTGGGCAGGGTCGGGTCCGCATCAGCCGAGCAGACGATCGTGGCGCTCGGGATCGCATACTGCACGTCCTGAAGCAGGCTGGAGAGCTGCCCGACGGGCGAGGCGATCAGCCCGAGGTACGGCGCCGGGCTGGTGTCGTAGCAGGGACTGTCGCTCGCGAGCTGGAAGTCGTCGAGCAACGGCCAGGAGCTGACCGGGAGCTCGACGTGGCGGTAGTTCGGGTTGACCTGCATCCCCCACGGGTCGGGCACGCCGTTGAGGAAGTCGCGCGCCTCGGGGTCGGCGTCGATCCAGCTGGTCAGCGCCTCCATCATGTCCGAGTCGGTGTTGAGCGCGATCAGGGTGGAGGCGGCCTCGACCACCCCGACGTCCGGCACGTCGGGGTTGAGCGCGCGGAACTCCGGGTCCTCGGTGATGTTGAGCGGGTGGCCGGCCAGCGCAGGATAGGCGCGCGTGACCTTCACGTTGCCCGGGTAGGACTCACTCAGCAGCTTCGCCACCAGCCGGGCGTCGAGGCGGAGGTCGGTGAGCCGATGACCCTGGTCGTCGTCGATCGTGAACGCGATCGCGAAGCCGCTCATGGCGACAGGGGCCTGGACGACCGGCCGGGCGTAGCCGCCCGATTGCGGGAACGTCGAGAGCCCGACCGTGGCGGTCCCTGCCATCACCAGGTTGCGCGCCGCGGAGTCCGCGGCCTGCACCTGCACGATGGGGTCCAGGCCGGAGGTGGTGCAGAACTTCGGCGTCCACTGCGCGGCGATCTCGTTGAACAGGATCGACCCGAAGAGCGAGAGCGGCTCCCCCTTGCTCACGACACCGCAGATGCTCGACGAGACCGCGAAGTGCAGCGGCACGACGATCCGGTTGCGCCAGTTCGACTCCGACCACCACAGCAGCCCCGAGGTGGAGAGGTTGTAGGCGCCGGGCACCTGAAGGTTGTTGCCGTTGCTCTGCGGGTAGACGTCGGTGCCCCGGCAGGCGACGTCGGAGCGGGTCGCGGACGAGCCGGTCGCCTTCGCGGCGTCAGCAGGCAGCTGAGTGCCCCAAGCGTCGCAGCTGAGGCCCTCGACCGGGATGGCGACGAGCGAGCAGGGGGACGTGGCGGAGCAACCGAGCGAGGAGTTCTCCTCCTCGGTCCAGACACTGAACCGGGCGCTGCCCTTGCCGTCGGGCCCCGTGACCCCGTAGGTCGTGTTGCTCGGCAGGCCGACGTCGCTGACCGCCTGCGACTCGGGCGCCATGCCGCCGCAGCCACCGTCGCCGCCGGCGTACGTCTTCCCACCCGCTGCGCGGAACGGGACCCAGCGCTCGGCGCCGATCGCCACCGCGGAGCAGCCCGACGGAAGCTTCGAGGGGACCCCGACGAACTGGCCGCGGTCGGCGGCGGTCGCGTAGGCGTCCGCCCGCCACGCGGGCCAGGCGAACGACGAAGGGCTGGAGCGCTGGTAGCGCTCCGGCGCGGTCGCGGTCCAGCACGTCTCCGGCGTGACGGCGGCACCGGTCCCCCGGCACTCCATCAGCACGAAGGGATACTCCTGGCGCGCCGCGTCGCCCGCGTTCGGGTCCGCGGCCACGCCGCCTGTCGGATGGGCTCCGGTCCAGCTCACGTCGAGCTGCTGGCGACCGCGCAGGCTCGTCGTCGCGGAGACGGTCAGGGTGACGTGACGCTGGTCGAGGGTGGTCGCGGTCCCCGCGGCGTCGTAGAAGACACGCGTCGGGTTGGACGTGAACGTCGCCAGCGTCGCCGAGCTGGCCACCGGTGCGGCGGGCAGCAGGGTCATGAAGGCACCGGAGCCCGCGAGCAGACCCGCGACGAGCGACCCGACGACGCGTCTCATCGATTCCTCCGCAGCGTGCGCGACAGCGTCGGAGGCGTGGCCACCACGACGACCAGGAGCCCGATCACGAGGAAGGTCAGCGCGGGCGACGGGCCGGAGTGTGCGTCCGCCGCGATCGTGGTCGGCGAGACGGTCGCGGCGGCCAGGGCCTGGTCGCCCCCCGCGGCAGCGGGCACCGCACCGCCGGCAGCAGCGCCGGCCACGGCCGCGCCCGCACCGGGAACCGCACCGCCGGCGGCGGTGGAGCCGCCGGCCGACGTACCCGTGGGCGCCGCGGCGGGTGAGGACGTCGTCGTGCCGCCGCCGCCCGCCGGCTGCGCGTTCTTGCTGTCGCTGGGCTTGTCCCCGTTGTAGGCCCCGACGCCGGCGGCGCACGGCGCGGCGCCGAGCTTGTCGCAGGCGGGCGGGTTCGGGGCGATCTTGGCGAGGTAGTTCTGGTCGGGGTGGCCCGCGATGAAGGTCGGGTTGTGGCACGTGCTGATGTCGCGCTTGGTGAGGTCGACGGCAGGGTCGGCGGTCTTGAGCTTGTTGATCTGCTCGAAGCCTGCCTGCACGAGGTTGACCGGGAGGCTCGAGTAGCCGATCGGCCCGATCTCTGACTGGCCCTGGCAGATCGAGTAGTAGAGGAAGTCGGCCAACGTCTGACGCTGAGCGGTCTGGGTCAGCTTCGTGTCGGAGGCCGACGTCGGGATGATCGCGTAGACGTAGGAGGACAGCGGGTAGGCGCGCTTGTCAGAGTTGACGTAGACCTGGTCGAGGTTCTGCGTGAGGTAGTTGGGGTCGCTCGGGTTCTTGTTGATGACCGCCTTGGTCAGCGCGACGGCGACGTTGTACTGCGTGGGCAGCGTGAAGTAGCCGGCCTTGTTGAGCACCTTGGCCGCGGGGTAGTTCGCGAGCAGCGGGTAGCTGTACTCCTCGATCCCGATGGAGCCGTTGGCGCCCTTGGACTTGAGGAAGTTCATCACGCCGTCGGAGCCGGCCAGCGCCTTCTGGTTGCCGGTGGCCTTCCCGCAGTTCAGCGGGAAGTACTCGGTCTCGGCCGTCTTCCCTCCGTTGCACGGCCCCCAGATGCCCGGGTACTGCTGGGACAGGTAGCGGGTGAACTGGTTGGTCACGCCCGCGCCCTCGGAGTGGACGACCGGGATGATCGGGATCGACGGCAGCGCGTGCCCGCCGTTGTCCTTCGTGATCTGCGGGTCGTTCCAGTTGGTGATCTTGCTGGTGAAGATCTTCGCGATCGTCTCGCCGGAGAGCCGCAGGTTGCGCACGAGCTGGCCGCCGACCTCGATGTGGTAGGGGAACGACGTGCCGCCGGCCGCGATCGGCAGATAGGCGAACGACCGGCCCTTGGGGTCGTCGCTCTCCCCCGTCGTCGGGTCCTGCCCGCGGTAGCCGATGTCGGAGACCGCGAAGTGGACGAGCCGGTTGGCGTAGTCCTTGCGTCCTTGCGCGGCACCGTTGGAGGTGAAGACGACCTGCATGCCCTGGCTCGCCACGTCGGCCACCCACTGGTTGACCGCGTTCGCGGCCCAGCTCGAGCCGGAGCCCTGGATGAGCGCGTGGGTGGCGGCGTTGGCCGCCGTCGCGCCGCCGAGGGCGAGGACGAGCGATGCGGTGAGCGCCCAGGCCGCGAGGAGCAGCTTCTTCATCTTCATCGGGACTTCCGGGGACGGGCTGCCCAGCGGGCCAGCAGGAACAGGACGAGGACGAGCACGAGGAGCGCCGTGGCGGCGGCGTACCCCCGCTGCTCGAACGCTGGCTCGCCGGAGGAGACGGCGTTGTAGACGAACAGCGGCAGGCTGTTCATCGGGTTGTGGAGCGGGTCGGCGTTGAAGAACGTGCTCGCGCCGCTGGTGAGGATGAGCGGGCTGGTCTCGCCGACCATCCGGGCGATCCCGAGGATGAGCGCCGTCGCCAACCCTGGTCGCGCGGTGGGAAGCACGACCCGCCACACCGTCTGCCAGCGGCCGGCGCCCAAGGCGTACGACGCCTCGCGCAGGCCGCCCGGAACGACCCTCAGCACGACGTCGGAGGCGCGCGCCATGATCGGCAGGCCCATCACCGCGAGGGCCAGCGCCGCCGCGAAGCCGCTGCTCGGGAAGTGCAGCCCGACGATGAGCGTGGTGTAGACGAACAGCCCCGCGACGATGGACGGCAGCGCGGTCATCGCCTCGATCACAGTCCGCACCACCCGCGAGCCCCGGCCCCCGACCTCCGACATGTAGACGGCGGTGACCAGTCCCAGGGGCAGTGCGATGGCGACGCCGATCCCGACCTCGATGAGCGTGCCTGCGATCGCGTGCAGGATCCCGCCGTGGTCGAAGGAGTCGCTCGGGCGCACGCCGGCCATGTCCTGGGTGAAGAAGTTGGGGTGGACCAGCGCCGGCAGGCCGCGAGCGACGGTGACGACGACGGTGCAGAGCAGTGCCGAGACCACCAGCACCGGCGCGGCGACGACGAAGCAGGTCACGATCCGGTCGACGACGACCGCCCACGGTCGGGTGAGCGCGGTCAGGCCGGCGTAGAAGACGATGAAGACGACGTACCAGCTCACGACGAAGCCGAGGGCTCCGCTGAACGGGAGGATCTCGCCGTAGAAGAGCCAGGTCGTGGCCAGGCTCGCGATCGCGGCTCCGACCAGGGCCAACCGGTCCTCGCGGGTGCTGCCGGCCGTGGGGCGAGGCGTCTCGACGACCGCGCTCGGCGGCGTCGTGGCGTGCGCCGTGGCGGGCGTCGCGGCGGAGGTGGTCCTGCGAGTGGGCGCCGGGGTGGGCGGGGCGACAGGCGGAGCGTCCACGGTGGCGGTCACAGCTCGGTCCCCGCTCCACTGCGGCTGCGTGCGACGATCCGCGCGGCGACGGTGTTGACGGCGAGCGTCATCAGGAACAGCACGAACCCGCACGTGAGCAGCGCGGAGAGCTGCGCCGGGGTGGCCTCCTTGTAGCCGATGGCGATCATGCTGCTGATCGTCGCCGTGCCGGACTCGAGCACGTTGGGCTTGATCTGGAAGGCCTGGCTGATGATGAGGACGACGCTGATCGTCTCCCCCAGGGCCCGGCCGAGCGCGAGCATCGTGCCTCCGACGATGCCGCTGCGGCCGAACGGCAGGACGACGGAGCGGACCATCGCCCAGCGGGTGGCGCCGAGGGCGATCGCGGCCTCCTTCTCGCCGGCCGGCGCCTCGGCGAAGACCTCCCTCATCACCGAGGTGGCCATCGGGAAGATCATCATCGAGACCGCGATCGCGGCGATGAAGGCCGAGCCCTGGTAGGCGGCGTATCCCGGCGCCTGGTTCCAGATGGGGTAGTCGACGTCGGTGTGGACGTAGAAGAACGGGATGACGCCGAGGTGCTTGCTCAGCCAGTGGGCCACGTGCGTGGCGTGCGGCTGGATGAAGAGCAGCACCCAGAGGCCGAAGACGATGCCCGGCACGGCCGCCATCAGGTCGACGACCCGCACGAGCGTGGGCCGCATCGTCGGCGGCGCCCAGTCTGAGATGAAGAGCGCGCTGAGGAGCGAGAGCGGGAACGCGATGATGAGCGCGATCGCCGCGACCTCGATCGTGCCGACGAAGACCGCGGCGATGCCGACGATGTCCTGGCTCGGCAGCCAGCGCTGCTCGGTGAAGAAGCCCAGCCCGTAGTGGCTCAGGGTGGGCTTGGCCTGGATGGCGAGGAAGACGCCGATCGACCCGACCAGCACGAGCGTGAGCAGACCGACGCCACGCACGCCGTGCAGGAAGAACCGGTCATGCCAGGAGTAGCGGACCGCGAGCGTGCGCGGCACGTCCTCGTCGTGCTCCTCCCTCACAGGGAGGACGGTGAGCGTCTCGGCCATGCGTGTCCTTCATGCGTTCGGCGCACCGCCAGGGCCCGAGAAGGCGGTGGTCGAGGACAGGGAGACGCCCCGAAGGGCACAGCCCGGGGGCAGCACCCTTGCCCTCAATGTGCATGAGAATAGTAGATAAACTGGACACGGTCGGGAATTGTCCAGATGCGGAGACGTCTGCCTTCGCTCAGCGCTTCTTCGGCGTGACCCAGAGCCGGATGATGCCCTCGATCACGATGGTGCCGTCGTCGCGGATGCCCCGGACCCGGACCGCGAGGTCGCCGTCAGCGGCGTCCCACTGGTCCTGGTCGGTCTCCGCGATGCAACGGATGTCACTCGTCGCCTTGGCCGTGTAGGCAACGTCCATCCCCTTGGGGATCCAGCGCTTGTCGAACGGGATCGTCACCTCCGCGAGGGCGCCCATCGCCATCTCCAGACCGTTGCACAGCGCGATGGCGTGCACGGTGCCGAGGTGGTTGTGCACGCGGCGCCTGCTGCGGATTCGCACCTCGGCGTAGTTGGGCCGGAGCTCGGTGACCAGAGGTCGGATGGAGGCGAAGTACGGCGCCTTCTGGCTGAAGGCGACCGAGAAGATCCTCGCGCCGACCAATGGGATCCGGTTGGTCGACTGCCACAGGGACGCGATCGAGCTCATGGGCGTCATATTACTGTTCGGTAACCCTGCGCGAGACCGCCCGGTGCCCGACGACGAAGATCCGACGGAACGGCATGATCACCTGGCCATCCTTCGCCGGATAGGCGCCGCGCAGCCGCCGCCGCAGCTCGTCGGCGAACTCCAGGAAGAGCGCCTCCGGCAACGCGGCACGTGTCGGCAGGACGCTGGTGCCGCTGATCCAGTCGAAGACGGCGTCCTTGCCGGGGAGCACGTGGAGGTACGTCGTCTCCCAGGCGTCGACGTCGAACCCCTCGCTTCGGAGCGCCTCCAGATAGGTCGCCGGGTCATGGCTCGAGGGCCGCGCCAGGTGCCGGGTGTGCTCCCGATACGGCTGCTCGGCCGCCAGCTCCTCGCGCAGCACGTGGCTCGGCTCGGCGAAGTTGCCGGGCACCTGGAACGCGAACACCTCCCGCGCCGAGGCTGCGAGACGGGGCAGCAGCGCGAGATGGCCCGGCACCCACTGCAGGGTGGCGTTGGAGACGATCACGTCGGCGCTGCCCCGCCAGTCGGCGACATCGGCAAGCTGCCAGTCGATGCGAGGGCCCCTCTCCGCACTGCGGGGACCGTCGCCATTGCCGGCGCTGCCTGCGCGGGCTCGGTCGATCATGGCCGGACTGCTGTCGACACCGGTGACGCTCGCCTCGGGCCAGCGGTCACCGAGGAGGCGGGTCAGGTTGCCTGGCCCGCAACCGAGGTCGACGACGCTCGCCGGACTCGACACCGGGATGCGGGCGAGCAGCTCGACGAACGGGCGGGCCCGCTCGTCGGCGTAGGTCAGGTAGCGGTCCGGATCCCACGGCTGGGTCATCGTCACTCCGTCTCATGCTGCGGCGCTCGGCCCTGATACACAGCCAGCGCCGACAGATATCTTGATGTCGAGATACTTCCACTCTGCTCCGACCATGTCTCGATGTCAAGAATCTCGATCCGATAGGCTCTCCGCATGAGGGACGAGGTCGACGACCTGGCCGAGGCATGGGCGCGGGAGCGCCCCGACCTCGACCTTGCCCCGGTCGCGGTCTTCTCGCGACTCTCCCGCCTCTCGCGACACCTCGACCTGGCCCGTCGCGAGGCGTTCACCGCGCAAGGCATCGAGTCCTGGGAGTTCGACGTGCTGGCCGCGCTGCGACGTGCGGGGGCGCCGTACGAGCTCTCCCCCGGCCGCCTCCTGCGCGAGACCCTCGTGACGAGCGGGACGATGACCAACCGTGTCGACCGGCTGGCGACGCGCGGCTTCGTCGAGCGCTACCCCGACCCCGAAGACCGGCGCGGCGTCCTCGTCCGGCTCACCCCCGAAGGCAAGGACGCGGTCGACGGAGCCTTCACCGCGCTGCTCGACGCCGAGCGGGCGTTCCTCGTCGACCTCACCTCACGTCAGCAGTCCGACCTGGCGGATCTGTTGCGCAAGCTCCTCGCGCCGTTCGCTTGAGCGCCGGCCGTGGTGACGGTTCATCGAGGTATGCAGACGAATGGTCACTTCCCG
This sequence comes from Nocardioides sp. AN3, assembly GCF_054653495.1. Lineage (NCBI taxonomy): Bacteria > Bacillati > Actinomycetota > Actinomycetes > Propionibacteriales > Nocardioidaceae > Nocardioides > Nocardioides sp. AN3. Next base: position 65,336 of record NZ_BAAIGC010000019.1, read on the forward strand.
CGCGGAGTTCCGCACGGGCAGTGCGCACTCGGCTGCATACCTCGATGAACCGTCACCACGGCTAGTCCAGCAGCTCGGCGGCCTCGAGCCACTCGAGCTCGAGGTCGGCCTTCTCGGCGAGGAGCACGTCGAGCTGCTGACCGAGCTCGGCGAGCTTCTCGTAGTCGGAGACGTGTGCCTCGAGGGCCTCATTGAGCTCGGCCTCCTGCTCGGCGATCCGGGCGAGCTGCTTGTCAATCCGCGCGACCGTCTTGCGGGCGTTGCGCTCCTCCGCTGAGCCGGACTTGGCCTTCCCGGCGAGCGGACGCAGATGACCGCCCCCATCGGACATCTGAGCCTGTTGAGCCACCTCGGGGGCGGTCATCTGCGTCCGCTCGCCAGATGACTCACCGCTCACCGGGAGGCGCCGCTCGAGGTACTCGTCGACGCCGCGCGGCAGCATCGAGATCTGGCCGTCGCCGAGGAGGGCCCAGACGGAGTCGGTGACCCGCTCGAGGAAGTAGCGGTCGTGGGAGACCACGATGAGCGTCCCGGGCCAGCCGTCGAGGAAGTCCTCGAGCACGTTGAGCGTGTCGATGTCGAGGTCGTTGGTGGGCTCGTCGAGCATCAGCACGTTCGGCTCGGTCAGCAGCAGCCGGAGCAGCTGGAAGCGCCGCCGCTCCCCGCCGGAAAGATCGCCGAGCCGCGCGGTGAGACGGTCCCCCGTGAAGCCGAACCGCTCCAGCAGGGAGGTCGCCGAGAGCTCACGGCCGTCAAGGGTGCGGCTCACGCGCCGGATCGACTCGACCGTGTCGAGCACCCGTGCGGCCGGGTCGATCTCGTCGAGCTGCTGGGTCAGGTGGGCGAGCGCGATCGTGCGGCCGTGCCGCACCCGGCCGGCCGACGGCGCGAGGGTGCCGTCGAGCAGCGAGAGGATCGAGGTCTTGCCCGCACCGTTGACCCCGACGATGCCGACCCGGTCGCCGGGACCGAGTCGCCACGTCGCGTTCGAGAGCAGCTGCCGCTCGCCGCGGAAGAGGTCGACGTCCTCGATGTCGATGACGTCCTTGCCGAGCCGCTGGGTGGCCATCCGCGAGAGCTCCAGCCGGTCACGCGGAGCCGGCTCGTCCTCGATGAGCGCGTTGGCGGCGTCAATGCGGAACTTCGGCTTCGACGTGCGGGCCGGGGCACCGCGACGCAGCCAGGCGAGCTCCTTGCGCATGAGGTTCTGGCGGCGTACCTCCGAGGCAGCCGCCTGGCGGGAGCGCTCGGCCTTGGCGAGCACGAAGGCGGCGTACCCGCCCTCATAGGTGTCGACCACACCGTCATGGACCTCCCACGTCCACTGACAGACCGCGTCGAGGAACCAGCGGTCGTGCGTGACGACTACGAGAGCTGACGGCCGAGCCGCGAGATGGGCCGCGAGCCAGGCGACGGCCTCCACGTCGAGGTGGTTGGTCGGCTCGTCGAGCACGATGAGGTCGTGGTCGCCGAGCAGCAGCTCGGCGAGGGCGCACCGACGCCGCTCGCCTCCGGAGAGCCCCAGCACCGGCCGGTCGAGCGCGACCCCGGCGAGCAGCACCTCGACGATCTCGCGCGTGCGGGAGTCGGCGGCCCACTCGTGGTCGCTTCGGCCGCCGAGCACGGCCTCGCGCACGGTGTGGGAGTCGACGAGCTGGTCGCCCTGATGGAGGTAGCCGAGCAGCAGTCCTCGCTGGCGTGAGACGCGACCCGTGTCCGGCTGCTCGAGGCCGGTCATCACCTCGAGCAACGTGGTCTTGCCGTCGCCGTTGCGGCCGACGATGCCGATCCGGTCGCCCGCGTTGATGCCGAGCGAGACGTCGGCGAGCAGCGGGCGGATGCCGTAGGACTTGGAGACATGCTCGAGGTTGAGGAGGTTGGCCATGACCGGGCCAGTCTCTCAGGCCGGCCTCAGAGCAGCGACACGACGTGGCACCCGGCGACGGGGGCCGGCGCCAGCCAGTGGGCGATGCCGGCGTCGGTGAGCTCGGCGGCCGCCTTCCGGGCGCGGTGGACGTCGTCGTAGAGCATCAGCTGCGTCGGCCCCGATCCCGATAGCAGAACGGCGTCGGGGTCGAGGGCCTCGAGCCGGGCGCGGAGCTCGACGAGGTCGGGGCGCAGGTCGTACGCCGCCGCCGCCAGGTCGTTGGAGAGCTCAGGTCCGACCGCCTGTGACTCGCCGGCGGCCAGAGTGTCGAGCAGGTCCTGCGGCACCTCAGGCTCCGTGGGCGTGATGGCGCCGCGCTCGACGAGGACGTCGAAGTGGCGGTAGACGCCGGGGGTGGCGAGCCCGATGGGGTGGGGTACGACGATCCACCACAGCTCGGTGCGGTCCGCAAGCGGCGTGACGAGCTCTCCCCGACCCGAGCCGATCGCCGTGCCCCCGATGAGCGCGAACGGGACGTCGGAGCCGAGCTCCGCGGCGATCGCGAGCAGGTCGTCGTCAGGGGTCTTCGCGTCCCACAGCCGGTCGAGCGCGACGAGGGCCGCAGCGGCGTCAGCTGAGCCGCCCGCCATGCCTCCGGCGACCGGGATGCCCTTGTGGATCTCGATGTGCGCGCACCGGTCGATCCCATGGTGGGAGGCGAGGGCGCGACCCGCCCGGACGGCGATGTTGCCCTCGTCGTCAGGCACCGTGGTCAGGTCGATCCCAGCGTCCGCGACGGTGTGGACCGACCACTCCTCGGCGTCGGTGACCGTGACGTCGTCATAGAGCCCGATGGCCTGGTAGACGGTCTCCAGAGGGTGGAACCCGTCCTCGCGCACCTGGCCGACGCCGAGGTGCAGGTTGATCTTCGCGGAGGCGCGGACGGTGACGCTCACCCCGGTCCCTCGTTGCCCGGTCGCTCGATGCCCGGTCCCTCGATGCCCGGTCCCTCGACGGCCAGCTCCTCGGCGATCCGCACGAAGTCCTCGATCGCGAGCGACTCCCCCCGTGCCAGGGGGTCCACACCGGCTCGCTCCAGGGCGCCCTCGACGCCGGCACCGGCGAGGCCCTTGAGTGCTCCGCGCAGAGCTTTACGCCGATGGGCGAAGGCGGCGTCGATGACCGCGAACACACGCTCCCGTGGCACGGTGCTCGTCGGCGGCTCCCGATGGGTCCAGTAGACGAGACCGCTGTCCACATTCGGGGCGGGCCAGAAGACGTTGCGTCCGATGGCGCCGGCACGGCGTACGTCGGCGAACCAGGCGGCCTTCACGCTCGGCACCCCGTAGACCTTCGACCCGGGCTTGGCTGCCAGCCGGTCGGCGACCTCGGACTGCACCATCACCAGTCCGTGACGCAGCGACGGCAGGAGCGTCAGGAGATGGAGCAGGACGGGGACCGAGACGTTGTAGGGCAGGTTGGCGACCAGTGCAGTCGGCGGCGGCCCGGGCACCTCGGCGACGCGGAGCGCATCGGCGAGGACCACCTCGAAGGACGCCGACTGCTCCGGGGCGAACTCCGCGATCGTCCGCGGCAGCCGCTCCGCCAGCACCGGGTCGACCTCGATCGCGGTGACCCGCCCGACGACCTCGAGCAGCGCCAGCGTCAGCGAGCCCAGCCCCGGCCCGACCTCCACCACCACGTCGTCGGCGCCGACCCCCGATTCGCGCACGATCCGGCGCACCGTGTTGGGATCGATGACGAAGTTCTGCCCGCGCTGCTTCGTCGGCCGCAGGTCCAGCTCCGCGGCCAGGCCTCGCACCTCCGCCGGCCCGAGCAGACGCGGAGCGGTGGCAGGCATGGCCGTCAGCCTAGTGAGGGGCCGATCCCCCGCGCTCGGCCCCCTCCGACCGCAGCGCGGGGAGCCCCGTCAACGCCGCGGCGCGGGGAGCAGCGAGCATCAACGCCGCGGCGCCGGTCGTGCCTGGACGCAGCGCAGCGAGCGAGGAACGAGCGAGCGGAGCGGAGGAAGGCACGACCATGGCGGGCGCCGCGGCACGCGCCGAAGCGGAGCGGAGGCGCAAATGTCAGAGCCCCAGCTTCGCGGAGCACGCCGGCCAGGCGCCGTACCCGCCCGCGTTGTCGCGGACCCGGGTGGCGACCGCGATCTGCTGCTCGCGGCTGGCCTGGTCGGGGCGCCCGGAGCCGCCGTTGGCCTGCCAGGTGCCGATGTTGAACTGGAGTCCGCCGTAGTAGCCGTTGCCCGTGTTGGCGTGCCAGTTGCCGCCTGACTCACATCCGGCGAGGCGGTCCCAGACGGAGCCACTGGCGACGGCAGGCGCAGCGGGGGCTGCCTTCGTGCCCACCGAGACCAGCTCGGTGACGGGGCGCCGGGTCACCGACGAGGAGACGACGCTCTTGCGGACCAGGTGGCCGTTCTCGAAGACGAGGCGGTAGGTGACGTCCCGAGCACCGACGGCGCCCTTGCGGGTGACGTCGCGAGCGCCCTTGGTCGCGGAGCTGTCCGGCTTCTCGACGGTGTCGAACGGGATCGCGACGCCTGTGACGTGCTTCGTCTCGACCCGGACGCGCGTCCAGCGGATCGTGGTGCCGTCGTGCAGCGGCGTGGTCGCGGCCGGCCGGAGGCGGTCGTCGCCGTCCGGGCGAGCACCGACCTGCTGCAGTGCGTCGGCGACGGTGCGGGCCGTCAGGGTGCGCTCGACGGCATTGTGGGCACCGAGCTTCAGCGTCACCGTCTTGGGGGTGGTGACCTCGAGGGCGAGGCCGGCGCGACCGATGGTCGCGCTACGGCTGACCGAGAGCGCCGCCTTGGCGAAGTTGCGGCCGATCTCGGACAGAGCCGGCTCCAGCGCGGTGGCCGTGACCCAGTAGGTCTGCTTCTGACCGTCGACGTCGACGGTGAGAGGGCGGCCGTAGCGGACGCTGATCCGGCTGCCGTCCTCGATCTTCTCGTCGAGACCGGGCGCGACGCGGTCGTGCGCGCCGACGCGGATGTGCTCCTCGCGGAGAACGTCGGCGACGGTGGCGCCTCGAGCGGAGACCTCACGCGTCTTGCCGTCCAGGCTGAGTGTCACGTCCTTGGCGAGGGCCGAATACCCGGCGGTCACACCGACGACGGCCAGGAGGGCCAGGGCGCTCAGGCCGATGAGCAAGGGGCGGCTGCCGCGGGCGAGGGCGAGCTTGAGCATGCGGCTCTGGGCGGGCTGGAAGGACACAGGGCTCCAGACGTCGTGCTGCCCGGGCCTCGGGCACTGCGCCGACGCCGGCCCCCGAGGGCCCCGCCGCCGCGGTGGTCTCAGTGCTGGACTGAGGGCCGATCCCGGCTGTCAGGCGTCCACACGAACAAATTCCGGCGCCGATGGCAAATCGGGACGGTCCCGGGACTCGCCCGCCGACGGTCCCAGGCCGCCGGTCAGGGGCAACCAGGACGTCGGTCCCGCGGAAGATTCCACGACTGGAATTCGGCAGTTCGCTTCACGCGCGGCCAATTCTCTGATGGGCTCGGGTTGCACACCAGCCACATCTCTCACTCGGGTCGTTGCTCCACGTCGCGGAGCGGCGGCCCGTCGTGCTCTGCGAAAGGGACGTCCACGTGAATCGACGCATCGCAGCGGTCCTCGGGGTCGCCGCAGCCCTCGGGCTGGCGACAGCTGCCCTGCCGGGCAACGCCGACGCGGCCAGAGGCCACCGGCTCCGGGCCCACCAACAGGAACCGAAGGCAGGCCACCTGCGCCCCGACAACCGTCCCGACCCTCTCCAGACGAAGCGGTCCGACCTTCGCCAGCGCGCGGTCGATGCCCTGGTCGCCGGGAAGGCCACCACCGTCGGGGAAGGGCGCGACCGCAGGATCAGGCTGAAGAACGGCAAGCTGGTCGACTACCCGGTCGACCAGACGGCCCAGCAGCTCACCTTCCTCCTCGACTTCGGCGACGGCGCCGGCAACCCGGACTTCCCGCAGAACACCGCAGGTCCCGTCCACAACCAGATCCCGAAGCCCGCCGCGAGCGACAACTCGAGCTACTGGATGAGCGACTTCTCGCGGCGCCACTACCTCGACATGCTCTACCGCGGCCTGCCGGACCAGAGCGGCGAGTCGGTGCACGACCTGTACGACCAGATGTCGAGCGGCCGCTTCGACCTCGAGGGGGACGTCTCGGGCTGGGTGACGGTCCCGCACCCGGAGTCGTACTACCAGGAGAGCGTCGACGACGACGGTGACCCGAGCACGCCACCGATCGGCGACGAGAGCGGCGCGACGATGCAGAGCTTCCTGCAGGACGGCGCGAACGCCTGGTACGCCGCACAGCGGGCGAAGGGCGCGAGCGACGCGACGATCAGGTCCTACCTGGCCCGCTTCGACGTCTGGGACCGCGACGACTACGACCACGACGGGAACTACAACGAGCCCGACGGCTACATCGACCACTTCCAAGCCATCCACGCCGGCCAGGGCGAGGAGGGCGGCGGCGCGACCTGGACGATCCAGTCCCACCGCGCCGCCGTGAACCCGACGACGGGCGTCGACGGCCCGGCGGGCAACAAGAGCGGCGGCATCGAGATCGGGGACACCGGCTTCTGGATCCGCGACTACATCACCGAGCCGGAGGACGGCGGCATGGGCGTCTTCGCCCACGAGTTCGGGCACGACCTCGGGCTGCCCGACTCCTACGACACCGCGTCCAACACCGACACGAGCACCGGCTACTGGACGCTCATGGCCTCGGGCGAGTGGCTGGGCCACGGCGACGGGACCGTGGGCACGACGCCCGACCAGATGGGCGCGCCCGACAAGCTCTTCCTCGGCTGGTACGGCCCCGGTGACCTGGCCGTCGCCGACGGCACCGACAAGCCGAAGCCGGTCACGCTCGGGCCGTCGTACCACGCCACCAGGCTCGGCGCCCAGGCCGTCGCCGTGCGCCTGCCGCGTGGAAGCGAGACGGTGGACGTCGTCACGCCGGACCAGGGCACGCACTACCTCTACTCCGGCACCGGCGACGCACGCACGGCGACCGCGACGAGCCCGACCATCACCGTCCCGGCGGGTGACCCGACGCTCTCGGCACGGGTCAGCTACGCGACCGAGGACGACTTCGACTACGCCTACCTCGAGGTCTCCACCGACGGCGGAGCGACGTGGGACCACGTCGACACCAGCCGGTCGACCACCACCGACCCGCACCATGCCAACCAGGGCTTCGGCATCACCGGCTGTTCCGGGACACGCGATGACGGCGGCTCCTGCGACAACGCGTGGACCGACCTCACCGCCGACCTCTCGGCGCACGCCGGCCAGACGGTCACCCTCCGGTTCGCGATGGTCAACGACCAGTCGACCCACCAGCTCGGGTTCTCGGTGGACAGCATCGCGCTCGGGGGAACGCTGCTCACCGACGTCGAGGACGGCGCTCCCGGGTGGACGCTCAGCGGCTTCCGGGTGATGGACGGCTCGTCGTACACGACGACCTTCGACCAGTACTACCTCGCCGAGAACCGGCAGTACCTGGGCTATGACAAGACCCTCGCCCAAGGGCCCTACAGCTGGGACTATCCGCTCAGCGCGCCCAACCGGGTCGACCAGTATCCCTACCAGGACGGGCTGCTCGTCTGGTATGCCAACGGCCTCTACACCGACAACAACACCAGCAGCCACCCCGGTGGTGGCCAGGCGCTGGTCGTCGACGCCAACCCGGCGTACCAGATCTGGTGGGACTCCGACGGAGCGCCGTGGGACTACGGCGACGGACGGCTCAACTCCTACGACGCGACGTTCGACGTCGACCAGACCGACGGGCTCCACCTCACGAAGGAGACACCCGCCGGCGACGTGCACTACGACGTCGACGCCCGCGCGGGCGTCCCGGTCTTCGAGGACAGCGACCGCGATGCCTACTGGGACGACTGGGGCGGCCAGATCGGCCCGGTGCCCGGCTTCTTCTCGACGAAGGTGGCCGGCGTCGGCACCGAGATCCAGGTGCTCTCCTCCGACGAACGGACCGGCCGGATGGAGCTCAAGGTCGGCTCACGGTTCGTGGCGGCGACCTCGGCGGCCGCCGTCTCCGGCACGCCGGCCGTGGGGCAGCGGCTGACGGCCGGCGACCCCACGTGGTTCCAGGACGACGTGACCACCACCTACCAGTGGCTGGCCGATGGTCGCCCCATCCCGGGAGCGACCTCCTCGAGCTACGTGCTGTCCAAGTCCGAGCTCGGCCGCGAGGTCAGCGTGGCAGTCACCGGCGCGAAGACCGGCTATGAGCCGACCCGGGTCGTCAGTGCCGCGGTGAAGGTGAGGAACAAGGCGAAGTAGCTCGGGAGCGTCTGCCGGGGTAGTTCGGGACGTTTCCCACGGTCTACTGACCAGTAATGGTCGGGAACGTCCCGAACTACCCCCCGACTGGCGGCGCTACCAGGCACCCCCGAAGGCTCTCTCGGTGTTCGCGTCGATGGCGGCGCACAGCTCGCCGAGGTCCTCGCCGCGCACCTCGGCCATGATCTGCAGCGTGTGCGGGATCAGGTAGGGCGAGTTGAGACGGCCGCGGTGCGGAGCCGGGGTCAGGAAGGGCGCGTCGGTCTCGACCAGGACCCGGTCGAGCGGGGTGATGGCGAGGGCCTCGCGCAGGTCGCCGGCGTTCTTGAAGGTCACGGTGCCGGCGAACGACAGGTAGGCGCCGCGGTCCAGGCACGCGCGGGCGAAGTCGGCGTCTCCCGAGAAGCAGTGCATCACCCAGCGGTCGGGGACGCCTTCGGCGTCGAGCACCTCGAGGACGGCGTCATGCGCGTCGCGGTCGTGGATCTGCAGCGTCTTTCGGTGGCGCTTGGCGATGTCGACGTGCCGGCGGAAGGAGTAGGTCTGCGCCGCCACGCCGTCTGGCCCGGTCCGGAAGAAGTCCAGTCCGGTCTCCCCCACCGCGCGCACCCGGTCGTGGGCGGTCGCGAGTCGCTCGATCTCGTCGAGCGCGGCATCCAGGTCCTCGTGCAGGGGCGCGTCGTTCGGGTGCAACGCGACCGCGGCGATCATCTGAGGGTGCTCGGCCGCCGCTGACACGGCCCACCGCGCCGACGGCAGGTCGCAGCCGACCTGCACGAAGCGCGTCACGCCGACCGACCCCGCGAGCCGTAGGGCGTCGGCGAGCGGCAGCGCCTCGCCGCCACGGGCGATGTCGAGGTGGCAGTGGTTGTCGACGACGGGGTGCGGGAGGACCAGCTCGGGGACGGCCGGGAAGGTGCCCGCCCTGGGGTCGCTCACGACCGGTGCACCAGGTCGTAGACCTCACGCTTGGGCACACCGGCCCCTCGGGCGACCTCCACGATCGCCTCCTTGCGCGACATCCCGTCCTCCTCCAGCGCCGCGACGGCGGCCCGCAGGTCGTCGGGGGCGGACGAGGCGACGGCAGGGGTCGCACCGGACACGACGATCGTGACCTCGCCGCGCACCCCCTCGGCGGCCCAGGCGACGAGGTCGGCGAGCGGCCCGCGGCGTACCTCCTCGTGCGTCTTCGTCAGCTCGCGGCACACCGCGGCGGCCCGGTCACCGCCGAAGGCGGCGGCCATCGCCTCGAGCGCCGCCTCGGTGCGATGCGGCGCCTCGAAGAAGACCATCGTCCGCTCCTCGCCCGCGAGCGAGACGAGCCGGCGCGACCGCTCCCCGGCCTTGCGCGGCAGGAACCCCTCGAAGCAGAACCGGTCCACCGGCAGGCCCGAGACGGCCAGCGCGGTGAGCACCGCCGAGGGGCCGGGCACCGCCGTCACAGGTACGCCGGCCTCGACGGCGGCAGCGACGAGCCGGTAGCCCGGGTCCGAGACCGACGGCATGCCGGCATCGGTCACCAGCAGGACCCGCTCCCCGGCGAGGAGCGACTCGAGCAGGGCCGGCGTACGCGCCGACTCGTTGCCCTCGAAGTAGGAGACGACCCGGCCACCGACGCTCACGCCGAGCTCGCCGGTCAGCCGCTTGAGCCGGCGGGTGTCCTCGGCAGCGACGACATCGGCGGCCGCGAGCTCGGTGGCCAGCCGGGGCGGCGCGTCCTCGACCCGTCCGATCGGTGTCGCGGCGAGGACGAGCGTTCCGGTCACGGAGGAATCATCGCAGGAGCCGTAGTCTCTCCCTCCGTGACGGTCATCGACGCACCCGACGACGAGCTCGACCGCGTGGTCTCCCTCTCGCGGACCGCGTCCGGTGCCGAGGTGCCGACGGCCTGGCAGCGCGCCCGCTCGCTCCTGCGAGGACAGGACCCTCTCGTCGGCTGGTGCGCGACCGTGGTGGTCACCGTCCTGGCGTTCGTGATGCGGCTGTGGCACCTCGGCACGCCGCGCGAGTTCGAGTTCGACGAGACCTACTACGCCAAGGACGCGTGGTCGCTGCTGCACTTCGGGTACGCGCGCAACTACGCCTCGAACGCGAACGACCAGATCCTCGCGGGCCACACGACCGGCTCGTTCCAGAGCACTCCCGAGATGATCGTGCACCCCGAGGTCGGGAAGTGGCTGATCGCCCTCGGCGAGAAGGCGTTCGGCATGGACCCCTTCGGCTGGCGCGTCGCCTCGGCCGTCGTCGGCTCGCTGATGGTCATGGTGATGATCCGCCTCGTCCGGCGGATGTCCGGCTCGACGCTCCTCGGTGTCGTCGCCGGCCTCCTGCTGGCCTTCGACGGGCTCGAGTTCGTGCTCTCGCGACTGGCGCTGCTCGACATCTTCATCGCCTTCTTCACCCTCTGCGCGGTCTCGTGCGCGGTCGCCGACCGCGACTGGTTCCGCGAGCGGCTCGCGGGGCGGATCGACGGACCGGCGCGGGGCTGGGGTCCACGTGTCCTGTGGCGACCGTGGCTGCTCGCCAGCGGGGTGTGCTGGGGGCTGGCGATCGGCACCAAGTGGACGGCGATCTACCCCCTCGCCGCCTTCGGGGTGATGGTGGTCCTCTGGAGCGCGGGGGCCCGTCGGTCCTTCGGGATCCGGCTGCCCCTGGCGAAGAGCGTCGTCGCCGACGGCGCGCCCGCCTTCGTGCACCTCGTCGTGGTGGCGGCGCTGGTCTACACGGCCTCGTGGACCGGATGGCTGATGCATGCCCGCGCCTACGAGGAGTCGCTGTCGTCGACGCAGTACACCCAGTACTCCGGGCACGGCCACTGCGACAAGCAGACCTACGTCAGCGACCGCCCCGACACGAACAAGCGCTGGCCCACCGCGACCGAGCGCGACGCCCACGGGCTCGGCGAGGTCACGCAGTCCCTGCGGTCGCTGTGGTACTACCACGAGGACGTCTGGACGTTCCACACCCACTTCCTCAACTGCGCGACGCACGTCTACGCCTCCTCGCCGGAGGGCTGGCTACTCCTCAACCGGCCCGTCGGGGTCTCGGCCACCACCGGCATCAAGCCCGGCGACCAGGAGTGCACCGCCCCGTCGGGGTCGGACTGCATCAAGCAGGTGCTCCTGCTCGGGACGCCGCTGCTGTGGTGGGGCGGCATCGCGGCCCTGCTGGCCGGCGTCGCGCTGTGGCTGGGTGCGCGGGACTGGCGCTTCGGCGTCGCCGTCATCGGGGTGGCGTCGACCTGGCTGCCGTGGTTGCAGTACGACGACCGGCCGATCTTCAGCTACTACGCGATCGTCAGCCTGCCGTTCCTCGTGCTCGCGGTCGCGCTGGCGATCGGGCGGATGATCGGACCGGGCCGCGCTCCGTCGCCTCGCCGCACCTTCGGGGTCGTCCTCTCAGGCGCGTACGTCGTCCTCGTGATCCTCAACTTCGCGTGGTTCTGGCCCATCTACACCGACGGGCTGCTCACGCACGCGCAGTGGCTGGACCGGATCTGGTTCCAGCGCTGGATCTAGCCGCCCCGCTGGTCGAGTAGCGAGCGCCAGCGAGCGTATCGAGACCCCCAGCTCAGCCGGCGAGGTCCGACGACCAGCGCTCCTCGATGCGCAGCACCTTCCAGGCCGTGATCGCGACGGCCCAGGTCACGACGAAGAGCACCACGATCCCGTAGCCGACGTAGTCGAGCGGGATGCCGGCGACGACCGCGAGCGGGCCGGAGGTGATCGCGAGCCGGTCCGCGAACACGCCGACCAGCTCGATCGTGCCGATGACGAGCGCGACGGCGACCGAGATCGAGGTGATCGTGAGGTTGTAGAACACCTTGCGGACCGGCTTGGCGAAGGCCCAGCCGTAGGCGAGGTTCATGAACACGCCGTCGATGGTGTCCATCAGTGACATCGCGGCGGCGAAGAGGATCGGCAGCACCAGGATCGTGTAGAAGGGCAGGTCGAAGACGGCCGCGCCACCGGCGAGGACCAGGAGGCCGACCTCGGTCGCGGTGTCGAAGCCGAGGCCGAAGAGCACCCCGATCGGGTAGATGTGCCACGGCTTGCGGACCGACTTCGTCAGACCGCCGAGCAGACGGTTCATGAAGCCGCGGGAGTCGAGCTGGCGCTCCAGCTCCGCCTCGTCGTACTCCCCGTGCCGCATGCGGCGGAAGACCTTGAGGATGCCGAGCAGAGCCACGAGGTTGAGCAGGCCGAGCATCCAGAGGAAGACGCCCGAGACCGACGGGCCGACGAGGCTGGTGATGGTGTGGAGCGTGGAGTCGTCGTTCTCGACCGAGCCGACCAGGGCCTTCACGCCCAGCATGAGCAGGAAGGAGAGCCCGAAGACGATGCTGGAGTGGCCCAGGGAGAACCAGAAGCCGACCGAGAGCGGCTTGCGCTGCGGCACCCCGGTCTCGGCCTCAATGGCCTGCACGTCGGTCAGGAGCTTGCGGGTGGTGTTGTCGACGGCGGCGATGTGGTCGGCGTCGAAGGCGTGCCGCAGCCCGAAGGTGTAGGCCAGGAGCCCGACCCCGACCGTGAAGACGGGGTGGTCGCCGCCCAACTCGAAGTGCTGGGGCGCCACCAGCCCGAGCAGGATGCCGAAGCCGGCCACGTGCAGCAGCACGACCACGCCGCCCATCCACCACAGCGACCGCTTGTCGCCGGCGGTCAGCGCGGTGCGGGTGCGGGCCCGTTCGGCCACGGCGATGCTCACAGGCTGGCTCCTCTCCGTTGCTATTGCGAACCTATCGCAACAACCATGCGGTGGCAGCACCGGGCTCGTCGCCGCCGGTCTCGCGCTCCGCGCCGCTGTCTCGCACCCGAGCGCCGCCGTCCGACGCCGGCCGGGGGCGGTCTGGGAGGATGGCGCCGTGTCCTCGCAGCCTCGCGCCGAGCACGGCCGCCATGAGGGCCGGACTGGTGACCGACGTGGCGGCCAGGCGCACGGCCCAGGTCACGGGCACAGTCACGGCCCTGGCCACGGCCACGGGCCGTCCGCCACCGCCGACAGGCGCTACCTCACGGCCGCGTTCGTGCTCCTCGTCGCCTTCCTCGTCGGCGAAGTCGTCGTCGCCCTGCTGTCGGGGTCGCTGGCACTCCTCTCCGATGCCGGGCACATGCTCTCCGACGTCGGCGCGATCGGACTCGCCCTGGTGGCCGCACGGCTGGCGCTCCGCCCGGCGAGTGGGACCTGGACGTTCGGGATGCACCGCGCCGAGATCCTCTCCGCGGCCGTCAACGGCGTGACGCTGCTGGTCGTCTCGGTCCTGGTGGCGATCGCGGCCGTACGCCGCCTCGTCCATCCCCCCGACGTGCACGGCTGGCCGATGGTGCTCACCGCTCTCGCCGGGTGCGCGGTCAACATCGTCGTCGCGTGGCTCCTGGCCCGTGCCGACCGGCGGTCGCTCAACGTCGAGGGCGCCTACCAGCACGTCCTCACTGATCTCTACGGCTTCGCCGGCACGCTCCTCGCCGGGATCGTGATCATCACGACCGGCTGGACGCGCGCCGACCCGATCGCCTCGCTCTTCGTCGTGGGCCTCATGCTGTACGCCGCCTGGGGGCTGCTGCGCGACTCCGGACGGATCCTCCTGGAGGCGGCGCCGGCCGACACCGACCTGGCTGCCATGCGCGCTCACCTGCTCGAGGTGCCACACGTGCGGGAGGTCCACGACCTGCACGTGTGGACCGTGACGTCGTCCCTGCCGGCGCTGTCCGCGCACGTCGTCGTCGACGATGGCTGCTTCGCGGACGGTCACGCGCCCCGGATCCTCGACCAGATCCAGGACTGTCTGGCCGGTCACTTCGACGTCGAGCACAGCACGTTCCAGCTCGAGCCCCCGGGGCATGCGGACCACGAGAGCGGATCCCACGGGTGACTGGCGGCCGTCACCCGGCCCGCGACAGACTGCCTGCCATGACCACTGCGAACATCGGCGTCGTCGGCCTGGCCGTCATGGGATCGAACCTGGCCCGCAACCTCGCGTCCCGGGAGGGCAACACGGTGGCGGTCTACAACCGCACCTACGCCCGCACCGAGCAACTGCTCACCGAGCACGCCGACCTCGGGTTCGTCGGGGCGGAGACGATCGACGACTTCGTCGCCTCGCTGTCCACGCCGCGGACCGCGATCATCATGGTGCAGGCCGGCGCGGGCACCGACGCCGTGATCGAGCAGCTCGCGGAGCGGTTCGAGCCGGGCGACATCATCGTCGACGGCGGCAACGCCAACTTCCACGACACCATCCGGCGCGAGCGCGAGCTGCGCGAGCGGGGCCTCAACTTCGTGGGCACCGGCATCTCCGGCGGCGAGGAGGGGGCCCTCCGCGGGCCGTCCATCATGCCCGGCGGCTCGCCCGAGGCCTGGGAGACGCTCGGCCCGATCCTGCGGTCCATCGCCGCCGTCGCGCCCGACGGCGAGCCGTGTGTCACCCACGTCGGCACCGACGGCGCCGGCCACTTCGTCAAGATGGTGCACAACGGCATCGAGTACGCCGACATGCAGCTGATCGCCGAGGCCTACGACCTGCTGCGGCGCGTCGGCGGACTGTCCGTGCCCAACCTGGTGGACGTCTTCCGCAGCTGGAACGAGGGCGACCTGGAGTCCTATCTCATCGAGATCACCGCCGAGGTCCTGTCGCAGACCGACGCCGAGACCGGTCAGCCGCTCGTCGACGTCATCCTGGACGAGGCCGGCTCCAAGGGCACAGGCGTGTGGACGGTCCAGAACGCCCTCGGGCTCGGCATCCCGGTCTCCGGGATCGGCGAGGCGGTCTTCGCCCGGGCGGTGTCGAGCAAGCCCGAGCAGCGGGCCGCCGTACGCAAGACGGTCAGGGGCCGTCCGGCCCGCCCCGAGGTGCCGCCGACCTTCGCGGACGACGTCCGTGCCGCTCTCTATTCCTCCAAGGTGGTCGCCTACGCACAGGGCTTCGACCTCATCGTCGCGGGTGCCCGGGAGTACGGCTGGGACATCGACCTCGGCGCGATCGCCAAGATCTGGCGCGCGGGCTGCATCATCCGGGCGCGGTTCCTCAACCGGATCGTCGACGCCTACGCGAACGAGCCCGGTCTCGCCTCCCTGCTGGCCGACCCGTACTTCGCCGACGCGGTCGCCTCCGGCGAGGAGGCCTGGCGTCGGGTGGTCGCGACGGCTGCGACGGCCGGCGTGCCGGCACCGGGCTTCTCCTCGGCGCTCGCCTACTACGACTCGCTCGCCTCGGACCGGCTCCCCGCCTCGCTCATCCAGGGGCAGCGCGACTTCTTCGGGGCGCACACCTACAAGCGGGTCGACAAGGAGGGCGTCTTCCACACGCTCTGGTCCGACGACCGGCGTGAGATCGCGACCGAGCCGTCGACGCACTGACCGGGGCCGACCGGGCACTGACCCGTCATGACGACGACCGTCCTCTGGCTGCGGCGTGACCTGCGGCTGCACGACCACCCCGCCCTCCTGGAGGCAGCGAAGGACGGGGCGCACGTGCTGCCCCTCTTCGTCCTCGACCACACCCTGCTGGACCCGTCCGGAGCCCCGCGCACGGCTTTCTTGCTGCGGTCTCTGCGCGCGCTGGACGCGGACCTGCGCCGTCATGGCGGCGGGCTCGTCGTGCGCCGAGGCCGGCCCGAGCAGGTGGTGCCTGCCGTCGTCCGCGAGGTCGGCGCGTTCGCGGTCCACGTGAGCACGGACTTCGGACCCTACGGCGCTGCGCGCGACGCGCGGGTCCAGGACGCGCTCGACAGGCACGGCGTGCCGCTGGTCGCGACGGGGTCGCCGTACGCCGTCGCGCCCGGCCGTGTTCGGACGAAGTCGGGCGGGCACTTCCAGGTGTTCGGGCCGTTCTACCGGGCGTGGGCCGAACACGGGTGGCGCGGGCCGGCCGCGTCAGACCCGGCGGCGGTCTCCTGGGTGAGCGCTCGGTCCGACGGCCTCCCGGGCGACCCCGCCGCCGTGCGGGGCCTGCGCCTGCCCGAGGCCGGTGAGGAGGCGGCTCACGAGGCCTGGGACGACTTCCGTGACCGGCTCGCGGACTACCCCGAGGACCGGGAACGGCCCGGCGTCGAGGGCACGTCGCGGATGTCGGCGTACCTCAAGCTCGGCACGCTCCACCCCCGCACGCTGCTCGCCGACCTCGGACACGACGCCGGCAGCGAGACCTACCGGCGCGAGCTCGCCTGGCGCGAGTTCTATGCGGCCGTCCTGGCAGCTCGACCCGAGAGCGCCCGCGACTATCTGCACCCGCAGCTCAAGGCGATGCCCTACGCGACCGGCTCCACCCTCGGGGAGCGGCTCGGGGCGTGGGAGCGCGGCGAGACCGGCTATCCGATCGTCGATGCCGGGATGCGGCAGCTGCTCGGCGAAGGGTGGATGCACAACCGGGTCCGGATGATCGTCGCCTCGTTCCTGGTCAAGGACCTGCACGTCGAGTGGACCCACGGAGCCGCCCACTTCATGCGCCACCTCGTGGACGGCGACCTCGCAAGCAATCAGCACAACTGGCAGTGGGTGGCCGGGTGCGGCACGGATGCGGCGCCGTTCTTCCGGATCTTCAACCCCGTGACGCAGGGCAAGAAGTTCGACCCCGCGGGTGACTACGTCCGTCGCTGGGTGCCCGAGCTCGCCGACGTCACGGGCAAGGCGGTGCACGAACCGTGGACGCTGGCAGAGCCGCCCGCCGGGTATCCCCCACCGATCGTCGACCACGCCACCGAGCGGGCGGCATCGCTGACCGCCTACGAGGCCCTGCGCAAGCGGTGAGCAGTCACAGATGCCCACTGATCCCCCGCCGAGCGGACGCAAATGCCCACTGATCCCCCACCGAGCAGTCGCAAATGCCCACTGATCCCCCGCCGAGCAGTCGCGAATGCCCGCTGAGCCGCGGTCACCTGCGCCCGCTCAGCGCCTGAGCCGCGGCCATCTGCGCCCGCTCACCGCCTGAGCGTCGGTCATCTGCGTCTGCTCGGCGATCGCGGCGGGCGGGGGAAGAACATGGGTGTCCGGGCCTTGTACGACGCCCAGCCGCGACGGCCTCGCATCCGACGGTCAGTGAGCCGCGCCCCGGAGACGACCGTGAGGAACCACGTCATCACGACCGGTGCCGGCAGCGTCGCCAGCGCCGGCAGCCATCCCGACGCGACCCCGCCGACCACCCACAGCCCCCACCAGACGCAGGCGTCGCCGAAGTAGTTCGGATGCCGGGTCCAGGCCCACAGGCCGGTGTCGAGGACCGGCGGCCGCGTGGACCGGGGCCGGCGACGGTAGGCCGCCAGCTGCGCATCGCCGACGGCCTCGAAGACGAGGCCGACCGCCCAGATCAGGACGCCGGCGACCACCAGCCACGTCCAGCGGACCGAGGTGACGAGACCGACGAGCACGGGCAGGCTCACCACGACGACGGCGACGCCCTGCAGCACGTAGACCTTCAGCACGATCCGCGAGAGCGGCACCTCGGCGTAGGAGCCGCCGAGCAGCTCCTCATAGCGGGGGTCGTCATGCCCCGAGCCGCGCACGCGGGTGCGCAGATGCCAGGCGAGGCGGACGCCCCAGAGGACGACGAGGGCGACCAGGAGCCAGCGCCGCCACCCGGAGTCGCCGTCATCGGCCGAGGAGCTGACCATGACCGCAGCGACCACCCCGCCGACGAACGCAACGGCAGCGAACGTCGCCCCCCATGCGACGTCCACGACCGCGACGCGGCGCAGGCGATGTCCCCAGACGGCCGTCAGCGTCATCGCCAGTGCGGCGACGGCGGCCGAGACCAGCACGAGCCAGCCGAGCTGGGCCCAGTCCGTGCTCGACATCACCACTCCCGCCGCAAGCCAAGCGCGTGCGGGGCGCCCGGCCGCACCGCGAGCACCTGGTCGACCCCCATGCGACCCTCGCGGAACGCGGCGGCACCCCCGACCAGGTAGAGCCGCCACACCCGGACCATCTCCTCCCCCACGAGGGCGGTGAGCCGGTCGGCCTCGGCCTCGAACCGGTCCAGCCAGCGGGCGACCGTCAGCACGTAGTGCTCGCGCAGCGCATGGACGTCACGCACCTCGAGACCCGCCCGCTCCAGGTGGGCGACGGTCTCCCCGACCGGGCGCATGTGCATGTCGGGAGCGATGAACGACTCGATGAACTGCCCCCCACCCGGGCGCCGCCCCGACCGGGACATCTGCTGCACCAGCACGCGGCCCCCGGGGCGCGCACGGTCGTGGAGGACGGCGGCGTACGTCGGGTAGTTGCCCTCCCCGACATGCTCGCCCATCTCGATCGAGGCCACGGCGTCGTAGGTCCCCTCGGTGTCGCGGTAGTCGCAGAGCCGCACCTCGACCTGACCGACGAGACCGAGGGAGCGCACCCGATCGGCGACGAACTGCTGCTGCTCCGCCGAGATCGTCACACCGACGACGCGGGCTCCGAAGTGTCGGGCGGCGTGCAGCGAGAGCGACCCCCAGCCGCAGCCCACGTCGAGGAGCGTGCTGCCCTCCGTCAGCCCGAGCTTGGTGCAGATCAAGGACAGCTTGTCGTGCTGGGCTCGCTCGAGCGTGTTCACCGGATCGGTGAAATAGGCGCAGGAGTAGGCCATCGAGTCGTCGAGGATGGCGGAGTAGAACGTGTTCGACAGGTCGTAGTGGTGCGCGATCGAGCTGCGGTCGCGTGCCTTCGTGTGCAAGCGCCCCCGCACACGAGCCTGGGCGACCGGCGGTGGCAGCGGCGGTCCGACGACGCCGAGACGCACGGCGAGCCGGGTCGCCCGCGCCAGCGCGGTGGCCTGTCGTCGTACGCCGCCGAGCCGGCCGGCGCGTCCCGGAGCGAGAAGCTCGCGCAGCGTCTCGTCCAGGTCGCCCGGCAGGTCCGCCTCGCCCGTCACATAGGCCTGCGCTGCCCCCAGCTCGCCGGGATGCCACAGGAGTCGGCGAAGCGCCCGCGGCGAGCGCAGATCGACGAGTGGTGCGTCCGCCGGCCCCGTCTCCGAGCCGTCCCACGCACGCACCCTCACCGGCAACGGATCCACCAGCGGAGCGAGCGCGTCGGCGATCTGGTGGGCGACGCCGGGCGGAGTCCCCGGTTCACCGGTGACTCCGGAACTTCTCGGCCTCCATGGCCCCTGAGAAGTTCCGGACTTCCCTGGGTGGATGACGCTCACGACCGGTCCTCCCGCTCGAGCAGGAGCTGGTGGACGTCGAGGTAGCCGGATGCGAACCCGGCACGCGAGTACTCCAGGTAGTAGTGCCACATCCGGCGGAACGTGGCGTCGAAACCGAGCCGCTCGACCTCGTCGGCGCGGGCGGCGAACCGCTCATCCCACTGCCGCAGGGTCTCGGCGTAGTGCAGCCCCAGGCCGGTGGCCCTCCGCAGCCGCAGCGAGGTGCGGTCGCGAGCGGTCTCCTCCATCGCCCGGAGTGAGGGCAGGAAGCCGCCGGGGAAGATGTACTTCGTCATCCATGTGTAGGTGTTGCGCGTCGCCAGCATCCGGTCGTGGGGCATCGTGATCGCCTGGATCGCGACCTTGCCGCCGGGTGCGAGCACCCGGTCGATCGTGCGCAGGTACGTCGGCCAGTGCCGCCACCCGACCGCCTCCACCATCTCGACGGAGACGACCGCGTCGTAGGCCCCCGTGATGTCGCGGTAGTCGCAGAGGTCGATCCGCACCTGGTCGCTGCATCCGGCCGCCGCCACCCGCTCGAGGGCGAGCTCGCGCTGCTCGCTCGACAAGGTGACGGTGCGGACGGTGGCGCCGCGGGCCGCCGCCCGGATCGCCAGCGCACCCCAGCCGGTGCCGATCTCGAGCACCCGCGTGCCGGGCCCGACGCCGGCGAGGTCGAGCAGGTCGTCGATCTTGCGCAGCTGGGCGCTCTCGAGGTCGTCGCCCTTCACCGGGAGACCGCCGACATCGGTGCGGAAGTGCCCGGACGAATAGGTCATCGTGGGATCCAGGAAGACCGCGAACAGCTCGTTGGAGAGGTCGTAGTGGTGAGCCACGGCCCGTCGCGTGTCGCTCTTCTCGCCGAGCTCGTCCCGCGGCGGCCGCGCCATCACCGCCGATCGCAGGACCTGGAGCGGTCTCGGCACCAGGTGGGCGACGTCGACGGCCAGCACGGCGAGGAACCCGCCGAGGTCCTCGGCCTCCCACGCGCCCGTCAGGTAGGCCTCGCCGAAGCCGATGGAGTGGTCGGTGCCGAGTCGGGCGAAGAGCTCGTCGGGGCGGTGGATGGTCATCACCGGACCGCCCCGGCCGACGGTGCGGCCCTCCAGGCGCACGGTGACGTCGAGTCGTCCGACCGCCCTGAGGAAGAGCCGTCGGGCCACCGTGGCGGCGACGGCCGCCCTCGCGCCCGATGGCACCGTGGCGAGGTCGACCCAGCGCTCGGCTGCCCCCGGCGCCCGACGGCCGGGCACCGGCCCCGCGGCCGGCCCAGCGACCGGCCCAGCAGAAGACCCGGTGGGTACGGCGGCCTCGAACGTGCTCGGCGTGGTGAGGGTCATCGGACACCTTCCTGGTGGTGGGGCGGACGGGGTCGGATCGGCAGCCGACGGGCCCAGAGGGCGATGCCGTGGGCCCTGATGCGCAGCGCGTCGACGAGCCCGGACAGTGCGACCCGGACAGTGCCGACGTCGACGAGGCGTCCGTGCAGCGAGGCGGAGAACACCGCGCCGTCGTCGGTCAGCAGCTCGACGGCGATGTCGAGGCGATCGCTGGGCGGTGGCACCACCAACGTGTAGCGACCATCCGTCCCGTGGAACGGAGAGACATACAGCTGCTTGGTCACCTCGGCTCGGCCGTCGCGGTCCGGGTGGACGACGTAGGCATGCCGGTCGCCGTAGGTGTTGTGGACCTCGACGACCGTGGCGAGCGGCGTGCCGTCGCGGCGGGTGCACCAGAAGACGCTGATCGGGTTGAAGCAGAAGCCGAAGGCGCGCGGGTGGGCCGCCAGCAGCACCTCGGCGTCGCCCAGCTCGATCTCGTTCAGCGCCAGGAACCGTGCGAGGTTCTCGCGAACGGGGAGCGTGGGGTCGCCCAGATGGTCGCGACCCTCGACGCTGCCCCGCCACCACGACGCGCGCGGAGGCGCGTCGAGATCGACGACCCACAGGGTGGAGCGGTGGGTGAAGGTACGCCGCCATGGGGTCCGACGTACGTGGCTGACCCGTGTGTCGTAGACCGCTGGCGCGGGTCGGCGGTGAGAGCGCGCCGACTCGGCGCTCTGAGGCTGCGTGGACGCGCTGACGCGGCGAGGTGCGGGCCGGTCGAAGCCGAGGCGACGGGCCGCCGCGATCCCGGAGCGAGCGCCGTCCTCGTGGAACCCCCAGCCGTGGTAGGCGCCGGCGAAGACGATCCTCGGCGTCTCGATCTCGAGCAGCCGCCGTTGGGCGGCGACAGATGAGGGTGTGTAGAGCGGGTGCTCGTAGTCCCGCCGGGCGATCACCAGCGCCGGGTCGACGAGGTGCTCGCCGCCGAGCGTGACGAGGTAGTGCACGTCGGTGTCCAGCCGCTGCAACCGGGTCAGGTCGTAGGTGACGGTGACCGGTGCGGCAGTGGGGGTCGTACGCCGGAAGTTCCACGACGCCTGGACGTGCTCGTTCCTCGGGAGCACCGAGACGTCGGTGTGCAGGAGGGCGGTGTTCGAGGAGTACGTGATCGCGCCGAGGACATCTTGCTGCGCCGGCGTCGGCGTGGCCAGCATGGCGAGCGCCTGGTGCGGGTGGGTGGCGATGACGACGCGGTCGTAGGCGCGCTCCTCGCCCCGCCCATCGAGCACCACCACGCGGTCGTCGTGCTCGCGCACCTCGACGATCGGCGCGGCGAGCCTGATCTCGTCGAGGCGCTCGGCGATGCGGGTGACGTACTCGCGCGAGCCTCCGGTGACCGTGCGCCACGTCGGGCTGCCACTGACGCTCAGCATCCCGTGGTGGTCGAGGAACTCGAACAGGTAGCGCGCCGGATAGTCGCGCGCGACCTGCGGGTCGCACGACCACACCGCCGCGACCAGCGGCTCGGCGAAGTGACGCACGAAGTGATCCGAGAAGCGCCCCTCGGCGAGGAACTCCCCCAGGGTCTGGTCGGAGGTCGGGCCGGACCTCCCGCTGGAGGGACCCAGAAGCCGGCGTGCGCGGCGGTGGAAGCGAGGGATGTCGGCGAGCATCCGCAGGTGGGCGAGGTCCCGCGTGTGGCGGGCATCCGGCAGGAGCCCCCGCAGTCCTCGAGCACCGGCCCAGCCGATGCCGCTGAGGTCGTCGACGATCGACATGGACATCTCGGAGTCCTGGGTCTCGATGCCGAGCTCGTCGAAGATCCGGATGAGCGTCGGATACGTCCGGCGGTTGTGGACGATGAACCCCGTGTCGATGGCGAGCTTGCGGTCCCCGTCGACGACATCGTGCGTGTCGGCATGGCCACCGAGACGGTCGTCGGCCTCATAGAGCGTCACGTGGGCGCGAGCTGAGCAGGCGTACGCCGCCGCCAGGCCCGACACGCCCGACCCGATGACGGCTACTCGTCCTCCTGGCCCGTGGTCTCCCATGCTGGCCTCCCTCCGACACTGTCCTCACCGAGTGTTCGGCGCCTGCGCGAGATCGGATGGGTGTGGATCTCCCCTGCGATCCGATCTGGCACCGGCCGCCGCTCCGAACCCAGGGCATGACTTCCTTCCGAGACCGCCTGACCCTGGCGGCGGTCGGCCCGGCCGCCGCCGCTGCGGGGCTGGCTGCCGGCCATCTGCTCGCCGCCGTGACGACCCCGTCGGCCTCCCCCGTCCTGGCCGTCGGCTCCACCGTGATCGACCGCACGCCCACGTCGGTCAAGGACTGGGCCATCGCCCACTTCGGCACGCACGACAAGGTGATCCTCGTCGGCTCAGTGCTCGTGGCGGTGCTGCTCGTGTCCATCGCCGCGGGCTTCGCGGCACGCCGTCGACGCGTCTGGGGTGCCGGCGTCCTCGGGGCGCTCGCCGCCGTGGCGGCCGTCTGCGCCGTACGTCGCCCCGCTGCCGGCCTCGGCGACGCGACGCCCAGCATGCTCGCCGGTGTCATCGCCATCGGCGTCCTCGTTGCTCTCTGCGCGGGCTGGACCGTGGGCAGGGGCCCCGATCCCGCCACCCACGCCGCGGCCGACACCTCCGCCGACATCTCCGCCGGGGCGTCTCGGCGCCGGGTACTGGTGGGGATCGGCGTGACGGTCCTTGCGGCCGGAGTCGTCGGTCAGCTCGGTCGCTGGGTAGCGTCCGCCCGGGGACGGCCCGAGGACATCGCCCTGCCGTCCGCCGCCGACCCGGCTCCGCCGTTCCCTGCCGACCTCGACCGGACCGTCCACGGCATCACCCCCTGGCGCACCGCCTCCGGCGACTTCTACCGCGTCGACACCCGACTGGACGTCCCGGTGCTGAGCAGCTCGGACTGGCGGCTCGAGGTCGACGGCGACGTACGCCACCCGTTCACGCTCACGTTCGACGAGCTGCTGACGATGCCGATGATCGAGCGCGACATCACGCTCACCTGTGTCTCCAACAGCGTCGGCGGCCCTTACGCAGGGGGCGCACGCTGGCTCGGCGTCCGCCTCACCGATGTCCTCGACCGCGCCGGCGTCGGCACGCGAGCCGACCAGATCCTGAGCACCGACTTCGCCGGCATGACGATCAGCACGCCCCTGGCGCTCGCCACCGACGGCCGCGACGCGATGCTGGCCGTCGGCATGAACGGCGCGCCGCTCCCCCGCGAGCACGGCTTCCCGGTGCGGATGGTGATCCCCGGCCTCTACGGGTTCATCAGCGCGACGAAGTGGCTCACCCGGCTCACGCTGACGACGTACGCCGAGCGGTCGGCGTACTGGACCCAGCGCGGCTGGGCGACCCGCGCCCCCATCAAGATCTCGAGCCGGATCGACACCCCGCGGCCGCTCGCGCAGCTCGATCCCGGCGAGGTCGTCGTCGGGGGTGTCGCGTGGGCGCAGGGGAACGGTGGCGTGGCTCGCGTGGAGGTCAGCATCGACGGCGGTCCGTGGCAGGCGGCGCAGCTGGGGCCGTCGGCGGGAGAGGTCTACTGGCGCCAGTGGTTCCACCGCTGGGAGGCGAGGCCGGGCGCGCACACGCTGTCGTGCCGCGTCGTGGACGGCGACGGGCAGGTGCAGACGCCGGTGCGGGCCAACCCGTTCCCCGACGGGGCGAGCGGGCTGCACACGATCAACGTGACCGTCGGATCGTGATCGCCCGACCCATCCGGATCCTCCGTCGCTCCGAAGACCAGGTGCACGACGTCATGACGGACAGCCACAGACCACTGATGCTCACGGAAGGCACCTGCCATGAACACCCTCTCCCGCTCCACCGGCCGCGCGGCCGTCGTCGCCCTGACCTCGGCGCTCGCTCTGAGTCTCGCCGCCTGCGGCGGCAGCGACTCCGGCAACGGCGCTGCTGCCTCGGACCCGAGCTCGATGTCCTCCTCGCCGTCGATGAGCTCGGACCCGTCGAGCTCGGGCGGCGCGATGAGCGACGCCGGCTCGCAGACCTTCGGGCCCGGCTGCTCGGCGATCCCGACCAGCGGCGCCGGCTCGTTCGACGGCATGGTGAAGGACCCGGTCGCCACGGCGGCGAGCAACAACCCGCTGCTGAGCACGCTGGTCACGGCCGTCACGAAGGCCGGCCTGGTCGACACCCTCAACGGCGCCAGCGGCCTGACGGTGTTCGCGCCGACCAACGACGCCTTCTCGAAGATCCCGAAGGCGCAGCTCGACAAGGTGCTCAACGACAAGGCCACCCTCACCGCGATCCTGACCCACCACGTGGTGGCCGGCCAGCTGGACCCGACCTCGGTCGTCGGCACCCAGACCACGCTCAACAAGGACATGGTCACCGTCACCGGTGACACGTCGGGGATGAAGGTGGACGATGCAGGAGTCGTCTGTGGCAACATCCCGACCGCGAACGCCACCGTGTATGTGATCGACACGGTGCTCATGCCCAAGGCGAAGTGACGCCACACCCCGAGGACTGACGGAGATCGAGACGTGGAACATCTTCGGCCCGTCCCCGGCGGCGCCCCCGAGGAGGGGGCGCCGTCGGGCGCCGACCCGGGCGAGCTGCTGCGCCGCTCGGCACGGGGCGACGAGGCTGCGTTCGCGGAGCTGTACGACACCGTGGGCGCCAAGGTCTACGGACTGGCGCTGCGAGTCGTGCGGGATCCGGCGCAAGCCGAGGAGGTCGCCCAGGAGGCCTTCTTGGAGATCTGGCGTACGTCGTCCCGCTACCGACCCGACCGCGGCAGCGCGCTCGCGTGGATGCTCACCATCACCCACCGCCGAGCCGTGGACCGGGTCCGGGCGGCGGAGTCGGCGACCCGCCGTGACGTCGCCTACGAGCAGAGGAACCAGCCGGTGAGCCACGACTCGACCGCCGAAGCCGCCCATGCCTCGCTCGAGGCCCGCCGTGTGCGGGGTGCGCTCGAGATGCTGACGCCGGTCCAGCGCGAGGCGGTCGAGCTCGCCTATCTCGGTGGCTACACGCACACCGAGGTGGCCAGCATGCTGGAGCTGCCGGTGGGGACCGCCAAGACCCGGATCAGGGACGGCCTGATCCGCCTGCGAGACACTTTGGGAGTGGGGGCGCGCGATGAGCACTGACATCCACGCGCTGTCGGGGGCCTACGCCCTCGACGCCCTCGACGACGACGAGCGCGCCGAGTTCGAGAAGCACCTGGCCGGCTGCCCGACCTGCCAGGCAGAGGTCGACAGCCTGCGTGAGGCCGCGGTCGGACTGGCCGAGCTCACCGAGGTCGCACCCCCGGCCGGCCTGCGTGAGCGGGTGCTTGCCGACGCGTCCGTGGTGCGCCCGCTGCCGCCGCTGGTCCTCCACTCTCCTCGGCGGCGCCGCTGGAGTGCGCTGGTCGCCGCCGCGGCCGCGGTCATCCTGGTCGGTGGCGGAGCCGCGATCTGGCACCCTTGGACAGGCTCGGCTCCGACGCCGCCGTCGATCTCGGCGGTCGACCGGGTGGCGCAGGCCCCCGACGCCCAGCGCACCACGCAGACCCTGGCAGACGGAGGCACGGTCACCGTCTACCGGTCGGCCAAGCTCGACAAGGCCGCCGTCGTCGTCAAGGATCTGCCGACCCTCCCGAACGGGAAGGTCTACGAGATGTGGCTGCAGGACACTCAGGGCAGCATGCTCCCTGCCGGCGTCGTCCCGGCCGGGGTCAGCTCGGGCGAGATGGTGCTCAACGGCTCCGCAAGCACAGCAGTCGGCGCGGGGATGACCGTGGAGCCCACCGGCGGCTCCGAGGCTCCGACGTCGGCCCCGGTGGCGCTGCTGGAGTTCGGGAGCGCCTAGCGGCCGTCTCAGTGATTCGCGCCGGACTCCGCCCTCTCGGCGAGCTCCAGGAGGACGGCGCGGACCTCGGCCACCTCCACGTCCTCGACGCGTCGCCCCCACTGCTCGGGCGGGCGGAGGTGCACACAGCCCTCCGGCTGCTGGCAGCCGACCTCGGACAGGACCACCCGCAGGGCTTGGAGCTCGGCCGCCAAGCGCTGCGTCTGCCGGTAGGCGAGGTGCTCGCGCTGCTCGCCCACGGCCGCGCCGGCGAGGTCACGGACGAGCTCGAGGACGACTCGCCCCATCGTCGCGGACAGGTCGCGCTCCGCCGCACAGCCGCCCATGGCGGCGATCCGCGCCGGCACGTCGCGCCCCGTCTCCCCCGCGGCCGCCAAGCCGCTGGTGACGGCCAACGTCTCGACCGGTGTCTCGCGACTCGCACGCCGCAAGAGCCCCCGTCGCTCGTGGGATCGCTCAGTGTCCGGAAGCTCCAGGGTCGAGGGTCCGGCCCACTCGTCGAGGCGAGCAAGATCCTGGTACGTCGACTCCGCGACCTCCGCGAATCTCCTCTGCACCGCCCCATCGGCGAACACCACGTAGCGCGCGACCGGTTCGCGCCGGTCCTCCATCATCGGCCTGCTCCCGAGGCCGCGTGCTCTGCGTGCATGGTCGCCCTCTCCTGACCCCCGTCGCGGTTCCCGCGGCGGTCAGCCTAGCGGCCCAGCGGCGGTACGCCGGGCGCACCCGCCCGGCCGCGTCATGGCCGTTGTCGCAGGAGATCGCCGCCGGACACAGGCGGGCGCGCGGCTGGTGGTTCGCCGTCCGCGACCGGAGCAGACACGGCTGCCAGACTTCACGCTGTGGTCGCTGTCGACGCCCCTCAGAGGGCACTTCGTCGGCGAGGGTTCGTGCTGGAGTACGCCACCCTCTCGTGGAATGTCGCGGGCATCGTCGTGCTGGCCTTCGCCGCCCTCGGCGCCCGCTCGGTCGCGCTCGCCGGGTTCGGGCTCGACTCCCTGATCGAGATCGGTGCCTCGATGGTCGTCATCTGGGAGCTGTCGGACACCAGTCAGCGGCGTCGGCGTCGGGCACTGCGCCTTATCGGCGTGTCGTTTGCGCTGCTCGCCCTCTACCTCCTGGTCCAGTCGACATGGGTTCTTGCCCTCGGGCATCACGCACATCATTCGCCGCTCGGCATCGTCTGGACGGCTGTGACGACTGCCGTGATGTTGGGGCTCGCCGCCGGCAAGGCACGCACCGGTGCCGCGCTGAACAACCCAGTGCTGAGGACCGAGGGCCGAGTCACTCTCATCGACGCACTCCTGGCTGCGGCCGTGTTGGTCGGCCTGCTGCTCAACGCAGTCAACGACTGGTGGTGGGCCGATCCCGCAGCCGGCTATGTGCTGGTCTTCTACGCCGCCAGAGAGGCCCGCGAGATCTTCACCGATCACTGACCGCCCGCGCGCATTGACGTCGCATGGGCGGCGAATCTGCCCGGGCGCTCGTGGCGATGTCCTGCGACATGACCCACAGTCCACCGATCGCCCTTGCCAAGCCTTCGAATGTATGTTCTAATGCTCGTAGATCGTCCCGGTTCGCCGGTCCCTCCACGTCGATCTGCTGACTTGTCCGTCTGCTGTCCGTGGAGCCCTGATGACCTCTCCTTTTCCGGAGCCGCCTCGTCGGCCGGCTGTGACGCGGTCGCATCAGGTGCACCGGTTCACCGGCCGGTTGGGTGAGGTGTTGGACGAGGTCAGTACTGACACCGTCTGGGCGTTGAGCCAGCAGGAGCTGGCCGAGTCGCTACGGGAGGCCTACGCCGCCCAGGCGCGGTTGCAGGCGTTGACGTTGCGGCTGGTCGCGCAGGCTGACCTCAACGATCTGGCCTCCTTCGAGGGGGCGGTGAGCCTGCCGGCCTGGCTGCGGGTCCAGGTCCGGCTGGCCCCCGGGGAGGCGAAACGGCAGGTCAGGCTCGCGAAGGCTCTCGAGGGCCATCAGGTGACCCGGGAGGCACTGGCGGCGGGTGGGTTCCCGGCCGCGTCGGCGGCGGTGATCACCGAGGCCGTCGACGCC